>JBFJJO010000127.1:0-5990 GCA_041612215.1 Methylophaga sp.
GGTCAGGCTACTTTCGGCGACATTGCAGATGGTTAGGGTCGGGGTATTGATTACGGTAGATTGCTTCGCGGAGCTTGCAATGACAATGTTTTCGTCATTCCCGCGCTCAAAGGGTCTCTCCCCGCGAAAGCGGGGACGGGAATCCAGTTCAGACTGGGAGTCTGGCTCCCCGCCTACGCGGGGATGAATAGTTTCTTTAATGTCGACCGAAGCAGAGATATCTGTCGCTCGCCGCTGCAAATTACTCACTTTTTGGGTTTGACGCAGGCTTTTGATTTGATGCAACGCAGCTAAAGTATCAGCGGTTTCCCCAGACTGGCTTATGGTGACAAATAAAGTGTTGTTTTCAATCACCGGATTGCGATAGCGAAACTCACTGGCAACTTCCACCTGACAAGGCATGCCGATAATATCTTCGGCCCAGTATTTGGCGACCATACCTGCATGATAACTGGTACCGCAGGCGATAATATGAATACGATTAATGCTGGTAAAAACCGATTCGGCCAGCGGCCCGAAGCTCGATACCAAAACCTGATCCTGGGTGATACGTCCTTCCAGGGTATCAATCACCGCCTGCGGCTGCTCAAAGATCTCTTTGTGCATGTAATGACGGTGTTCGCCCAATTCGACAGAGGTGATACTTAGGCTGGATTCTTTCACCGGCCGTTCGACTTTTTCGCCAGTGACGGTGCTAAAAATCTCTACCAAATTACGCTTGACCAAGGCCACATCGCCATCTTCAAGAAAGATGAAGTTTTGCGTCACTGGCAATAATGCGGACACATCGGAAGCGATAAAATGCTCGCCGATACCCACACCAATAACCAACGGACTACCTTTGCGGGCAGCAACCAGCGTTTCCGGATCGTCGGTCGCAACCACGCCCAGCGCATAGGCGCCTTCGAAGGTTTTAAGAGACTGAATGACGGATTGCAGCAGATCCTGTTTGGCGACTTTGGAATCCGGCGCACCAAACATCTGCTGGTAAATGGCATGTGCCACCACTTCAGTATCGGTTTCTGAAGTAAAGCGGTAACCCTGCGCTAATTGCTGCTGTTTGAGTGACTGATAGTTTTCGATAATACCGTTATGGACAACGGCAACACGCTGATTACAAATATGCGGATGGGCATTGTGTTCGGCTGGCACACCATGGGTTGCCCAGCGGGTATGCGCTATGCCGACCTGACCACTAAAAGCAGTATCTAAAGCATTGATCTTGTTTTCCAACTGCTTGATTTTACCCATCGAACGGACGCGCTCGATCTGATTATCCGCCACCAGCAAGGCCATACCAGATGAGTCATAGCCGCGATATTCCAAGCGCCGCAAACCTTCCATCAAAATCGGTGTTACGTTTCGTTCGGCGATGCCGCCTACAATGCCACACACAGTATTGTCAGCCCCTTAATTCAAAATTGGATTATACATCAGCCAGCCCTTGAGGTTTGTGCGGTAAACCCTGTCAGACTTTAAGCCAGTCTTTAATGTCGCACTGCGGCGCGAAGCCATCAATATGCTTTAACAATAAGTTGCGAATACGCTGATGATCAGCGTGTTTAATCGCATCCTGCAGTTGATCCAGGATCGGCTCTAAAGTCACCCAGGGAATAATATGCTCCTCGGCACGCATAATTTTCTGATGTTTGGTCAACGATACGTTATCGCCAATCAACAACTCTTCATAAAGCTTTTCACCATGACGCAGGCCGGTAAATTCAATGGCAATATCACCATCAGGGTTTTCTTCATCACGCTCAGTAAAGCCACTCAAATGGATTAATCTTTTTGCCAAGTCGACAATCTTGACCGGCTCGCCCATATCTAGAACGAATACATCACCGCCCATACCCATGGCACCGGCCTGAATAACCAGTTCGGCCGCTTCAGGGATCGTCATAAAGTAGCGAATAATATCCGGATGCGTGACGGTCACCGGACCACCATCTATGATTTGCTGGCGAAATAAAGGCACCACTGAACCTGAAGATCCCAATACATTACCAAAACGCACCATGGTAAATCGCGTTGCAATATCATCATCGGAATCGGCAGCAAGTCCCTGCAGAACTAGTTCGGCCAGGCGTTTACTGGCGCCCATGATATTGGTCGGCCGCACCGCTTTATCAGTTGAAATCAACACAAATGTTTCTACATCAGTAGCAATTGCCGCCAATGCCGCACTGAGTGTGCCAAATACATTGTTGCGCACACCTTCCGTTATATTCTTTTCCACCATCGGCACGTGTTTGTATGCTGCCGCGTGATAAATCGTATGAATATTAAACTTTTGGCAAATAGCTTCCAACCGGTTCTGATCAACCACTGATCCTAAGATACTGATAATCGGGACCGCAGTATTTAACGCTTCCAGATCTTTTTCAATCTGGTAAAGCGCGAATTCGCTGATCTCGTACAACACCAAATGTGTCGGTTGGTTGCGAATAATCTGTCGGCATAACTCGCTGCCAATAGAGCCACCGGCACCGGTCACAAGCACGTTTTTGCCGGTAATGTTACGTTTAAGCAGTGTGGTATCAGGGCTGACCGACTCGCGCCCCAACAAGTCGGCAATATCGACTTCCTGAATATCTGAGACGCTGATTTTGCCCTGAGCAATATCGGTCATATCCGGCAGCGTGCGGACATGTACTGGAAACTTTTCCAGAGACTGCAGCACTTGGTTACGCTCGCTACGAGAGATGGAAGGCATTGCCAACAGCAACTCATTGACCTGATAGCGCTCAATAACAGATAGCAAATTGGCCGGAGGATGAACGGTAAGACCATTGATATGCTGATCATGTAATGTTGCATCATCATCAATGAATGCAACTGGCCGTAGCTGGTGACCCATTTTCAGCATCGTCGCCAGTTGTGCACCCGCATCACCGGCACCATAAATAATCACCGGTGGAATAAATTCGGCTTTGCGACGACTAGTTTTTCGTTGTGACGATTGTTTTGTCAGTAACCAACGGGCCAGCATCCGGCTACCGCCAATCAATAACACCAGTAAAACAGCATTAATGCCATAAACGGTTCTTGGCACCACGCCCGACGTATCCTGCGCGAGTAACACCAATATCATCAACAACGATGTGTACAGCATAATGGCTTTCAAGATGGCCCATAAAGCGTCGATGCCGATGTAGCGAATGACTGCTCGGTAGAGACCTAATTTGACAAAAATCGGGATCGCCAAAACCGGTGCCAGCAAAAACAACCACCATTGCTGTTGGGGTGGCATATAAAACGTACTGAGCCGCAGCGAAAAAGCCAGCCATAACGCCAGCATTACCGCCAGATAATCAACGCTGACTGTGATGAGGCGTTTGACCGGCCTAGGGCGTGATAAAAACCAAGTATTTAAACCAGAGAAGATGCTGCGCACGATGATTGTCTATCCATAGCTCTACAATTCTGGATTATCGCAGTATGCCAACTATCAAACAAACTAAAGATAGTTTTATTGAATACAATTTTTGTCAGATTATTCACAATTTTAAAATATCAAAATGATGAAACGGATCATTATCGTGGCAGCCACTAATCCTGATTTAGCTGTTTGACCCAAAAAGCGATTTCAGCTTCTTCATCAGCGGGAATAACTAATATCGGTTTTGAATCGTCAGCATGGATCTCCATGTGATGCTGGGCGTTGCTAAGATGATTCAGTTCAAAGCCGATAAATGTCAAAGGTGAGATTATTTGCTGGCGAATGCGCTCAGCATGTTCACCAATGCCACCGGTAAAAACGATGGCATCCAATCCACCAAATTGAGCAGCATAAGCACCAATTGCAGCACGCACCTCATCACAAAAATAACGCACCGCAAAAGCGGCTTGCTCAGAATTACTATTTAATAATGCCTGCATATCACCGCTTTCACCATCTGACAGCGCCAGCAGCCCCATTTGATGAAATGTCACTTGCGTCAGTTGCTCCAGAGACATTTGCTTGGCAAGCGCCAGCATCACGCCCGGGTCCAGATCACCACTACGAGTCGCCATCGGAATACCGCCAGCAGGCGTATAGCCCATGGATGTCGCAACTGATGTTAAGTTTTGCAACATACACAGGCTGGCGCCACTGCCAAGGTGAGCTATCAGCACATTTTTAAAAGCGATTTCGCCCAGTAAATCCGGCAATTCGCGGGCAATATGCGCGTAGTTAATGCCATGAAAACCATAACGGCGCAGGCCATAGGCTTTGTCGATCGGTAAACGTGACGATGATTCAGGCAAGCTGCGATGAAAGGCAGTGTCAAAGCAGGCAAACTGCGGCGCCGCAAACTGTTGCTGACAAAATTGCACACCGCGGATATTAGCCGGCATATGCAATGGTGCTAAATAAGCAATATCCTGCAAACGGGTAAGCTCATTCGCATCTAATAATCTGGCCGTTTCCTCACAGTCACCGCCATGCACAAATCGGTGACCAATGGCATCAATTTGATAGGCCGAATAAAAGTCGTATAACTTTTCCAACGCCGCCGGCAAAGCTTGTTCCGACTTATTTTGGCCAAACTGATAATGCTGATCCTTACGGCTGCCGTCGCTTAAAAAAAGACAGGCTTTTAAGCTCGACGAGCCGCAATTCAGGGTCAGGATATTCACGCTGTCCTCACTTCAAAAAGACCAGTTTATTGTGCTGTTTTCGCCTGCGTCCAGGTCCAATCCTCCAGTTCAGTCACATCAATACCGTATTGATAAGCATGATCTAATGCTGCCTGCTGTTTATTGTGCACATCCTTTTTGACTTCATCAGCATTTGGCAGCGATGCCACATACTGCAATACATCAAGCACCAGACTAAAGCGATCTATGCGGTTATTGATGGCCAGTTCCAGCGGCGTATTGATATTGCCTTTTTCGATGTAGCCCCGAACATGCATATGTTTATGGCCATTACGGCGATAAGCCAGTCGGTGAATCAGATAAGGATAGCCATGGAAGTTAAATAAAATGGGCGATTCAGTGGTAAACAGCGCATCAAAGTCGGCATCATTTAAACCATGCGGATGTTGGAAATCCGGGGTGAGCCGGTATAAATCCACGACATTGATATAACGGATTTTCAGTTCCGGGAAATACCCATGCAGCAACTCCACCGCCGCCAGCGCTTCTTTGGTGGTGACATCACCGGCGCTGGCAATTACGACATCGGGATTGCCATCATCATTAATACTGGCCCAGGCCCAGCGATCCAGGCCTTTTCGGCAATGTTCACGGGCGGCTTCCAACGATAAATACTGCAAGTGTTTTTGCTTATCGCAAACAATAACGTTGATGTAATCATGGCTTTTCAGGCAATGCTCCGCCGTTGCCAGCAAGGTGTTCACATCGGGTGGTAGATAAATCCGCGTGACATCAGGGCTTTTGTTGACCACCACATCCAAAAATCCCGGATCCTGATGGGTAAAGCCATTGTGATCTTGCCGCCACACCGTTGATGTCAGCAGCAAATTGAGCGAAGGCACCGGCCCACGCCAGGCAAATTGCCGCGACATAGCAAGCCATTTGGCATGCTGATTAAACATTGAATCAATAACATGCACAAACGCTTCATAAGTCGAGAAGAAACCATGTCGTCCCGTTAATAAATAGCCTTCCAGCCAGCCTTCCAATGTATGCTCAGACAGCATTTCCATGACCCGGCCATCGGTTGCCAGCTCACCGCCATCGGCATCTTCTGGCAAATATTCAGCGAGCCAGGTTTTTTTGCTGACTTTGTAAATATCATCGAGCTTATTGGAGCTGTTTTCATCCGGGCCAAATACCCGAAATTTTTGTTTATTTTGCTGCATGACTTTGGCCAGAAACATACCTAGCGGCCGGGTATTTTCTGCATAATGGTGTGCTGCACTGCTAACCGTTTCTGCAAATTCAGCGGTATCGGATAACAGTAAATCCTGACTCAGCGCACCATGCACATGCGGGCTGGCGCTCATCCGTTTATCACCTTTTGGCGCCAGCGCTTTTAA
>JBFJJO010000128.1:0-5955 GCA_041612215.1 Methylophaga sp.
AGATGGCAGGTCTTACCGGAAGGCAATTCGATATCAGCTGGTTCAGTCATATCGTCGCGCAAACTGCCGATCCGAGCATCAAGACCGGCTTGTTCGAAAATACCACGCAGTGTTTCCAGACTTTCTAGGTAAAACAAGTTACGGGTATGATTTTCGGCAATGATCAAAACCCGCCTTGCTGTTGGGCAGATACGCTCTACCGCTGCTTGCGCTGCCTGAATACATAAAGGCA
This sequence comes from Methylophaga sp., assembly GCA_041612215.1. GTDB lineage: Bacteria > Pseudomonadota > Gammaproteobacteria > Nitrosococcales > Methylophagaceae > Methylophaga. Next base: position 233 of record JBFJJO010000128.1, read on the forward strand.
TGAATGCCGTATTGAGATTATTAAAGCCCGCCGGAAACAGGTTGGTATCGACCGGTGCCAGTTTAAAACCGGCATTACGCAAATCTACTGAGGCATAAAACGGCGCCGGTGTTTTCAGCCATTGTTCGCGTAGCCAAGCCTCAACATCAGTTTGCCGGTTCAACAAATGCGATTCCAATTGTAGTAGCGGTCCATTCAAAGCGGTGGTCAGATGCGGCACGGCTGAGCTCATGATGCAGATATCCTTAGGGCTTGTTTATCTTTCAAATCCACCACTGCTGGCGGCTATCTTTGTGTTCGTTAAGGCGAAATTGCGCCGAGTAGTTATTCTACATCAGCAATTGACAACGCAGGCGGGCGCAAAAATAGTCCCAGCCCTTCAGCATGTGACTGAAAAAGCCCCTCACGTTGGCGGCCTTTGCCACCGATTACTGTGATATGGGACACAGATTCCCATTTTCAAGTCATTCATACTTTGCCGACGTTGCAAACTCGGTATGGAGTCCCGTCATTATTGCTTTTGCGCATAACTAGCCGGCATTAAAAAAATGGGTTATCTTCAAGGCTGACTTTAATAAACATTCATTCGTTTTCAGGATCTGCAAAAACCGTGAGTGATAATTTGACAGAATTTACCGGCCTGAAAGTTATGGTCATTGATGACAGCAAAACGATCCGTCGAAGTGCTGAATCATTGTTGCAGAAAGCAGGGTGTGAAGTCATCACCGCAGATAACGGCTTTGAAGCATTGCCAATGATCAGTGCCCAGCACCCTGACATTATGTTTATTGATATTATGATGCCGCGTCTGGATGGTTATCAAACCTGTGCTTTGGTCAAAAACAATGCCAAATACCGCGATATTCCAATCATCATGCTATCCAGCAAGGATGGCTTATTCGATCGCGCTAAAGGCAAGGTAGTGGGCGCTGAACAGTATCTGACAAAACCGTTCACCCGCGATGATTTATTAAATGCTATCCGCACCCATTTGCTGAATAAAAACAAGGACGGTTGAGCTATATGGCTTTGATCCTGATTGCCGACGATTCGCCGACAGAGGTATATGTATTACGCAAAATGCTGGAAAAAAATGGGCATGAAGTGATAGTAGCTGAAAATGGCGAACAGGCAATTGAAGTCGCACATGCGGCCCTGCCACAATTGATTTTGATGGATGTGGTCATGCCTGAATTAAATGGTTTTCAAGCCACCCGTCGGCTGACCAAAGATCCCCAAACCACGCATATTCCTATCGTGATTGTCTCATCCAAACATCAGGAAACCGACAAAATGTGGGGCCTGCGCCAAGGCGCGCGGGGGTATTTGGGCAAACCGGTCACTGAATCTGAATTAATCACGCAAATCAATGAGCTTTTAGGCAACTGATATGGCCCATATTGACCAACCTGCCGACATCATTGCACTGCTGCAGGATATTGAGCGGCGAAGCCGGCAACGCGTTGCCGGACTGAGTCAACAGGATAATTTACAAGGCGCTTGGAGTGGGATTGGTTTTCGCCTCGCTGATATGCATTTTTTAATTCCGCTGGACCACAGCCGTGAAGTATTTCCGGTGCCGGCGCAAATAACACCTGTACCAAAATCGCAACAATGGATTTTTGGTGTCGCCAATCTGCGCGGCGATTTATTACCGATAATTGATTTACAGCTTTATTTACAAGGCCAGAGCGCCAAAATCGATAAACGCAGTCGGATCATGGTCATCAATCACCCTGATATTTACAGCGGCCTGCTGGTTGATGAAGTCTACGGCCTGAAACATTTTCAACGTCCACCGGAACCATTGCAAAACAGTCTGCATATAAATTTACGCCCGTATTTGCGGGGCAGTATCAGTCAGCCGGATCGGCAATGGTATGTTCTAGATTTTTACAAACTGGCCGATGACCCAAGATTTATCAATGCCGCTGCTTAACCTTTATCTGTCAGGATTGTTTTTATGAATGCTACTCGCCAAGTTTTTTTTGCCTCACTACTCAGCAAAAGCAATCTGCTGCATTTGTTATTGCTGCTGGTTTTCCTGACATTGGCAGGGGGTGGCTTATGGCTGCTGGCTACCGGCGAGTTTATCCGTGTTCATGCCGAGCCGCTGGTGACTGCTGGGATCAGTGGAATGGCAGTTTTATTAGCGGTGTTGATGGCGGTTCGTCTGGCCGGGCCGCCTATCCGTCAGCTCAAACAATCACTCAACGAAATGGAGTTACAAAATCGTCATAACCAAGATGCGATTTTACGATTACTCGACGAAATGGGCGACCTTGCCGATGGTGACTTGACCGTTTCAGCCACGGTTACTGAGGATATTACCGGTGCCATTGCTGACTCTGTGAACTACACCATTGATGCCTTACGCAGCCTCGTCGAACAAATTAACTCGACGACCTTGCAAGTGGCATCGGCTGCCCAGGAAACCCAGGCCACCGCCCTGCATTTAACGGATGCCAGTGAACATCAGGCGCATCAAATTACTGAGGTTAGCTCGGCGATCACCCAAATGGCGGCGTCTATTGAGCAAGTGTCAGATAATGCCAGTCAATCACAGGAAGTTGCCCGGCAATCGGTGAGTCTGGCCGTACAGGGTAACAGCGCCGTTAAAAAAGCCATTAATGGGATGGACACTATTCGTGAGCAGATACAGGAAACCTCTAAACGGATGAAACGGCTGGGCGAAAGCTCGCAGCAAATCGGCGAAATTGTTGAACTTATTAACGACATCGCCGAACAAACTAATATTTTGTCGTTGAATGCCGCCATTCAGGCAGCAATGGCCGGTGAAGCCGGTCGGGGGTTTGCCGTAGTTGCCGATGAGGTACAACGACTGGCGGAACGTTCCGGTAATGCGACCCGGCAGATTGATGCGCTGGTGAAAACCATTCAAAGTGATACCAGCGAAGCGATTAGCTCCATGGAACAAAGCACTTCCGAAGTGGTGTCCGGGGCACGACTATCGCAGGATGCCGGTGCCTCACTGGAACAAATTGAAGCCGTTTCCCAGCAACTCGCGGAGCTGATTAACAATATTTCTGATAATGCCAAACAACAGGCTACAGCTGCGGTCAGTACCTCAGAGAGCATGAGCGTTATCCAGGAAATCACCATGCAAACCTCAACGGGTACCAATGAAAGTGCCGCAGCGATTGGCCGGCTGCTGCAATTAACCAATGAGCTGCGTAAATCGGTTTCAGGGTTCAAGCTGCCTTGATCTCGGATGCTGACTGCGGAGACGCCAGATGGCTCAAATTATGAAAGGTAATTACAGTGCCTTAATGTGGGTACAGGATGAGCTGCAAAAGTCGCTCACAACTGCATTGCAAGCACTGCAAACCTATATCGATACCAATGACAATACTGCTTTGTCGAATTGTGTCGAGCAGCTATATCAGGCCAATGGCACGTTGCAAATGCTCAACCTCAATGGTGCGCAAATGCTCACCGCCGAAATGCAAGCACTTTGTCAGCATCTCAGAGAGCCTATGCTGGAAGACGCCGATAACGCCAAAGTCACGCTATTGCGCAGTTTGTTATTACTGCCTAATTATCTGAAATTACTCAGTGACGAATTTCCGGATCATCCGTTGTGTTTGATTGAAAGCATCAATTCGCTGCGAGAAATCCGTCAGCAAACGCCCTATCAACCACTGGATTTATTCCAACCATTAATTCCGGTTAACTTGCCAGAATCGATGCAGCCAGATCCACAGCGCAAAGCACCCACTATCGATATTGCGCCTCAGCAACTGGCTGCCGCCTACCAGCGGTTGCTTCTCAGTTGGTTGCAAAAAGCTGACGATGGCAGCCTGCGCAAAATGCGCGGTATTGTTAATTACCTGCGCCTTGCCAGTCATCAAGAAAAAATCGTCCAGTTATGGTGGGCCGCCGAAGCGTTACTGGAAGCATTATTGCAACGCGGCTTATCCATTGAAGCCGATATCAAACAAGTGCTCGGCAAACTCGCGTCACCTATGAAAATTGTTGGTGAACAGGGCGAAGATACATTGTTAACGGTGTTTCCAGAAACTTTGCTACAGCAATTATTGTTAATCGTCGCCCGGGCCAACAACCGTGGTTTACTGGTTAGCAGTCTGAAACACACTTATCAGCTCAGCTTTTTTGATCAACAAAAAGCCATTTACGGCATTAGCGACAACGCACTTGATGATGCACATGCCGCCTTACTCGAAGAATTACAGAAGCTAAAAACACAGATAGATGCTTTTGAACTATCGGCTCCTGACGCGACGGATATATTGGCAGACATCGATCAGCAACTGCTTAACATGGCCGACACCTTGTCTCTGCTTAATCAACCGGCTGGTTATGAATCATTGCAAAAACAACATCAGCAGCTGGCAACGCTTACGGAACAGACACCACAGGATGCTAATCAAACGTTGACAGAGCTCGCCGACAGCCTGTTACTTCTGGAATCTCAGTTACGTCAACATGGCAACGACAGACCCGGTATTGATGGTGCCGAATTACAACAAGCCGTGGTGCAGGAATGTTTGTTTGAACTGGGCAATATAAAAGAAAATCTGACCATTGCTGCGCAGCAGGATGACATTTCCAGTGAGCTTATTGCCAGCACTTGCTCAGGCCTAAAACTGATCAGCGGCAGTTTGGAAATGCTCAACTTGAGTGCAGCCGCTGATTTACTCCAGTCAACTGTCAACAAACTGCAAACGCCGCCGTTTGACGAGCAACTAACCGCGATCGCCATTCAGCAACTGGCCGAAATTTTATCGGCAGCTGAATTATATATGGAATCGATTCAGCAACATGGTCATTCACCTTCGCAACTAATCGATTATTCCCGACAGATCCTTTCGCAATTCGGTGATGTCAGCACCCCGGAAATTGTCAAAGTAGAATCTGAAACCGTTGAAGCTGCTGAAGTAAACCCAGTGTCCGGATCAGTAAATTTAACCGGGGTGGCACGCTACATTGCAGAGCACGCCAGATATGAGAGTTCTTTAACCTCCGTAGATCTTTACATAGCGAAACAAGCTGCTTCAGCAATTTCATCGTCAGATAAACCGCAGACATCGGTCGATTTATATCTTCAACAGCAAGCCGCCATCGCTGATGGCTATAGCAAGGCACAAGATTTAAACGAAGCCGAAGCCAGCGAATTATCCTTTCCTGCCAAAGACATTCATCATGACTCACCGATTGATGACGATAAGGCAGCCATTGATTTTAGTTTTGAAAAGGATCCTGTTCCAGAATCAGAGTCACACTATGAACTTTCTATCAATATGGATGATATGCCACCGCCTGCAGAAATGGTGGAAACGTCAATCCCCCCAGACTGGGAAGATCCACTATCAATATCTGACGCGTTAAGTGAGCAACTACAAGTCCCCACTGACCCAGCAGGCTTTGCTGAAGGTATTGACCCAGAAATTGCCGAGGTCTTTTTAGAAGAAGCCGACGAAGTACTCGCTGAATTGCACCAGTTAATTCCCAACTGGCAACAAGAACACAACACGCAAATACTCGGGGATATCCGCCGGCATTTTCACACCTTAAAAGGCAGCGGTCGAATGGCCGGTGCCATGGCCGTTGGTGATTTGGCCTGGTCCATTGAAGATTTGCTTAATCGTGTTCTAGAAGGCCTCACCGTTGATACTGAAAAACTGACTGAACTACTGCTGCATACGCCATCAGCCGTTGTCGATCTGGTTAACCGTTTCAGC
>JBFJJO010000129.1:0-5938 GCA_041612215.1 Methylophaga sp.
AGCAAAAATTCCATGACACCACGCTGGGCCTGCACCGCCACTTTGGAATGGGTAAAAACTTTCATACCCTCAGTGACCGGTGTGGCACAGGCTGGCAGCGCTTTACGTGATTTATCCACTTCAACCAGACACATCCGGCAGTTGGCAGCAATTGACAGTTTTTTGTGATAACAAAACCGCGGTATATCAATACCTGCCTCATCAGCAGCCTGAATAATCATTCTGCTGGAATCCACTTTCAGTGGGATGCCATCAATTTCAATATTAACCATATTGACGCAGCCCCTGTGGTTCATCATGCCCCACCATGCAACAGCCATGATCAATGTGGTATTGAAATTCTTCGCGAAAATGTTTGATAAAACTAATCACCGGTGCTGCTGCAGCATCACCCAATGCACAGATGGTATTGCCATTGATATTTTCAGCAACATCAACCAGCCTGTCCAAATCTTCCTGCTGACCCTGACCGTTTTCTATACGTTTGATCACACGATATAACCAGCCGGTGCCTTCACGGCATGGCGTGCACTGACCACAGGATTCTTCGTAATAAAAATAGGCAATACGCTCCAGCGCTTTGACCATACAGGTCGAATCATCCATAACAATGACTGAACCTGCACCAAGCATTGAGCCGGCTTTGCCGATACCGTCATAACTCATAGCAGTTTTCATCATGACATCAGCCGGCACCACCGGTGTTGAGGTGCCACCGGGGATAACGGCTTTTAACTGATGCCCTTCACGAATGCCACCTGCCAGTTCCAGCAATTCAGCAAAAGGCATGCCCAGTGGTACCTCGTAATTACCGGGTTTGTTGACATGGCCGGTCATACAAAAAATTTTCTGGCCGCCGTTATTGGGCGTACCCAATTCGTGGAACCAGTCAGCACCATGTTGCAAAATGACCGGCACTGAAGCCAGCGTTTCGGTGTTGTTAATCGTCGTTGGCCGGCCATATAAGCCATAACCAGCCGGAAATGGCGGTTTATAACGTGGCTGGCCTTTTTTGCCTTCCAGTGACTCCAGCAGGGCAGTCTCTTCACCACAAATATAGGCGCCGGCACCGGGATGCATATGCAACTCAAAATTAAAGCCGCTATCCAGAATATTTTTGCCAAGGTAACCGGCCTCACGCGCCTCGGTTAAAGCCTGTTCAAACCGTTCTATGGGCTCGTAAAACTCACCACGAACATAGTTGTAACCTACTTCAGCGCCAATGGTGTAGCCGGCAATAATCATCCCTTCAATCAACTGATGCGGGTTGTAACGCATGATGTCGCGATCTTTGCAGGTACCGGGCTCGCCTTCATCTGAATTACAAACGATATATTTGGCGCCCGGCATCTTGCGTGGCATAAAGCTCCATTTCAGTCCGGTGGGGAAACCGGCACCACCACGGCCTCTTAATGCCGAATTTTTAAGTTGTTCAATAATATCTTCTTGCCGGGTTTTATCACGCAGAATTTGCTCCAACATCGCATAGCCACCGACGTTACGATAGTTTTCCAGCGTCCATGGCTGGTCAAATTGCAAAGTGCGGAAACATACTTGATTGAGCTGTTGCATTATTTTACCCCGTCCAGAATGGCATCAACTTTCTCCGGTGTTAGATACTCATGATATTGTTTGCCAAGCAATAACATCGGTGCGCCGACACAGGCTCCCAGACATTCCACCTCTTTCAGTGTGAATTTGCCGTCATCGGTGGTTTCGCCAAAACCGATACCCAGTTTTTTCTGAATATGATTGGCAATTTTTTCTGAGCCACACAGCTGACAGGAAATATTGGTACACAGGCTAATTTTGTTACGACCCGTCGGCTGTAACTCATACATCGTGTAAAAAGTCGCCACTTCATAAACACCGATTTCAGGCATATCAAGATACCCCGCCAATGCCTGCATCAGCGGTTTACTAAGCCAACCGTCATGGTGTTCCTGCAAAATATGCAGGGCCGGGATCACGGCTGATTGCGCCTGACCAGGAGGATATTTGGCGATCCAATAATCCAGTTGCTGGCGGATATCAGCAGTGAATAATTGTTCTCGTGGGCCGGTAAGTTGCATCTCGGTCATCGGTCAATCTCGCCAAAAACAATGTCCATCGTGCCGATAATCGCCACCACATCAGCCAACATATGGCCTTTTGCCATTTCATCCATTGCCGCTAAATGCGGAAAGCCGGGCGCACGAATTTTGACCCGATACGGCTTATTGGCACCATCGGAGACCATATAAATACCAAACTCGCCTTTTGGCGCTTCAACCGCAGCGTAGACTTCACCTTCAGGCACACAATAACCTTCGGTAAACAGCTTGAAGTGATGAATTAACGCTTCCATATCGTCTTTCATATCAATCCGGCTGGGTGGCACAATTTTGGCGTTATCAGCCATCACCGGGCCAGGATTGACCCGCAGCCAGTCGATGCATTGCTGCATGATTTTTGCGGACTGACGCATTTCTTCGATGCGAACCAGGTAACGGTCATAGCAATCGCCTTCCTTACCGACTGGAATGGCAAAATCCAGACGATCATAGACGGCATAAGGCTGTTTTCTTCGCAGATCCCACTCAACACCGCTACCCCGCAGCATTGGACCGGTAAAGCCCAGTTGCACAGCACGCTCTGGTGAAACCACACCAATACCTACGGTACGTTGTTTCCAGATACGGTTGTCAGTGAGCAGTGTTTCGTATTCATCAACACATTTTGGAAAACGCCGGACAAAATCTTCAATAAAATCAAGCATACTGCCGCGGCGATTGGCATTTTTGGCATCGACTTCTTTTTGACTATGCCATTTTGATGCCCGGTATTGTGGCATACGATCCGGCAGATCACGATAAACACCGCCGGGCCTGTAATATGTGGCATGTAACCGCGCGCCAGACACCGCTTCATAGCAATCCATTAAATCTTCGCGTTCACGAAAACAATATAAGAATACCGTCATGGCACCGATATCCAGACCATGGGCGCCCAGCCACATCAGGTGGTTGAGGATCCGCGTCATTTCATCGAATAGCACCCGAATGTATTGCGCACGAATGGGCGCTTCTACACCAAGCAATTTTTCGATAGCCATGACATAGCCATGCTCGTTACACATCATTGACACGTAATCAAGCCGGTCCATATAACCAATGCTCTGATTGTAGGGTTTGGATTCGGCCAGTTTTTCAGTACCACGATGCAACAAGCCGATATGCGGATCAGCGCGTTCGATAACTTCACCGTCCATTTCAAGAATCAGCCTTAATACACCATGCGCCGCCGGATGCTGTGGGCCAAAGTTTAATGTGTAATTCTTAATCTCCGCCATCTTAAAAATGCCCTTTTTTGTTCCAGGCGGCGTTTTGCTGCGACTTCCGTTGCTCATGTGTCATTAAGCACACTCCGCGACGGCTTCTCGCAGGCCTTGCCTGAAACAAAAAATGTCGATTTTTGTTTTCCATAGATCTATTTTTCGTCCATCCGATAGCGGTTATCATCACGGATCACCCGAGGAACCAAGGTACGCGGCTCAATGCTAACCGGTTCGTAAATGACCCGTTTTTGGGTTTCGTCATAACGCATTTCGACATTACCAATGAGCGGGAAATCTTTACGAAACGGATGACCAACAAAACCATAATCGGTCAGAATCCGTCTTAAATCGTTATGGCCGCGGAATAAAATACCGAATAAATCAAATGCCTCGCGCTCATACCAATCAGCACAGGCCCAAATCCCGGTAACCGAATCAATCAACGAATCTTCTGCCGTTAAATGCACTTTTAAACGCAGCCGCTGGTTATGTTGTATCGACAATAAGTGATAAACCACAGCAAACCGATAACCATCAACTTCACTCTGACTGTGCTCCTGAGATTCACGGGCACGGCTGTAACCTTGCTCAGAGGCTTGTTTGGTTTCCCAGCCACTGGCGCCATAAGCTGAATAATCAACACCGCAAAGATCTACTAACTGACTAAAAGCAAATTCGTCGCGCAGCGCCATACCAACGCTTAGCAAATGCTCAGTATCAACATACAAGGTAGTTTCACCGCGCGCATAGTCACATTCAATAAGCGCGTCTTGAAAGTGCTGTTGAAGCTGTTCTTTAAGCGCTTTTGACATGATTACGCCTCTTGCCGCAGGGCGATAGTGTTGGTGCGCTGAATTTTCTTTTGCAGTTGAATGATGCCGTATAACAAAGCTTCAGCAGTGGGTGGACAACCGGGCACGTAGATATCCACTGGCACAATCCGATCACACCCCCGTACAACAGAGTATGAGTAATGATAATAACCGCCGCCATTGGCACAGGAACCCATAGAAATGACCCAGCGTGGCTCAGACATCTGGTCATACACTTTACGCAGTGCCGGTGCCATTTTATTGACCAGGGTGCCGGCAACAATCATGACATCTGATTGCCTTGGGCTGGGGCGAAACACAATGCCAAACCGGTCTAAATCGTAACGCGCGGCACCTGCGTGCATCATTTCCACAGCACAACAAGCTAAACCAAACGTCATAGGCCATAAGGATCCCGTACGGGCCCAGTTAATAAGCTTGTCAGCGCTGGTGGTGACCACGCCTTCTTTGAGAATGCCCTCTACTCCCATTCCAGCGCGCCTTTTTTCCATTCATAGATAAAACCGACCACTAATATGCCAAGAAACAGGAACATCGCCAAAAGACCAAACACGCCAATATCATCTAGCACGATTGCCCATGGAAATAAGAAAGCAATTTCCAAATCGAAAATGATGAACAGGATGGCAACCAGATAATAACGGACATCGAACTTGCTGTGGGTGTCTTCAAACGGGGGAAAACCACATTCGTAAGCAGAGTTTTTTTCGGCATCGGGGCGGTGTGGTGCCAGTACAAATCCCGCCAACAGCGGTACTACGCCAAAAGCGACGCCCATGATGATGAACAACAAAATGGGGAGATAACTCTCCAGCATTGCACTTCCTATCACTTGCCAAGGGTGTCCTGCGCCATTGAGAATGACACTGGAACTCGTTAGTCTGACCACCGGTAAGGGCCGTCAGTTCAGCCCCTGATACTACACATTAAAACAAGTGATGAGAAGCCCGTAATGAGTGTGATGACAGCATTTATCAACGCTTATCTGTTAACATTCAATTTCGCAAGGATATCTGCAGCAGGCACCGGCTTGCTGAAAAAATAACCTTGTGCACAATCACAGACCAGTTCTTTAAGCAGTAAACGCTGGGCATCTGTTTCAACGCCTTCTGCCACGACCTTCATACCCAGACCATGCGCCATGGCAATTGCAGCATTGACCAATTCCCGGGCACGATGAACGACGGCCATATCTAAACTGCATAAACCAGTGCGATTCGCAAAGGAACGTCACAATGAGCAAACCTGCAATTTTTTACCCAGGCCATTAAGCGACCAAAGTGATTTCTCATTCTCGGCATTTCCTTGCGCGGTATAACTTCAAATCCAACTATATCAAATCACCCTTTTATAATGTCGTTTTACAATCTTGATGTTTCTCAAGACTCATAAAGCACCCACACTAGCCATATTTGCCGTTACTTTGATTAAAGTAGTATTGAGAATGGCTATTAATTATCGGGATTTGAATGCACGGACTTTTGTTGGCGATTGCTGCTTATGTCATATGGGGTGGCTTTCCGTTATTTTTTCATTATCTGAGTCATGTCAGTGCCACTGAAGTATTGGCGCACCGGATCATCTGGTCATTACTGGCAACATCGCTGATTGCTATATTACTTGGCCGCTGGCGAAGTCTGGTACGGCTAATTATCAATAAACAACAAATGGCCTGGCTGGCAGTGTCGTCTTTATTGATAGCTGTCAACTGGCTGATTTATATATGGGCCGTTTCTGAACAACGGGTGCTGGAAGCCAGTCTGGGCTATTTTATTACCCCGGTGATGAG
>JBFJJO010000130.1:0-5914 GCA_041612215.1 Methylophaga sp.
TCAACTGGTGTCTGGTATGGCCTTGGGCTATTAAGGCAATATGGCAGCTGTTAAACAATTTCGTACTGCACGCATCACGGTCAGCGAATTTACCCGGTTTTTACTTAATTTTTGGAGTTTTTAATGGATTTAGCGACATTTCTCACCACTTTAAATGAAACACCGGCGCAAATCAGCTTTGCCGATACTATCGCAGTGATTGATGACAATTATGATTTCACTCCCACAGCATTTAAAAATGCCGGACTGGAAAATCAAGCCGGGCAAAATAATGGTTCATGCAAAATTTTTGCTTTTGGTTTGCATCAGGACTTGAACGAGGCACACACACTGGCCTGCTTTGGCGATTATTACCGAAAAGATGTGTTATTGAACCCGAAGGGTGATGATCATCAGAATATTCGCCACTTTATGAAGCATGGCTGGGATGGCATTAGCTTTGCTGGCGAACCGTTAACTCTTAAGTAAAAATCGGGCAGCCGCTTAAACAGCTGCCCGAACCTTTTTACAGCAGAACCCGTTCGATACCACCGGCCTTGGCATTATCGATAAACCGGGTGTGCCAGTTGTCACCCAACACATGTTTGGCAACTTCAACCACAATATAATCAGTCTCAATACCGGTATCTTCAGTGTAGCGAGACAAACCCTGCTGGCAGGCCGGGCAAGAAGTCAGCATTTTCACATTGCCATTCTTGGCCTTTTCTTCGCCAGTCAGTTCCATGATGCCTTTGGTGATTTCTTCTTCCTTACGAAAACGCACCTGTGTGGCAATATCCGGCCGTGCAACGGCAAAAGTACCGGCTTCACCACAACAACGATCATTGAGCGTCACTGCTTGACCTAACAAACTGCCAGCCACATTGGTCGATTTATACGTTTTCATCGGCGTATGGCAAGGCTCGTGATACAGATATTGCACCCCGTCCACACCTTCCATCTTGACGCCTTTTTCCATCAGATATTCATGAATATCCAATAACCGACAACCCGGGAAAATCTGCTCAAATTCATATTTCAGCAGCTGATCCATACAGGTACCACAGGACACGATAACGGTCTTGATGTCCATATAGTTCAGTGTATTGGCAACACGATGGAACAAAACCCGATTGGCGGTCGTAATCGATTCCGCTTTGGGATCATCACCAATCGATGCCTGCGGATACCCACAGCACAGATAACCAGGTGGTAATACCGTCTCGGTGCCTACTTCGTACAGCATGGCAAGCGTGGCTAAACCAACTTGACTAAACAGACGCTCTGAACCACAACCGGGGAAATAAAATACTGCATCGGATTCTTCGCTGACCTTATGCGGATCCCGCAGAATCGGCACCATTTTGTCATCTTCAAGACCCAGCATACCGCGGGTAGTCTGCGTTGGTAGATTACCGGGCATTGGTTTTTTAACAAAATGTACGACCTGCTCCATCATCGGCGTTTTACCAGTAGTCGGTAACGGCCGCTTTTTCTTGCTGTTCGCCAGCAGGCCCATGTATTTAGCTGCGCCATGCGCCAAACGTTGTGCTTTGGCACCCATTTGCACCAGTGTTTTGTGCATCAACTTAACCGTCAGCGGATCCTTGGCATTCAGATAAGCCATCGCACTCATGGTGCCGACACTAAAATTACGTTTGCCTTGCTTTTTCAGCACAGCACGCATTTTCATGGTGACATCACCAAAGTCGATATTGACCGGGCATGGATTCAGACAGCGATGACAAATGGTGCAGTGATCAGCAACATCGTTCATTTCATCAAAATGTCGCACTGATATACCTCGCCGTGTTTGCTCCTCATAAAGGAAAGCCTCCATAATCAGCCCGGTACCCAATATTTTATCCCGTGGTGAATACAGCAGATTGGCGCGCGGTACATGGGTAGTACACTCTGGCTTACATTTGCCACAACGCAAGCAGTCTTTGATGTCGTTATTGATTTCGCCAAGCTCACTGGCTTCGAGGATCAAAGCTTCCTGTTGCAGTAATCGTAATGATGGTGTGTAGGCTTTATCCAAACCAGATCCAGCCAATAATTTACCGGCATTAAAACGACCATGTGGATCGACTTTTTGTTTGTAGCCGGCAAAAGCATCAATGGTTGCTTTGTCCAGATACTGCATTTTGGTCAGACCGATACCATGCTCGCCGGAAATAACACCACCCAGCTTATCGGCCAGTGCCATGACCTGATCTACGATGCGTTCGGCTTCATGCATCATCTGGTAGTCATTGGAGTTGACCGGAATATTGGTATGCACATTACCGTCGCCGGCGTGCATGTGTGTAGCAACAAATAACCGGCTAGAGCGGTTTTCAGCGTGAATTGCATCCAGCTGATTACGCAGCGCCTCCAGCGCCTGCCCCTGAAATAGCTCTTTCAGGGGTTTCTCCACTTCCTGACGGTAGGAAATCCGCAGATCGCGGCGCTGTAAAACACGGAACAGCGTATCGCCTTCATTAACCGCGGCTTTGGCATCATCAGACAATAAATCACCCAGCTCAATCGCTGAAGTATCGAGACTGTCCAGTACCTGCTGCCAGCGAGTTTTGACTATCTGTAGATGCTGACAGGCGGTATCGATTTTGGACTGGAGAATGGCATCATTCTCAGCGCTGTCATCGAGCTTTTTGGCCGTTTGTTTAAGTTCTTTTGGCTGGCTCTGTAAATAAGTCAGCACTGCATTCGCGGTCTGCAATTTATTGCGGGTTGAATGGATAATATTGATACGCTCAATACCATCGTTATATTCCGATAACCGTTCCAGCGGAATCACCACATCTTCATTAATTTTGAAGGCGTTGGTGTGTTTGGCTATGGCCGCAGTGCGCGCCCGATCAGCCCAGAATCGTGCCCGGGCTTCGGGGCTGACTGCAACAAAACCTTCACCGTCACGGGCATTGGATAAACGCACAACCTCTGAGCAGGCTTCAGCGACGGCATTTTCATCATCACCGACGATATCAATCAGCAACACCATTTTTGGCGCAACACTGCGCGGTGCTTTAGTGCTGTAATCGACAGCTTTTACGTAACGCTCGTCAAGATGCTCCATACCGGCCAGCAGAATTTTTTTATTGCTGTCGAGATAGTTTTTCGTCTCAACAATCGCCGGCACCGCTTTACTCAGGTCATTGCCGAAAAACTCTAGGCAAACCGTCCGGATATAGTCCGGCATACGATGCAGGACAAATACTGACGAAGTAATCAGGCCATCACAGCCTTCTTTTTGAATACCCGGCAGGCCGCCGAGGAATTTGTTGGTAACGTCTTTACCGAGCCCCAGCTTGCGTAATTCACGTGCGGGGATCCGAATAATTTCCGGCTCTTCAAGCAGCGTTTTGCCATCGGGCTGAAAACGGCTGATCTTAAATTCTGCCATTTCAATATCATGGATTTTGCCCATGTTGTGATTTAGCCGTTCAACTTCCATCCAGGTAGCATCGGGCGTCACCATTCTCCAGGACACCAGATTATCGAGGGCGGTGCCCCACATAACGGCTTTTTTACCACCCGCATTCATGGCAACATTGCCGCCAATGGTGGAGGCATCCTGTGAGGTCGGGTCAACGGCAAATACCAGACCGTTTTTACCGGCCAAATCAGAGACTCGGCGAGTCACCACACCCGCTTCAGCACGCACCGTGGCAACCTGATCATCACGGCCCGGTAACTGGCGCATTTCAACAGCGCCCAGCCCTTCCAGTTTTTCGGTATTGATCACCACGCTGTCTGCAGTTAAAGGAATCGCACCACCGGTATAGCCGGTACCGCCACCACGCGGAATGACTGTCAGGCCAAGTTCGATACACGCCGCAATAATCGCAGCCATTTCAGCTTCGCTGTCCGGGGTAATGACCGCCAGCGGAAACTCTACCCGCCAGTCGGTTGCATCAGTGACATGACTGACCCGTGACAATCCATCAAACTTAATATTGTGCCTTTTGGTGGTCCGGCTCAGTTTGCGCAATACCAGTTTGCGACGTTCGGCCGTGGCCAGCAGATCCCGTTCAAATTTTTCGACGGCAGTACGCGCTGCCTGTTCCAGTTGTAACGCCAGATGATTTTCATTTTGCGTGGCGCGGTTGCGAATTTGATCCAAACGGTGATGCAAGGCATGACGCAGTGACTGCCAGCGTTTGCTGTTTTCAACCAGGTCATCCTGAATAAAGGGATTACGTGTAATCACCCACATATCGCCGAGCACTTCAAATAACATCTTGGCGCTACGGCCTGTCTTACGCTGTTCACGCAACTGTTGCAGAATGTCCCACATCGGTTCACCCATATAGCGAATAACAATTTCGCGATCTGAAAATGAAGTGTAGTTGTAGGGAATTTCGCGAATTCGGGTTGACATAGCAGTTCAGCTAATCCTTTTCAGCAGAGTATTTAAAGATAGGTGCAAATTTTAACACGAAGCCAGATAATATAAGGCCTACAAATACCATGGCTTTTGGTATAAACGATTAGAGCAGGCCCCTTTAATGGATTTTATACAGATTATCGCCCTCGCTGTGTTGCAGGGCCTGACTGAGTTTTTGCCTATTTCCAGCTCAGCACATTTGATATTGCTGCCAATTATCGCCGACTGGCAGGATCAGGGATTAGCATTTGATATCGCCGTACATATCGGCACACTGGCGGCGATTATTTTTTATTTCCGCCAGCAACTGCGCACGCTTATTTATGATTGGCTGCGCTCCGTGCAGCTACGACAAACGGTTGGTGACAGCAAACTTGCCTGGGCGATTGGCTTAGGCACCATCCCGGTGGGATTGGCAGGTTTATTCTTTAATGATGTCATTGAATTTTCGCTGCGGGATCCTCTGGTCATTGCCACTACCACTATTATTTTTGGCTTACTGCTCGGCTGGGCAGACTGGCAAGGCAAACGGGTTCGTAATGAACACAGTTTGCGCTGGCAGGACATCTTGTTTATTGGCGTGGCGCAAGCGATTTCACTGATCCCAGGTACGTCGCGAAGCGGTATTACCATGACAGCCGGTTTAATGCTGGGGTTAACGCGACAAGCAGCGGCGCGATTCTCGTTTTTATTGTCCATTCCGGTGACTTTTCTGGCCGGTGCACTGAAAACCACTGAACTGATTGTTGCCGACACCGATGTCGACTGGACGGTTTTATTCGGCGGTGTAATATTTTCGGCTATCAGTGCATACATCTGTATTGTCATTTTTCTGAAATTACTGGATCGTATTGGCATGTGGCCATTTGTGGTCTACCGTCTGATTCTTGGTGGCATATTGCTATGGCTGTTTCTGTAAATTCTGTTGACAGTCGCCATCTGAATCCGTACTATTCACCCTCTTTATTTAGACCGCCTGCGTATTTTTCAGGAGCAACCCGCGGAATGAAAACTTTTAGTGCTAAACCTGCCGAAGTTCGTCGTGACTGGTTCGTCATCGACGCCAATGGCAAAACGCTGGGTCGCATGGCGACCGAAATTGCCCGTCGTCTGCGCGGCAAACATAAACCAATTTACACGCCACACGTTGATACCGGTGATTATATCGTTGTGATTAATGCAGAAAAGCTGCGTGTTTCTGGTAACAAGATGCAAGACAAAATCTACTACCACCACACCGGTCATATCGGCGGTATTAAGTCTATTTCTCTGGCAAAACAGTTGGACAAAGCACCTGAGCGTGTTATCCAAACTGCGGTCAAAGGCATGTTGCCGAAAAACCCTCTGGGTCGCGCGATGTTCAGCAAACTGAAAGTTTATGCTGGTACTGAACATCCACACGTTGCCCAACAACCTCAAATGCTGGAAATTTAAACGGATATCGTTATGGCAGATATATATTACGCAACAGGCCGCCGCAAAAGCTCTACTGCTCGGGTTTTCATGAAACCAGGCACTGGCACCATTTCTATTAATACCCGCACA
>JBFJJO010000131.1:0-5883 GCA_041612215.1 Methylophaga sp.
GGTGGCAGCCTGTATTGCATGACCGAACTGTTCTCAGAAACAGTTGATTTTGCCAGTTGGTATTACAAAAATGATCCAACGCATGTATTTTTTTATCATGCAGACAGCCTGCCGTTAATTACAGAGCGATTTGGCTTTAGCAGCTATCGTCAGTCAGGCCGGTTAATCGTTTTCAGCGTTTAGGAAAACTGTTGTTGAATCGCAGTGACTGCACTGGTTGGCAGACTGATAAGCAATGTTACATTGTCGGTAAATTGCTGATCGAGGATTTGCCCGTCGCATTGTTTCAATTGGTATTCGAGGATCTGCAACTGACTGTATTCAATGGTCAGCGTTAATTGCTGCATGGCTATAAATGGTTGAAATGTAGCCGCTGCCAGGGCTTGTTTGGCGGCATTTCCATAAGCCCGGGTCAAACCGCCCGTGCCAAGTTTAATACCGCCAAAATAGCGAATAACGGCAACGACCGTATTAATCAGATTTTCGCCTTGCATCGGCGCCAGAATCGGCCGGCCCGCAGTGCCTGAAGGTTCACCGGCATCGTAAAATCGTTCCGTGATAAAACCCTCTGGCTGACGGATACGCCAGGCAAAAGCCAAATGATTGGCATTGGCATGTTGTGACGCCAATTTGCGCAATTGTTGCAATGCTTGTTGTTCTGACTCACAGGGCATGGCGACGCCGATAAAGCGGGATTTTTTGACTTCACTGTCAACACTGGTGGTGTCGGCTAACACTTGAAAATTGCTGGTCATTTATAAGTGGCAGGGGCGTTGGCTATAGGAAAAAACATGCCGACAATTTACCATACTGGGCTTAGTTAGCCTTACCCACTGTTGGGAACGGCGTTATTTCATCAGGAAGTTAGTTTGTCAGATAGCGAATTTGCAATAGGTCAGCGCTGGGTCAGCCACAGTGAAGCAGAACTGGGTTTGGGGATAGTTGCCGCCATAGATGGTCGGCGCCTGCAGGTGGAATATCCAGCTGCAGAAACCAGCCGTACCTATGCCATTGATAATGCGCCTTTAAGTCGCGTCAGTTATCAGGTTGGGGACCATTTCAAGGATGCCGACGGCCGCAGACTGACCGTGCAGCAATTGCAGCAAATCAATGGTTGTTGGGTGTATTTGGCAGCTGATTCCGATGATGAACTGCATACTATTCATGAAATGCATTTGCACAGCGCCGTGCAGTTTAGTGAACCGCAGCAACGTTTATTTGCCGGACAAATTGATAAAAACCACACCTTTAATTTGCGGCTGAAAGCCCTGGCGCATCACCATCAGGTTCGGCAAAGTCCGGTTTATGGCTTGGTTGGGGCACGTGCACAACTATTACCGCATCAGTTTTATATCGCTGCCGAAGTTGGCCAGCGTCATGCGCCGAGGGTATTGCTGGTCGATGAAGTTGGTCTGGGTAAGACCATAGAAGCAGGCCTTATTTTGCATCAACAATTACTCACCGGTCGTGCTCACCGTGCGCTGATTATTGTGCCGGAGTCTTTATTGCATCAATGGCTGGTGGAAATGCTGCGCCGCTTTAATCTGGCATTTACGATTATTGACGCTGAGCGATTTGCCGCACTGCAGGAAGATGAGGATATCAATCCCTTTGACAGCAGTCAGCTGATATTGATGTCATTGCAGAGTTTGCAGGCCGATAGCACCATGCAACAAGCGGTCAAAGCCGCTGAATGGGATATGTTGATTGTTGATGAAGCCCATCATTTACATTGGCAACCAGATGTGGTCAGTCCTGAATATCAATTGATTGCCGAGCTGGCCGGGAAAATTGCCAGTGTTTTATTATTAACGGCAACGCCGCAACAACTTGGCCTTGCCGGCCACTTTGCTCGGCTACGTTTGCTGGATCCACAGCGTTATCATGACCTGTCTGTCTTTGAACAAGAACAGCAGCAGTACGCCGAAATAAGTGATTTATTAACGCAGTTGCTGGCAATAAAAGACGCCGATGCGTTTGCGAAAGATAAGTCATTACAAACCGCGCTGGCTGACAAACTTGATGCTGGGTTAATCGGACAACTACAGCAAAGCGACATGTTCAGCGAGGCCCATAGTCAGGCGCGAAGTCAATTACTGGATCAATTTGGCACCGGCCGGTTGTTATTCCGTAATAGCCGTGATGCGATTAGTGGCTTTCCTGATCGGCAATTAATCACCCATGCTTTGAATTGGCCGGACAACGTTGAGAGTGATTTTCAGCGGAGTTTGCACCCGGAAACAGTGCTTGGTGATGACTGGCTGCAAACCGATGCAAGGGTGGACTGGCTGCTGGAATTGCTTAAACAGCAACGTGGTCAGAAACTGCTGCTGATTTGCGGACTGGCGTCGACTGCCGAACAACTGGAACAGTTTCTGCGGGTTCGTCATGGGGTACGCAGTGCTGTTTTTCATGAAGGCATGTCACTGATCAATCGGGACCGGGCGGCGGCTTATTTTGCCGATGATGACGATGGTGCACAAATTCTTATCTGCTCGGAAATTGGCAGTGAAGGGCGTAACTTCCAGTTCTGTCATCAGCTCATCTGTTTTGATTTACCGACAAGCCCGGATTTACTGGAGCAGCGTATTGGCCGTCTGGATCGGATTGGTCAGCGGCAAACCGTTATTATTCATGTGCCGTATTATCCAAACAGCGCGCAGCATCGTTTGCTGGATTGGTATCACCAGGGCGTCAATGGTTTTGAACAAGTGCAAAAAACCGGTGAAGTATTACTGGAAGAATTTATTGAACCATTGAGTATGCTGCTGCTTGCACCGGCTGATGAAACTGCAGCAGCGCAGCTCATCAAAGCGACGGCGCAACGGCGGGAAACCCTTAATAAAGCTCTGCAGCAGGGGCGTGATAAATTACTGGAATGGCATTCTTTTGATACGCAGAAAGCAGCGCACATTCTGGCTGAAGTGGATGCGGCCAGCCGGCCTATGGAATTGGCCGATTTTGTGTCGGATTTTTGTGATGTGTTTGGTATCGAACAGCAAATACACAGTGCCGATAGCATTATTTTGCAGGCTGGCGACCAAATGCTCCGGCATGATTTGCCCGGTTTGCCCGAAGACGGCATTACCGGCACTTATCAGCGTCATAAAGCGCTGGCCCGCGAAGATATGGCCTTTTTGACCTGGGAACATCCGTTGGTCAGCAGTGCGTTGGATGCTGTGGTCAGCAGCGACATGGGTAATACCGCTTTTTGTACTTTGGCAAGTAACGACATACCGGCAGGCAGTTTATTGTTAGAGACGGTATTCAGTTTTGAAGTCAGTGCGCCAGCGGCTTTGCAAATTCCGCGCTTTTTATCGCAGCAATTTCAGCGATTACTGGTCAATGAGCAAGGTCAGGATCTGAGTGATGAATTTTCACATGAACAATTGGCACGCCTTGCTGGTCGTATTCCCAAAGCCACGACTCGGCAATTGGTTAGCCATGCTCGTTCACGCATTGAAAGTTTAATTGCCAAATCCCATCAGCAGGTCGATAGCTTAACGGCCCAATGGATGAATGATGCCGTACATAACGCGGAACAATTACTTGATAATGAGCTTAACCGTTTACAGCAATTGGCCAAACGTAACAGCAATATCCGGCCTGCAGAAATGGCGTATTTGCAAAAAATTAAAGCTGATACCGTCAAAGCCATTAAAACGGCACAATGGCGACTTGATGCCATACGCGTGGTGATTGTCACCGAAGCAGATTAAAGCGTCACAAATTAAGGAAAACCTATGCGGCGTGGTTTAGTAGCGGTCATTATTCTAGCAGTGGCCATTGCCGGCTATATCTGGCTGAATAACAGTGCGCACACAACACCGCCGCAAGCGCGTCAGACGCCTGCTGTCAAAGTCAAAACCCTGTCTGTCAGCAAACAAAGTCTGTCACCGGAGGTGACATTGTATGGCCGGCTGGAATCGCCGGTAGCCAGTACCTTAACTGCCGCTATTGACGCAGATGTTGAAACATTACATGTGCTCGAAGGTGACACGGTCGACAGTGATAGCCTGTTACTCAGTCTGGATGATACCGAGGCAGAGATTTTACGCCGGCAACGCGAAGCGGATGTCGCGGAGATTAACGCCCAGATTGCCACTGAACAGGCGCAGTTAAAAAATAACCGGGCCTTGTTAGCCACCCAGCAAAGATTACTGGATTTGACACGAAAAGCCGTTGAACGGGCGCAAACCCTGCAGGATCGGAAACTCGGCTCACAGGCTTTAATTGACGAGGCGGCGGTCAGTCAGCAGCAACAGCAGTTGTCTTTACAGCAATTGCAATTTGCCATTGCCGATCAGCCGCTGCGAATTGCCGCGCTGCAGGCGTCCTTACAACGAACCGAAGCTTTGCTGGATCAGGCGAAAGTTAATGTGAGCCGCACCCAAATTCGTGCGCCTTTCGCTGGCCGGATTGCCGATGTCCAGGTAGCTGTTGGCGAACGGGTCAGAACTGGAGACCCGCTATTGCAACTTTACGATCCGCAGAGACTGGAATTACGGGCTTTGATTCCGTCTCATTATCTGAATGCCGTGCAGCAGGCTTTTAATAGTGGGCAAAAAGTGGTGGGGACAGCACTGGTAAATGGCCGGGATTATCAGTTTACATTAAGACAACTGGCCGGGGCAGTGCAAGCTGATAGCGGTGGTCGGGAAGGTTTATTTCAAGTGCAAGACAATGACGAATTGATGGCGCTGGGCAGCTTCGTCAGTTTGCAATTAAAACTGCCACCTCAAGATGACTTGATTGGCTTACCATTCAGTGCACTTTATGGCCTGAACACAGTTTACCGGATCACTGATAACCGGCTGGAAGCATTAAACGTCGAAAAAATCGGCGAACGTTTATTGGCCAGTGGTGAGCAGCAAATACTGATTCGCAGTCCACTGCTAAACAATGGTGATCGGCTGATCACTACCCAATTACCCAACGCTATCAGCGGATTGCTGGTTAATCCCCAATGATCAATGAGCACCGCCGCGATTTGATTGGCATTTTTGCCCAACATCGGGTGGCCAGCAATTTGCTGATGGTGGTAATGATTTTGCTCGGTATCCTGGCGCTGAATCGGCTCAACACCCAGTTTTTCCCAACCTTTGATCTTGATGTGATCAATGTTCGCATTGATTGGCGCGGCGCCAGTGCCGAGGATGTTGAAGAAGCCATTACCCGACAGGTTGAGCAAGAGTTACGTAGTGTTGATTATGTAAAAAAAATGACCTCCACATCGTCTTACGGTACGGCCGTTATCGCACTTCAGTTTTACGAAAAAACCGATATGGGACCGGTGCTGGATCAGGTTAAAGACAAGGTCGCACAATTACGCAATCTACCATCAGACAGTGAAATACCGGAAGTCACGTTAATTACTCGATATGAAACGGTCGCGCGTGTGCTATTGAGCACCGACGGTAAACGTGAAGAACTGCGCGAACTGGCACAGCAATTTGAGCGTGAACTCTTGGACAAGGGCATTGCCCGAGTCAATCTCAGCGGTTTACCAGCTGAAGAAATGGCCATTCAGCTAAAAAATGCCGATCTGGCTGCACTGGGCATGAATTTTGACGAAGTGGCGACACGTATTGCCGCACTGAGTCAGGATTTACCGGCCGGTGAAGTCGGTAATGATGAAGCTGCCAGGCAACTGCGTAGTCTGGATCAACGCCGCAGCGAACAGGCCTTTGCCGAATTACCGCTGCGATCTGATTTTCAGGGCGGCTTAATCAGACTGGGTGATATTGCTGATATTGAACGCCGGCCAATGCGTAATCAGGTGGCCTTATTTCATGAAGGCCGCCCGGCTGTTGAAATCGAGTTACAACGAACCGAAAATGCTGATTCGCTGAAATCGGCACGCATCCTCGAAGACTGGCTGAC
>JBFJJO010000132.1:0-5766 GCA_041612215.1 Methylophaga sp.
ATCAGTAACCAGCAACCCTGGTTACGGTTATATAAAGCTCTATGAGCAATTTAAATCAACGCTGAAATTCTCATTACTGATTTTGTTTGGAGCGATTTTATTGTTGATTGCGGTATTAAGACTAACGCTTAAACCATTGAAAGATATTCAAAAACAAGCCAATGAAATTTCTGCAGGCAACTTTATCACCATTGATAAAATGCCCTGGACACTGGAAGTAAAAAATGTCGCCCGGTCAATGAACAGTATGTCCGGCAAGATTGGCGGCATGATTGCCCGCCTCAACAGCAAACTCGAAAACCTCAGCGACAGCCTGAAACGTGATGCGCTTACCGGTTTATTTAACCAGCAGACTTTTAATGTCGATGTCAAAACAGCATTGTCAGCAGGCCAGAGTGGTCATGTCATTTATGTAAAATTCGATGACTTGGCGGGTATTGGTCGTGACAAAGGTAAGCAGGTTGTTGATCGTCTGCTGATGGATTTTGCCGATATGCTTAAACAGCTGGCGCGTAGTCCGATACAAAGTTATCGTTTATATGGTTCTGAATTTGCCCTTCTTTATCCGGGCAGTGATCAGCCAACTATCACCAGTTTTGCCAACAAATTGCAAAAAACCATTACGAGCCTTGGTGAACAATATGACAACCCCGATTTGTTACATATGGGCATCATAGAATTTGGCCGCAGAAGTGAATTTGACCGACTAATGCCGGCAGCGATTGAAGCTTACGAACAATCTAAGCTAATTGGCGCCAACGCCTACTTTATCAAGCAGGATTCACTTAGCTCTATCAGTGATCAGGCCTGGAAAGCGGCTATCAGTCAGGCCATTGATAATAAAACACCGGAAATTACCTTTACCAATCTGGCATACAGCTACGCAAGTCATGAACCGGTTGAGGTTATGATGGAAGCATTTACCGTGGTGCGCGATGCCGCCGGGCAAGAATTGCCGATTGGTACTTTCTTCTCAATGGCTGAAGAATTCGGATTGGTTGAGCAACTTGATCGCACCATTGTCAGCAAAATATTAGCGACAATGGAACAGCAAAAAGTCAGAACGCCTGTAACCATTAACCTGTCGATGAATTCAGTGGCTTCCAAGGATTTTCGTGACTGGTTGCGTGAACGGTTGCAACAGTTTGCCTTGCCCGTGGAACTGCTGGCATTTAGTGTCACCGCTTATGCTGCTGCAAAAAATCAGCATGTCTTTGGCAGCTTTAGTTTGTTTGTCCGGGAGTTAGGCGCAACCACGCTGCTTAAACGCTACAGCAGTGATGTGATCCCAGTTGAACAAATCAAAGGGCTGCATATTAATTACATTCGTCTGGCACGTGATTTAACCACAGGTATTCGTCAGCATAATAGCAAACCGGATTTTCTGGATATTATTCAGGAAGTAACCAATTTGCTGGACATCAAAGTGCTTGCTGAAAGTGTCAGTCAAGAAGAAGACTTTGATTATGTGCGCAGTGTTGGCTTATTTGGCATCAGCCGCTGATAGTCATGCCTTTGCATCAGATATCCCGCTGGTTAATAGCGTTTTTGATAAGCAGTTTAACGCTGCTGTCCTGGCCGCTGTGGGCCGATCTGGATTTTTCTGAAGCATTTTTAGCACAAATTGAGGCTAAACATGATCGCTTTGCCCGTCAGCGATTTGAAGAGTGGCAAGCGCTTATTGAAGATTCCAAACAATTGCCCGAAAAAGAAAAGCTGGAAGTGGTTAATAAGTTTTTTAACCGCAATGTGCAGTTTATTGACGACATTATGTTGTGGGGGAAAGAGGATTATTGGGCAACGCCTGCTGAAATGTTGGCGATCGGTGCCGGTGATTGTGAAGATTATTCGATTGCCAAGTATTTCACGCTTAAAGCGCTCGGTGTGGATGAAGATAAGTTACGTATAACCTACGTTAAAGCAGTTGAACTTGGTCAGGCACATATGGTTTTAACCTATTACGAGACCAACCGTTCCGTGCCACTGGTTCTGGATAATCTGATTATCGAAATTGAACCTGCCAGTCGGCGAAATGATTTAGTGCCGGTTTACAGTTTTAATGGTGCCGGTTTATGGCTTGCAAAATCACGTGGTGAAGGCCAGCGGGTTGGTGACTCTTCCCGCTTATCATTATGGCAGGATCTGGAACAACGTATGCGGATGGGCCAGTTTTAATTACAAAATAACACCCAAGGTCTGATTGATTTGCGCCACAGTCTGGCCAATAGCAATTTCCAGCATTTGAATCTGAACACGATTATCATTCGCCTGAGCTTCGACTCTGAGTAAGGTCATTAAATCAATCTGGCCAAATTCAAAACTCTTTTGCTGGCGTTCCAGATAAGCTTCGCTGACAGCATATTGCTTTTTAAGCATGTCCTGCTGCGCCCGCTGCGTCTGTAATTGATCCATGTGGGCAATCAGTTGTGCTTCCAACTTGACTTTTAATTGCTGACGCTGAATCTCGACATCTGCCATGGTCTTGGCAGCTTCGGCAATCGCCGGTTCGCTAAACGGTTTATCGCCCAGCGCCATCGTCACACCCAGACCGAGACTGTTATTAAATGCCTCATTGCCGGCCTCGCGCTCACGTTTGACACCTACTGACACGCTAGGATTAACGGCACCGGCATATTTGGCATTATGCATTTCACTACGCAAAGTCGCCACTTGCTGACCTAGTTCGGCCAATAGCGGATGCTCAGCAGTGATTTCTCTTTGTTGCGGTAAATTTTCTTCAACATCAACCGGCAAGCTGCGCTGCCCAGTTTTATAATGATATTGATTGATGGCTTTCTGCAGCTGATTCTGCGCATGTTGCTGTTGATTTTGCATCGCAAGCAAATGACTTTCTGCCAACAGTTGTTCGGTTTCCGGCAAGTCACCGGCAGCGACGCGTTTGTCGACACTGTCTTTGAGGGCTTTGGCTGTATCCAGCAGGGTTTCAGCCTGACGCACTTCGGCAGCAGCATGCATTACTTGCCAAACATGCTGTCTGACGACAGCCGATGCCTGTAAGCGTAAACGCTGCTGATAATATGGTAATTGATTGGCCAGTTCCTGTGACCAGTTTTGTTGCTGGCGCTTTTGCCCCGGCAACCATAATGGCATCGACACAGTACTCTCATACTCGCGCAGGCCATCACCACTGCCAATGCCGTCATTAAAATGATTAAAGTTAATAGTTGCCGCCTCAGCGAACAAGGTCGAAGCACGTGCTTTACGGGCATCACTAAGATTTTGCAGGCTAATTTCACCTTGCCTTGCCGGTTCTTGCTGGTAAACATAATTGGTCAGACTTTTCAGGGTTACGGCATTGTCAGCCATTACCGGCAAAACAGTTAAGTTGACAACAACAGTTACCACAGCCGTTATGAATATCGCAGCGTGCATATTATTTTCCGTATCGTTTTTTATAGCCTAGCAGCTTAATAACTGGCTGGCATCAGTTTCCGAGCAATGCTTTCATGTATTGATAACAGTGCCGGGATCACCAGCAACACTAATATTGTGGCAAACATCAGTCCAAAAGAAATAGAAACCGCCATCGGAATTAAAAATTGCGCCTGTCTGGAGGTTTCAAATAATAACGGACCAAGGCCACCAATTGTGGTTAATGAGGTTAACAACACTGCCCGTAAACGCAATACGGCTGCTTCAATAATGGCTGTATCGGTTTCCAGCCCCTGCTGGCGTAAATCTTTAAAAAAAGTCACCAGAATAATGGCGTTATTGACGACGATACCAGACAAGCCAAATATGCCGAATAATGACAATATCGTTAAATCCAGCCCCATCAACCAATGACCGGTAATGGCACCGATAAGCCCAAACGGAATCGCCATCATCACAACCAACGGCCAACCATAAGAGGCAAATACCCAGGCCAGAACGATATAAATCAATGCAAATGCCAGCAACACTCCCTGACGCATATCACCCAGGGTATCGGCCTGCTCTTCGGCACGGCCTTCAAAGGCATACTGAATACCGTATTGCGCGGCTAAATCAGGTAAAAAGTCAGCATCTAAATCAGCCAGGATACGGTTGTTATTATTGACAGCCGCATCCACTGTGGCAGTTATATGCACTGCCAATTGCGCATCGGTGTGCCTCAATACATCAAAACCCCGCTGTGCGTCCAGAGACACTACCGACCCCAGCGGTACACTGCCACCATTGGGCAGTCGCAATTGAAATTGCTCCAGGGTGGCCTGCGTGTTACGTGCTGCCTCCGGTAACATTACCCGCACTTCGACTTCATCATCACCATCCTGGAAAATTTGCACCAGTTGGCCATCAAAGGCTGCACGTAATTGTCTGCCAACATTGTCGACGGTCAGTCCTAATACGTCACCCTGCGCTTTAATCCGGTAAATCAGTTGCTCCTGACCATAAGGCATATCATCTTCAATGGCACTGATGCCGGGATATATCTGTAACTGCCGGGCAATCTCCAGTGCAGCCTGTTTTAGGACTGGCGCCCTGGCACCGCTCAGACGAATATCAATATCACTGCCCGGCGGACCACCACGTCTTTCCGAAAGGGTAAAAGTTTCCATACCGGCGGGTATCTCAATCTTTTGTTGCCAGAGATTAATAAAATCTTGGTTTCGCATTTCACGCTTATCCGGTGAAATCAGTTCCAGCTGCATCGAGACAAACCGCTCGTCATTCTGACCGCTACTGCCGCCGCCGGCAGTGCCCGCGGTACCGGCTTTACTCACGGCCAGTTCGACAACATCTTGCTCTAATCCCTGCCGTGTTTCTGTCAATGTTTGGTTTAAATGCGCCAAAAAAGCCTTGGCTTCCGATTGCGGCGTGCCGGCCACAAATCGGGCGTTAGCCAATACGGTGGTGCCTTCCGGCGAGGGGAAAAACGTAAAACTGATACGCCCGCCAGTCAATAAGCCTACCGCCAAAATCAACATAGCAAAGGCCAAACTCACTGTGATCCATCGGTTGGTAACCGCTTGCGTAACGGCAGGCCGAAATAGCCGATCACGCAGATAATCAAAGCCGGCATCAAGCTTAAGCCTCAGTGCTGATGGTTTGATACTGTGCATTTTTAAAAAGCTTTGCCGAAGATGACCGGGTAAAATCAAAAAGCATTCAATTAACGACGCAATGATGACGCATATCACCACAAACGGGATATCAAACAAGATATTGCCAATAATGCCGCTTATTAACATCAGCGGAATAAACGAGGCAATGGTAGTCAGAGACGACGATAAAACCGGGGCCAGCATGCGGCGGGCACCGCCTTCAGAAGCCGTCAGTGACGCCTCCCCCTTTTGATAATGACTAAAGCCATCTTCACCGACAACAATGGCATCATCGACAATAATGCCAAGCGACATAATCAGCCCGAACAGGCTGATCATATTGATACTGCCACCGAGCAAATACAGCACAAACAGTGCCGCCATAAACGAGACTGGTATGCCCACTGCCACCCAAAATGCAACACGGGCATGCAAAAACAGAAACAGTGTCGCCAATACCAAAACTAGGCCACCAAGGCCATTTTTCAGCAATAAATTAATACGCTCGGCAATCAACTGCCATCTCGCATCATATACCTGCATTTGTACACCCGCCGGTAACTGCTGTTGTCGCGCAGTCAGCCAGTCTTCGAGGATGCGTGCCGATTTCAGCGAATCAGCATTTTCGGTTCGTTGTAACTCGATTTCAACAGCCGGGCGGCCTTCATGAAATAAGGCCACCTGATTACGCATTGGCCGGCGTTCAATATCAGCAATA
>JBFJJO010000133.1:0-5725 GCA_041612215.1 Methylophaga sp.
GCGATATTCATTAATCAACATGGTTTGTTGGCTCAGCCACATTTGCCATGCTTCTTTGGAAACCGATTCCCAAAGCTGTTTACCCAAGTCACCGGGATAGGGCGGAAAATCCAGTCCTTCAGCTTCTTTGTTTAGTTTGATGCAATGTATAGTGCGTGCCATTAAAAACCTCGAGCTAATTTTTTGGTAAGTGCTTTCGCCGGTGCCGGCAGGCCCAGCGAAGCAATGTTTTCTATTTTAACCCAGCGTTGCTGGTTCGTGTCACGGATTGCCAAAACCGGCTGGTTTAGTTTAATCAGCAATGGCGTAATGGTCAGCCGGTAATGAGTGAAAGCATGGCGAATATCTGGCAGTTCCAAAAAGTCACTAACATTTGTTTCTCTGACCATAGCGCTCAGTTCAGCATCGATCGCCATTTCCGGAAAGCTCCACAAGCCGCCCCAAATTCCAGTCATAGGGCGCTTTTCCAACAATAACTGATCATCATGATGAAACACCAGCCAGCGGATTTGTTTACTGGGAATCGCTTTTTTCGGTTTGCTTATGGGAAAAGCGGTCGGTGTACCTGCCAAAAATGCCTGACAATCCGCATTTAATGGACAATTTTGACAGCGCGGTTTGCTGCGCGTACACAATGTTGCACCTAAATCCATCTGGGCCTGGATGTAATCATTAACGCGCTTTTTTGGCAATAAATCTTCTGCCAAATCCCATAAATCAGCGTCAGCCTTTTTCTCACCGTGCCAGCGTGGTTCGGCAGTGTAACGCGTCAATACTCGTCTTACGTTGCCATCAAGGATGGGATATGGCTGTTTATAAGCCAGCGCCATAATGGCGCCTGCAGTCGAACGTCCGATACCGGGTAAAGCCATCAGGGCCTGAAAATCATTCGGTAAATCAGCATGGTGCTCAGCCAGCATTAATTGTGCGGCTTTATGTAAATTGCGACCGCGGGCGTAATAACCGAGGCCCGCCCAGTATGTTAAAACCTCATCAACACTGGCAGTCGCCAGTGATTGAATATTCGGAAAACGTTCGGTAAATCGCAAAAAATAAGGAATGACTGTGATCACCTGCGTTTGCTGCAGCATGATCTCAGAGAGCCAGACGCGATAGGGCGTAGCAGGTTGCTGCCAGGGCAGATTTTTACGGCCATGCTGATCAAACCAATCAAGCAAACGTTGGCTGAAAGTCCGGTAGGTGCTCATAACAAACCTGCCGCAGCTTGGCGCTGCGACAGTGATCTGCAGATCAGAACAAACCTTTTAATTTATTTTTGACGTCTTCTTTAAGCTGTTCTTCAGGAGAAAGCACTTCGGCAGGTGCCTCCTCGGCCGGCGCTGATGGTTCATCAGAAGGTGCCGGTTCGGTATTTTCGGTTTCGGCAGCTTTATCAGTGGTTTGGTTGCCACCCAGCGCACCGCCTAATAAACCACCCAGATCATCACCGAGTTTTTCTTTCAGTTTTTCTTCAGCCTTCGCTTTAAGTTCACTGCTAGCTTGCTCTTTAACAATCGCTGCTAAATCAACACTTGGTTTAGGCTCGGCAAAGGTGCCGGTAATTTTGATGGGAATGGTGACACCTTTCAGCTCTGCCAGTTCTTTACCACCCTGACCCTTAGAAGTGCCAACAATCGATACCCGCAGGTTGTAGTCTATGGTTTCCTTTGGCAGGCTGGCACTGCCCTTGCCATTGACACGAAGAAGTGGCGACATCATTTCCAGATCATCATTATTGATGATGCCATTATTAGCGGTGAATGAACCGGCCAACGAGCTGAAATCGGTCGATTCCGGGGCACCGGTATCCGATAGCTTTTGGCCACTTAACGCGGCTTTGGCTTTACGAATGGTTTCACCAATATTGATACCTTTCAAAGCACCATCGTTAAACGAAAAATTACCATTGCCTGAAAGTGTTTGTTTAATGGCATCAATGTCTTTGCCAGTCCCATTAAGTTTGATATTGGCATTGGCTTTACCGGAAATTTTGGCATCACCGGTTAGGTCTTTTAACAGCGGGCCGGCCTGAATGCCTTCCAAACGTTCATCTATCGCTAACTTTAAAACATCACCACGAGCATCAACATTGACGTTGCCCTGGTATTTACCCTGATATAAATCCGCCTGCATTGGACTTAATTTAATTAAGCCATCTTTGGCATCAATCGTCACTACGACATTTTCACTGGTAATACCGCTGGCTTTAAGTTTGCCGATTTTCAGGCTGCCCCTAGCATTAATGTCACGTAGTGTTTGCAGTGGTAATTCAGTTGCACCACCTGCGGCAGCACTTGCAGGTGGGGCACTTTGCTGCTGACCTTCTTTAACCGGCGGCAGATAACGATCAGCATCGATTTCGTCCAGACTCAAATCAAAACGGAAACCGGGCTTGGCAAAATTTTCTACGCCAAACTGTCCGGTGATCTGACTTTGATCTAATGTCAGCTGCAAGCCACTGGCATTAATATGATTATTTGAACCCTCTAACTGCGTTTGCAGGGCAATATTTTCCAATGTGCCGTTGTCTGCCATTTCCGGCAGCTCAATGCTCATTGAGCCGGCCAGTTTACGAAGATTAAAGGGTTTTATTTGTATGTTGCCATTAAAAACGGGCTTTTCGGCAAGAATATCGCGGGCATCGATCTTACCGTTCATCATCAGATCCTGAACTTGCAACGCTAAATCGGCGAGAGACAGGGTTTGCTTAGCCAAATCTGCAGTTAAGTCAGTGCTTAACTTGATATCAGCATTACCACCAGGCAGTGCAGGATCGCTTATATTCCCATCGACCGACAAGTTTTTAACGGTATATAGCTGGCTACCTAGATTCGCATCAACTTCACCACTCAATTGCGCCTTAATCTTTTGCTCAACATTACTGGCAATCGTTTCTAAACTAAACTCACGCAGGGTAACGCGTTGTTTAACCATATCAGCGGTAATATCAGCATTCAACTTGATGTTGGCTTTATCAAAAGGCAGTTCCTTACCCTCGGCAAGCGTAGTTAGGGCCAAGTCGTCGAATTGATATTGCTGCTTTTCGATATCAATCATTACTTGTGTGGCCAGCGTGATATAGGCTTTGACTTCAGGTTTAGCACTGATTAAATCAAAATTCATATTGAGCGCAGTCGGATCACCGGGCACTAACGGATCAGTATCGAGGTTCAAATTTCGTAATTGATATTTTTCGCCGGTTTTTGCATTTGACCAAAGAATATTAGCGTTGCTTAGCTGAACACCAGCAATACTTATAGCGGCCAGTGCCTGCGGCGCGTCTTTAGCAGACTCCGGTGCTGCTTCTTTTATGTCGCTTTCAGTCTTAGCATCGGATTTAGTCAGATCCTGCCAGTTGGTATTACCGTCTTTATCAGTTTCCAGATTCAGTACCAGGCCATCCAGAACAATTGTGTCCATTTCCAGTTCTTTTTTCAGCAACGGTAATAATTTGATTCGGATTTGGGCACTGTTAACCTGGGCAAAGCTATCAGCTTCAAAGCCACTGGCATTGCTTAATGATAATTGGCCCAATTCCAGTGCAACCCAAGGAAACACCGACAAACCAATGTCGCCCTGTATGGATAATTGCCGCCCTGTGGCCTTTTCGACCTGTGTAGCAATTTCATCTTTGTAATCATTCGGGTCAACGACAAACGGGATTGCAGCAAGTGCAGCGACGGCCAGAACCAGAACAATGACAATGACTTTAATGAGGGTGCGCATGATGAAATCCTGTGCTGAAAAAATCTAAAAACATGATAAGCCATGGTGGCCTAATCACGAAACCTTCAAGGCTTTGTAGCTGAAATAATCGTAATCCAATGTACTGTCATAAAGTTGTCCGGCTTCTACAAGTGAAGGCTGGTCAATGGTTTTTAAACGGAGTTTACGTTTAGGGCTGAATAAACCTTTTTCGGTGAGCAAGCAGGACCTATCTGGTTCAGTTAACAGTAAAGCTAACATTTCTGTGGCTTCACCATCTGGCATACAAAAGCCGGCACTGATTTCACCATTTAATAACGACATGCCAAGCTGTGTTTGATCCGTGCCTATATGTAACCAGCGAACCACTCCCAGTTTTGGCAATAATGCTGATTCACTGATCGACAATAAATCACCAATCTGAATATTTTTGCAATCAGCAGTATTTCGGCTCAGCATTAGCCCTTCAGGGCCTTCATTAAGCATTATCCATTTTTGCTGATTCGCTTGCAGAGCGTCAGATAACAAAGCATGAATAGCTTTCAGACCATAGTTGATACCTATGGTTCGCGGTTTGCAAAGCGTCAGGCGGTCACTACGCCGTTCATAACTGCCGTTTAACTGGGGAATTGCCTGATTCAGTAATTGCTTTTCGAGGCCACTTATCTTTTGTTGATCCAGTTTGATAAGTTTATCGAGTTGTCGCAATAGCGGCTGAACATTAAGCAGCCGGGTCGTTTTGGCAGCGCGAATATCCGTGGCGGTTCGGGTCATTGCCTGCGGTAAATTATCGGCCTGACAATCAATACAAAAATGGCCAGTCAACAAAAATTGACTGGTGATATGCATTTGCTTTTCACTGAGCAGACTAATATCACAGTCAGAAATGAGTGGTGCCAATAGCTGAAACATTTTATTCACAGCAAAGCGCGGCATTCTGTAGGGGTCTGCAACACCCGTTAACAGAATCTGGCCGTATAAACTTAAAAAGTCACTGATTTCCACTGGTTTTTTGAATTCTGGGATACGTTTCAGACAGCCGGCAGCTTCCAGATATAGATAGATTTGATGAAGTTGCCACAGCACCGCAGCAGGCTGTTGCTGATAATGCTGATAGGCATGCAGTATTTGTAGCGCCAATAGCTCAGTGCCGCGCAGCAGGCAAAGTAAATAATAATTGTTTTCAGCTGGCCGTTGACCATTTTGATATTGTTGCCAGGCACAGCGTAGATATTGCTCAGTCAGCAAGTGCAGCGATTGTTGAAATTGGCGCAGAAATTTCCGCTTCTCAGTCAGTTGACGGGTGTCTGCACGAAGCGCCGCAGTATCACGTTCAAAGACCATCTTACTCAGCGTTTGCCGGTATTCATCAAGCAACGGCAGCGTTTTCTGCAGACTCAGATTAATGCCACTCAACGTTTGTAAATGGCTCAGCAAAGTACTGATTTTCTGATGCGGATCGGCCGGTAATTGTTCCAGCCAGGTGGCCAGCAGTGCCGGGTCGGTAAAAGTATCAGCTTTTTTGTTGGGTTCAGCATCAGCAATTTTAATATTCAGCGCCGGCAAATCACTGGCGGGTTTGCGTCGCGCCAATAGGAGTTTTTGTAGCTGAACTGTCCACTGTACCAGTCTAGAAGGTGTGTCAGACTTTCTGGATTGAACTTGTTTGGCGACAGTTACCGGAATGATTTTCTGGGGTTTCGGGCCGCGAATAAGATCATCAATTAAGTTTAGCGCTTCGGAAAAATTAGCGGTGCGTAATGGTTTTTTGATAATGATGTCGACTGCTTCAGTGACATTGCCATGACTTGTGAGCAGAGCACTGAGACCTATTTCAGTGCGCTGTTGCCAGGCACTTTGTCCTTCCGGGTAATCAAAGCAGTAAACTTTAAGTTCGGCATTGGCATCATCGGTTAAAACCCAAGGATGACTGAGTAACTCCGCAGCCAAATTCAGCATTGATTTCAATGAGCTTTTATCAATCTCATTGAGGCCGCAGGCTTTAATTCGTAGAGTCATA
>JBFJJO010000134.1:0-5722 GCA_041612215.1 Methylophaga sp.
CTGTCAGATTGGGCTTCATGAAATGAAGCCCAACAGAAAGCTGTCATTCCCACGCAGGTGGGAACCTAATGTGATGGATGTTATTTGTCATATATCTCGCTGAAGCAGGGTGGCAGCAGGAAGATGACGCTTTTTTAGATATTGAATTTATGGAACTCATGCTTTGAAAGTTGATGAACATATTAATCACTTAAAAAGCATCACTTAATCCCAAATCCAACTGCGGCTGATTTTTCTCAACAGAAACCGGCACCTCAAACCCACTCAAACTTAACCCCACCAACCTAACAGGTTTTTCACCAGCCTCAGTCTTCGCTAACAAATTTGGCAACCATTCTTTAAAATCACTAAAAGCAATACTGTGATCCAGCGTCTGTGCCCGGGTGACTTGCTGAAAGTCAGCGTATTTCACTTTGACTGTCACGGTTCGGGCTTGCAGTTGTTGTTTGTTAAGACTCTCGAGTACTTGTTCGGCAAGGCCAAGCAAGATGCTGGTTAATTCGGGGACAGACAAAATATCTTCAGCAAAGGTGGTTTCTTTGCCCAATGATTTTCGGATGCGGGTGCTGCGCACGGGGCGTTCATCAATGGCTCTGGCGATATTGAAGTAATACTGGCCGGCTTTGCCGAAGCGTTCGGTGAGTTCAGTTAGTGTTTTTTGCCGTAAATCATTGCCAGTGTGGATGCCGAGGTTATGCATTTTGGCTTCAGTCGCCGGGCCGATACCATGAAATTTGCCGATGGTCAGTTCGTTAACAAAGGCCTGTCCCTGTTCGGGGCGGATAAGATACAGGCCATCGGGTTTGTCCATATCAGAAGCGATT
This sequence comes from Methylophaga sp., assembly GCA_041612215.1. GTDB lineage: Bacteria > Pseudomonadota > Gammaproteobacteria > Nitrosococcales > Methylophagaceae > Methylophaga. The sequence goes on from JBFJJO010000134.1 coordinate 825, forward strand.
TTGGCGAGAAATTTATTGTAGGACACGCCTGCTGAGGCAATGAGGCCGGTCTCAGCGAGAATTTCGCGTTTGATGGCTTTGGCAATCAGAGTGGCTGAGCCGTTAAACGATTCGGTAAAGGTGACATCCAGATAGGCTTCATCGAGCGACAAGGTTTCGACTTCTGAGGCATAGCGCCAGAAGATGTCGCGGATTTGATTGGAAACTTCTTTATAGGCTTCAAAGCGGGGCCGGACAAAAATTGCCTGAGGGCATAATCGATAAGCGCGTGATGACGCCATCGCTGAATGAATACCAAATTTGCGGGCTTCATAACTGCAGGCGGCGACTACACCACGGCTGTCGGGCTGGCCGCCAACGATGAGCGGTTTGCCTTTTAGTTCAGGGAAATCGCGTTGCTCTACCGACGCATAAAAGGCGTCCATATCGACATGAATGATTTTTCGTTGTTTGGCCATTTTATCGATGCGGGTCTGGGTTACTTTGCATTATCAACAAGCAGCAAAGGCACGACAATGATCGTAAACCTCTGCCAGCTGGTTTGTAGAGTGGATTGCCTGTTGCGTCAATGGTACTTTAGCGAATTGAACTTAATCTGAGACTGCAGTTTGATTGATCGTATCCGTTCGTGGCAGGACAGTCTGCAAGGGTTTTTAACCCGAGAAGTCCTGACCATGCTGTTTCTGGGCGTCGCCGCGGGCTTGCCGCTATTGCTGATTTTTTCGTCGCTGAGTTTATGGCTGCGTGAGGCCGGTATTGAGCGCAGTGCAGTCACCTATTTCAGTTGGGCGGCGCTCGGTTATTCCTTCAAGTTTGTCTGGGCACCATTATTGGATGTGTTGCCGCTACCGTGGCTGCATCAATTACTGGGCCGGCGGCGCAGTTGGTTATTGTTGTCGCAATTAATGATTATCGGCTCAATCCTATTGATGGCGATGGTTGATCCAGCGACCCATTCACTGACTTTGATGGCGGTTGCTGCGGTATTGCTGGGTTTTTCTGCGGCGACGCAGGATGTGGTGATTGACGCTTACCGGATTGAATCGGCAGAACCACGATTGCAGGCACTGATGTCGGCCAGTTATATCGCCGGTTACCGGATCGGTATGCTGATGGCCGGCGCGGGTGCATTGTATCTGGCCAGTTATTTTGGCTCGGAAGCGGGCGCTTACGATTATTCGGCCTGGCGCGATAGTTATTTTGTGATGGCCGCGTTGATGCTGATTGGTGTGGTCACGACGTTGGTTTGCCGTGAACCGGATGTTGACCCATTAAAAGTGATTGAAAGCAAACAAGATTATCTTGGTCTTTTGCTGGCATTTATGCTGGCGATGGCCGGCTTTATCGGCTGCTTTTATCTGACCCGTGATTGGGCGATGCAGATGCATGGACAGTTGCTGCCTGTTTTGCTGAATAGTCCATTGACAACTGTTGTTATCGAACTAGTGCGCTTATTGCTGGCGACGGTGGTTGCAGTAATGATTGGCCGTAGTTTAATTGCATTAGGACTGGTGCAGCGAACGATTTTAAAACGCAGTTATGTTGAGCCTGTGGCCGATTTTTTCCGCCGCTATGGTCTGTCGGCAGCGCTGTTGTTATTGGCACTGGTCGGTTTGTACCGGATTTCCGATATCGTGCTTGGCGTGATTGCCAATGTGTTTTATCAGGATATGGGCTTTAGCAAGCCGGAAATTGCCACGGTGGTGAAAACATTCGGCTTGTTTATGACCATCTTTGGCGGCTTTGTCGGCGGCATATTGGCCATGCGATATGGTGTCATGCGAATTTTATTTTTAGGTGCAGTGTTATCGGCGCTGACCAACTTGTTGTTTATGCTGCTGGCATCAATCGGCAATGATTTGACCATGCTGTATATCGTGATTTCGGCTGATAATTTATCGGCGGGCCTCGCCAGTGCGGCGTTTATTGCCTTTTTGTCGAGTCTGACCAATATTTCATTTACTGCCGTACAGTATGCGATTTTCAGTTCGTTGATGACCTTGCTGCCGAAAATTCTTGGTGGTTATTCCGGCACGATGGTGGAGTCGATGGGCTATCAGCAGTTTTTCCTGATTACAGCATTGCTGGGTGTACCGGTATTGCTTTTGATTTGGCTGTCCCGCCGGCATTTTAAACTCGCCGAATAAGCTGATTCGCTGGTGGCTCAGCAGGCATTTTTCCCAATTCATTTATGCTAGGCTGATCCGGGTTATTTCACTTGGGAAAAATTGCCATGCAAGCAGCAAATATTGACGATTATCAGGCGATTCGCGCGGTTATTCAGCATTACATCGATGGTGCCCGTGCTGGTATCGGGGAGTTGATGCGCCCGGGATTTCATCAGGATGCAACAATTTATGGTTATGTCGGTGATGATTTATTTGCCGGACCCATCCAAGGCTTATATGACTGGAATGATGAAAATGGTCCGGCACCCGATATCCAAAGCGTCATAGCCAGTATTGATATTTATGGCACGGTTGCCACCGTGCGTCTGGAATCGGATAACTGGACTGGTTTAAGGTTTACCGATTTGTTTAATCTGTTAAAAACGGATGGTCGCTGGCAGATCATGAATAAAGTTTTTCACCTGCATCAGGATTAATGATTTCGTAACACGGCTTGTAACGACTGGCGTCCTGACCGAGTTTCATCCGCTGATCGCGAACAAACTGGCGTAGTAAATCATCAATCGCCTGCATTAATGCCGGATCGCCATTTATTTGATAAGGGCCATGCTCGGCCACTTGTCTGATACCAAAGGCTTTGACATTACCAGCGACAATGCCAGAAAACGCAGCGCGTAACTGTGCCGCCAATTCATGCTTGGGCATATCCGGAAACAGTCTTAATTGCGCCATATTGTTATGTGTAGGAATAAATGGCTGTTGTAGCATCGGGTCGATATTCAGCTGCCAGTTGTAATAGTAGGCGTCTTCATTTTTACGTCGGGACTGTTGCACGCTAGTCACGCCTTCGCGGCTTCTCTGCGCAACTATATCCGGGTCACCGATAATGATTTCATACAGATCGCTGATATTGTCACCGAGACAGTTTTTCAGAAACTGATCCAAGGTCTCAAAATATTCCTGGCAACTTGCCGGGCCGGCAAAAATTAATGGAATACCTTGTTTGTTATCCGGGTGTAGCAAAATACTGAGTAGATAGAAAATTTCCTCGACGGTGCCGACACCACCTGGAAATACTATAAAACTATGGCCGAGCCGGACAAACGCTTCCAGACGCTTTTCAATATCCGGCATGATCACCAGCTCATTAACAATAGCATTAGGTGATTCCGAGGCAATAATGCCCGGTTCGCTGATGCCGATATAACGGCCGGTTTTGATTTGTTGTTTGGCATGACCTACAGCGGCACCTTTCATCGGGCCTTTCATGGCGCCGATACCGCAACCGGTAATAATATCGAGTCCGCGCAGGCCCAGTTCATAACCAACATGCTTGGCGTAATCGTATTCAAGACGCGGAATGGAATGACCGCCCCAGCAGACGACCATGTTAGGCGGCATATCAGGTCGCACCACATTGGCATTGCGTAAAATCATAAACACGCTGTCGGTGATTTGCTCGGGGGTTTCCGGATGCTGAGAGAGAATTTTAAAGTCGGTATAAACAATATCGCGCAGCGCTGAGGACAAATGTTCCTGGATACCGCGGATCAACGTGTCACCGACAAAAGACTGCGCCGGGGCATTGTCTATTTGCAGCAAAATACCGCGTTCCTGCGGGATCAGCCGGATATCAAAATCGGCAAATTTATTAAAAATCTGCTCGGCATCATCTTCGTGACTGTCGGTGTTGAGGATCGCCAATGCACAATCGCGAAACAGACGGTGCAGGTCTTCGCCGGGATTACTGAGGCGGCGAATTTCTTCTTGGGATAACAGGTTAAGGGTGCGCAGCGGCCTGATTGAGGTTTGTTTGATTTTGTGTTGCATAGTTTTTCCGTATTTTTAATTGTATCGTCCCATCGAATCGACCTGACAGCAAGGTTTTACCCATAAAAAAGCCCCGTGGAACGGGGCTGGATGATCTGCTTTCAGCGATTGCTCAGAACGGAATATCATCATCGTAATAGTCGGCATCACCACCGCCGTAATCAGGGCCAGCAGATGCAGAGGCTGGTTGAGCGCTATTCTGATTATTATTTTGTTGTTGTGGCCGGTTCTGACCCTGGTCGTAACTGCTATCACCACCACCGCCGCCACTGCCGCCTTTACTGTCGAGCATGGTCATTTCATTACCAACGATTTCAGTGGTGTATTGATCCTGACCTTGCTGGTTTTGCCATTTGCGGGTCTGAATGCGGCCTTCGATGTAGACCTGCGAGCCTTTACGCAAATATTGCTGGGCAATTTCGCCGAGTTTGTTGCGTAATACGACGCGGTGCCACTCGGTGCGTTCCTGACGTTCGCCGGTCTGTTTGTCACGCCAGGTTTCTGACGTGGCGATACGCAGATTGCAGATAGAACCACCGTTTGGAAAAGCGCGGCTTTCAGGATCTACACCCAGTCGGCCAACCAGAATAACTTTGTTTACTGACATGATTTGTTCCTTTGTTCTTGAGTTTGCATCATTCTACGCAGATTTCATGTGACGGATTCTAATTCGCTCAGGTCGATATCATCGGCGAGAAATTTCACATAAGCAAGCTGATCATCAACTACCAAAATGGTTTCCACTACGCCGGGAATGGCTTCCAACCGGCTTTGATAATGGTCTGCATTGGCCGCTGTTAAACCGGCCAGCGGGATGATCCGGTTACTGAAATGTGTCAGTGCCTGCATTGGCCACATCAGCAGAAGCCATAATAAACATAAAATGAACGCTGAAAAAAAGATCCAGCTGATGTCACCATAACTATAGATAACCCCGCC
>JBFJJO010000135.1:0-5616 GCA_041612215.1 Methylophaga sp.
ATAGCGGGTAGTGCAATATTAAATGTCATTTAAAGCTAAATTGACATCACAATTTGGTTCAACGGTATTTTTTTCAGCGGAACTGACCAGCAGCGATTCATCTAAATAATTACGACCCACCAGAATAGGGAAAGTCATTCGGCTGCGGTCCGCCAGTGTAAAGCGGGTTTGTTTATAGTAATCGCCAACGCATAAGCCCATTTCAACCACATACCGGGTTTGTTTCCCACTTGCTTGTTTAACGACGGTTTGGGCGATTAACGGTCTTGTCATTTGATGCGCTTCATCATTGTGGTCGATGAAATTAAAGCGAACATATTGTTTGCCATTCTGTTCAATGATTTCAGCATCGATGCCATACATAGAGTTGGTGGCGGCACCGGTATCAATGCGTGCTGGAATTTTAATATTGCCTGGAAACAAACGTGCTTTTTCTTCATGGCCCAAGACCGGTTTGTTGTTCGATTTGGGGATCTCGGAGGTGATTAGCTGATTGGCACTTACCGTCATACTGACTGCCATTAAACAACTCATCATAATGAAGCGCATGGTGTCTTTCCTCTTCGTTAAGTGATTCGTTTTTAACACATTAACTGTCGAAGGGACACAGTCCAATCAACTGAGTTCGCAAAAGAGTTTATCAAAAGAATACAAATTATTGATTTAAATGGGGTTAGTGGCATTCTCTAAAAAGTCAGGCTAACAGAAAATTTTTGCTTGATTTTTCTATTACCTAACCCCATCTGTGGGCTATCAATTAAATCTAGTAACACGGAGACAAACCAATGGGCGTTGATGCACATAAAGAAACCATGGGCTTTCAGACTGAAGTTAAACAGCTGCTAAACCTGATGATCAACTCTTTGTACAGTAACAAAGAAATTTTCATGCGCGAGCTGATTTCCAATGCGGCGGATGCTGCTGACAAGCTGCGTTTTGAGGCGTTGTCAGATGATGCATTGTTTGAAGGTGATGCCGACCTGAAAATTCGTGTCGATTTTGATAAAGAAGCTCGCACGATTACCATTACCGACAATGGTGTCGGCATGACCCGACAGGAAGTTATCGACAATATCGGCACCATTGCCCGCAGCGGTACCAAAGCGTTTTTTGGCAAATTGACCGGCGATGAGGCTAAAGACTCACAGTTGATTGGTCAGTTTGGTGTGGGTTTTTACTCAGCATTTATTGTTGCCGACAAAGTCACGCTGAAAACCCGTCGTGCTGGATTAACAGCTGAACATGGTGTTATCTGGGAATCAGCAGGTGAGGGTGAGTTCAGCATTGAAAATGTCGATATGCCAAGTCGTGGCACCGAAGTCACCCTGCATTTACGCGAAGATGAAGACGAATTTTTAAATGGTTGGCGTCTGCGTAATGTGATCAGCAAATATTCCGATCACATCAATTTGCCTATCGTCATGCAAAAAGAGCCAGTGCCAGATGAAGATGGCAATGTCGATGACAGCATTGTTGAATTTGAAACAGTCAATAAGGCTACGGCTTTATGGACACTGTCTAAAAATGACATCACCGAAGAGCAATACCAAGAGTTTTATAAACAGGTTGCCCATGATTATGAAAATCCATTGACCTGGAGTCATAATAAAGTTGAAGGCAATATTGAATACACCTCTTTGCTGTATATCCCGTCAAGGGCGCCGTTTGACCTGTGGGACAGGGATCGCATGCATGGCATCAAGTTGTATGTGAAACGCGTATTTATCATGGAAGATAGCGAACAATTGATGCCGCGTTACCTGCGTTTTGTTCGCGGTGTGATTGACACCAACGATTTGCCGCTGAATGTGTCACGGGAAATCCTACAAAGCAGCAAAACCATTGACACCATTCGTGCCGCGTCAGTTAAGAAGATCCTCTCAGAACTGAACAAAATGGCTGAAAATGAGCCAGATCAATACAGTAAATTCTGGAAAGAATTCGGTCAGGTCATTAAAGAAGGTCCGGGCGAGGATTTTGCCAACAAAGAAGCCTTGGCCAAACTGCTGCGTTTTGCAAGTACAGAGTCGGGCAGCACCGAACAAACCGTGTCTTTTGCCGACTATGTCAGCCGCATGAAAGACAAGCAGGACAAAATTTATTACATCACGGCCGAGAGTTATGCTGCTGCCAAAAACAGTCCGCATTTAGAAGTGTTCCGTAAGAAAGGCATCGAAGTATTGTTGCTAACCGATCGTGTTGATGAATGGCTGGTTAACTCACTAACCGAGTTTGACGGCAAACATCTGCAATCAGTGGCCAAAGGCGATTTGGATCTGGGTGATTTGGAAGATGAAGAAGAGAAAAAAGCCCACGAAGAAGTTGAAAAAAACTTTGAAGATCTGGTTGAGCGGGTCAAAAAATCGCTTGATGATAAAGTTAAAGATGTCCGGATTACCCATCGCCTGACCGATTCACCAGCGTGTCTGGTTGCCGATCATTACGATATGAGCGGCAATCTGGAGCGGATGTTAAAAGCCGCGGGCCAGCCGGTTGAAGGCAGTAAGCCCATTCTGGAACTGAACCCGGAACATCCTATGGTCGCTAAACTCAAAGATGAAAGCAGCGATGATAAATTTGCTGACTGGACATCGATCATATTTGATCAGGCTTTGCTCGCAGAAGGTGGTCAGCTCGATGATCCGGCCAGCTTTGTTAAAAAGCTCAATGCCATGTTGTTGCAACATGCCTGAGTTTTATTATCCCGGCATGGACAGGTCACGTCTGCGCTGGGGTGAATAAATACGTTAAAATGCCGGTTATCCATACCGGCATTTTCATTAGCAGACACCAGGATTTACCATGCAAGACGACGCGCCACAGGCAGATCATCTCCAACGTTTTATGTTTGACAGTGCCGCTGTGCGCGGCGAGTGGCTGCAATTAAAAACCACCTGGCAAACAGTTAAAGCGCAGCGTGAATATCCGCCGGCTGTGGCCAAATTGCTTGGTGAAATGCTTGCTGCAGCGGGTTTGCTCGCTGAAACGGTAAAAATGGATGGCCGGCTTGTATTGCAATGTCGTAGCAGCGGACCGGTGTCGTTGTTAATGGTTGAATGTACCAGTGAACATACATTACGTGGTTTGGCGAACTGGACCGGTGACATTGCCGATGATGCGACCATGCAGGATTTATTGGCTGGCGGCACACTGGTGCTGACCATCGAAAATGCCAGCAGCAAGCAACCTTATCAGGGTGTTGTCAGCATTCATGGTGAATCGATTGCCGAGGCGCTGGAAACCTATTTTGCCCAATCGGAACAACTTAATACCCGGATTTGGCTGCACACTGATGAACAGACTGCCGGCGGGTTAATGTTGCAGCAATTGCCAGAGCAAGATCCGGCTAAACATGATGAAGACTGGCAACGGTTGGGGCATTTAGCAGCAACATTGACCTCTGATGAATTGTTAGGCCTTGATGCTGTGACCTTATTACACCGTTTGTTTCACGAAGAAACGGTACGTTTACTCTCAACGACGCTTCTCGAGTTTGCCTGCACCTGTTCGCGGCAGCGGGTTGCTGACACCATTAAGTTACTGGGACTGCAGGAAGCCGAAGATATTATTGAAGAGCGTGGTTTTGTAGAGCTTGCCTGTGAGTTTTGTAATACCCATTACCAATTCGACCCAGTTGATGTAGCTGGCTTGTTCAGCGATCCGATGACTATTCAGAGTGATTCCAAAACGCTGCATTAACTGCGTTAATGAGGACGAAAAAACTGGTAAAAATCGTGAACCAGTTGTTGCGCTGGTGCTAATGCGATCGGCGTGAAATTTATCACTTTGCCAGGCGGTTGTTGGGCCAGCAAAAAAGCATCCAATGGTAAGACACTGCCGATAACGGGATAGCCGCCAATGGTTTGCCGATCTTTGAGCAGTACAATCAGTTGACCGGTTGGCGGGATCTGAATCGCGCCATACGGCATGGCTTCTGAAATAATGCCCGCGCAGTTTGGCTTAATCGCTGACCCATTGAGGAAAATAGCCATCTGATTGCTTTTGGTCGTGATTTGAAAACGGCCAGCATAGAATTTTTTAAGCTGCTTTGCAGTAAACCATCCGGATTGTTGGCGTTCGATAACCCGCAGCGTCAGCGGCACATCATAATCAGGAATATAGGCTTGTGGCACTTGCCGTTGCAGCGATATTTCTGACAGTGTAACCGGCAGACTATCGCCGGCTTTTAACGCGCTGCCAGCGCCATCCAGCCCGCCGGTTTTTTCACGCATTACACTGGCCACCGAGCCAAATACCGACGGCACGTTAAAACCGCCTTTTACCGCCAGATAACTGCGCACACCAGAACGGGGATAGGCAAAACGCATACTGTCACCGCTATTTAAGTGGTGTGTTTGCCAGTTAGTGACCGGCTGATCATTAATCATTGCATTACAATCAGCACCGGTAATCGCAATTTGGCAGGGCGCTTGTGCTTTTAATTGCAAGCCGCCAAAACACATCTCGATGGCCGGACTATCCGGCAGGTTATCCAACAGCCGGTTGGCCCAGAAAAACGCCTGCTCATCCGCCGCGCCGCCGGTCGTCAGGCCAAGATGCTGATAATGCTGACGGCCGGCATCCTGAATCAGGCTCAATATTCCCGGCTTAATAACGTTCAATGTCATCAGATTTGGCCGCCGCTGGCTAAAAATTCCTTCCGGCTTACAGGCGTAAATCGGACTTTATCGCCGACCTGAACCGGACATAAAGATGGCAAATCCTTATCCAGCATCTTGATAAAGGTACGGCCGATAATATTCCAGCCACCGGGTGTATCTATCGGATACACCGCTGTTTGCTGATCGGCAATGGCTACTGAACCTGTTGGCACCAAGGTTCGCGGTGATTCAAGACGTGGGGTTGCCAGATGGTTGGCAACATTGCCCATATAAGCAAAACCTGGTGCAAAACCAATGGCAAACACCTGATAAACAGATTGACAGTGCCTCTCAATGACATCGTTGATGCCGATATCGTGATATTCGGCAACCCGCTGTAAGTCAAAACCGACACTTAAATCATAAAATACCGGTATTTCAACCAGTGTGCTCTGCTGGGCATGGCTTTCAAGAGTTTGCAGTGCATTATTAATCGCGCGACAAATACTGGCAAAGTCATGCTGCAAAATATCGTAAACCACCATCAGTGTGGTGTAGCTTGGGATGAGATCCTGAATTTGCCCGGCAAGTTGCTCAGCCAGCCGATCATGGGCGGCGCGAATCAGCGGCGTTAATGTGGGATCGATTTCCGAACCAAAGCGGATAATCAAGGCCTGCGTGCCGGCAGCTTCAATAGACCAGTCAGCCAAAACTAACGCTCTGTGTAAAAGTCATCCAGCGCCTTGCGCAATTGTTGCAGCGCTTTAACGGCGGCTGGATTATCACCGTGAACACATAAGGTATCGGCGTTGATTGTTAAACGGCTGCCGTTGGCAGTTTGTATTTCGCTGGTTTTAGCCAGTTGCAGTGACTGGCTCAGTATTTGCCTCGGATCATGGTAAACAGCGCCCGTTTTCTGGCGGGAAAGTAGCCGGCCTTCGTTGTCATAAGCCCGGTCAGCAAAAGCCTCAAATAACAGATTGATGTTAAATTCATTAGCGATTTGTTGCCGATA
>JBFJJO010000136.1:0-5493 GCA_041612215.1 Methylophaga sp.
CGTGCAGTGCGTTGTTACCTGCTCGATGAAGCCGGTTATCAGATGGCTTGTAATGTCTATTCACCGCATTATCAGCAGCAAATGGATCCTCGCTATACGCCATTGTTATCGGGTGACAATGCCAACTGGTCCCATAAGCATTATCACTTTCGTGCTGTCGAACATCCCGGGAAAATGCAAATCAGCCGGCCATATTTATCAGTAGCGGATTCGCGAATGTGTATCACTGTGTCACAGACCGTCGTGATGGACGACAAGTTATTTGTCTTCTGCTGCGATTTAGATTGGCTGGACGACCGTTAGTCAGGCGCAATAGTTTATGACCAGATTAAATGACCGCTTACTCGAAGTTTTACGCAAATACCGACATTTTTTGCTGCCAATTGGCCTGGTATTGCTACTGGATATCATCTTGCTGAGTGTGAATTATGTGATATCAGCACAACTTGAGGCATCATCAGTCCATATCAACATTGCTGGCCGGCAACGCATGTTGTCACAGCAAATGAGCAAGGCTGTATTGCTGATCGATTACCAGCAACAAAACGGCTTGGGCAATCAGGCTGCATATCAGGAGCTGAAACAGGCAGTCACTTTATTTGATAACACACTGAATGCCTTTTATCGGGGTGGCCGTACTGAAACCGCTGACAATAACTTGATTGATATTGAAGCCGAGCAAAAAACGGCAATACGCCAGACGCTAACGGCGGCAATGCGCCTTTGGCAACCACTGCGTGATGATTTATTAAGTATCAATCAGCAACCGGCGATAATTGAACGTCTTATCCAGCGTATGACCGAGGATAATTTACAGTTGTTAGCATTGATGAACACGCTGACCAATCAACTGGAAACGCAGGCAAAGCAACGCACCTATTTGCTGCGCGGTTTACAGACCATAGTGGTCATGTTGATTTTGCTGTCATTTGCTTTGGCGATTTACCGACTGATCCGGCGCGAACAATATTTCAGTACATTAATGGAAAAAAGCTCAGATATTGTGTTGGGCATTGATGCTGGACGAGGCAAGATTACCTTCATCAGTGCCTCGGTCAAACATTTATTACAGCATGATGAAGCGTATTATCTCGGCCACGATTTCAGCCGATTGTTCAGTGACAAATCATCAGAGCGAGTGGCGCATTTGCTGTTGCTTATCAAACGTTATAAACCGCTGCCCTTTTCGCGTTGTGAAGTGCAGCTAATCGGAGCCGACGGGCAATTAATTGATGCCGAAATGCTGCTACAAGTGACCCGCAGTGAAGATGGTCGCAGCATTGAACTCAGTGCTGATATTCGCGATATTTCGGTCCGGAAACAGCTGGAAAAAGCCCTGACGAAACTGGCTCATACCGATAGCCTGACGGGTTTACCGAATCGTTCACAATTTAATTTGCGCGCTGAACAGGCGCTTGATCAGGCACGCCGCTTGAAAAAGAGTGTGGCGATGATGTTTATTGATTTGGATGATTTTAAAGCCGTCAATGATGATTATGGTCATCACATTGGTGACGCTTTATTGTTGGAGGTCGCGAAGCGGATGAGCGCCAGCCTGCGTGCCGCCGACACTGTATTTCGTCTCGGTGGTGATGAATTTGTTGTGTTACTGGAAAATATGCCGCAACAGAGATATATCCAACTGGTTGGCGATAAAATCATCCACACTTTAGCGCAAAAAATTATTATTGACGGATGTCCATGTCAGATCGGTGCCAGCATCGGTATCGCCTGTTATCCTGGCGATGGCCATGATATTGAAGCCTTAATTCGCGCCGCTGATAAAGCCATGTACCGGGTTAAACAGAACGGCAAGAATGGCGTGGCGTCTGCTGCTACATGCAATGCATCCTGATGGTGCAGACGCTATACGGCTACTTTAAACAAGTTCATAGAAGACCTTTTAAATCTTTTTTAATTTATTAAGATAAATATCTTAAGTGTTGGCGTGATGCCGGCTCAGTCAGATTTACCGATATTGGTAAAACTGTTCTAAGAGAGAACTAAGTCTGCTTCAAAATTAAATTTTCTGTCTTTAAGCGGCAACAGCCGCATCCTGCATCTCACATGGATCACATCTTTTATCAGCTTTGTGGTTTCGTTTAACCATGCCCCCTAGTGGGTGTCAATACGTGATGCCTTGGGTCTAACTGATCAGCAATCTGATACTGGTGTATTTATGGCTAACAGGCCCAAATCAAACCGACAGTCCGGCTTTCTTTAGACTTGCCAGTGGATATGCCTGATGTTTGCTGGTTGGAGGACCTGGGTTGGGCCAGCCAGCGTTTGTAACGCAGCACGTTTTCCTGAGAAATTAGTAATAGCGTCAATATGAACGAGGCCAATAAGGAGATGGCGCGGATCAGTAAAATAAACAAGTTAGTCATTAAGCACTTCTAAACATCAGTATTGGCAAATGCCATTAATAAACTTTAGCAGTGAAGTATGAATAATGAATATTTGCTTACACAGCCCAAAAAAAAGCCGGAGGCCTCAGCCCCCGGCTTTTGTCGACTGAAAGTATCTTAGCGTACCGGTAAATACTCCAATGTACCGGCCTTCATGTCCGGGACCAGTAATTGTTTGCCATCGGCTGAAAAAGCAATATCGGCGGCCGCTTTAAAATCATCGCGTAACAGTTGTGGAGTCGCTTTTGGCTCAACCAACTGCCAGACTTTGCCATTGGCCCAGTCACTGACATACAGTTGGCCATTGGCATCACGCACCAGACCATCAGCACCGCCAAAGCCCTGATTGACCTTATTCACTTTGCCGCTTGCCAGATTCAGCGTAAACAGGTCGCCCGTGCCAAAGTCAGCAACCAGCATCTGATTGACGCCATCATTAAGCAGGCCGTTAGGACGTTTGATACCAGACTTATCATTAATTACTTCGGTGATATCGCCAAGGGGGGTGACTTTATAAATACCGCCGTGTTTGCCTTCATCATCGCCACTGTCTGAGATATAGACATTGCCGTTGCCGTCAATCTCGATATCATTCAGAAACACCGCTTTACCCGGAAAATCTTTGGCTTTGGCAATCACCTCCGCTTGTCCATCCAGCGTGATTTTCACCAACTGATCGTTATCAGCGACATATAAAACATTGTTAAACAAGTCGATGCCTTTGGGATCATCCAAGCCATCTGTCAGCGTTTCGGTGCTGCCGTTGGTATTGACGATAGTAACCTTGCCATCACCGTCTTTACCAAACTCACCAATTTCCGTGACAAATATCCGACCATCCGGATGGGCAATAGCCGATTCCGGCATCATTAATCCGGTGACCGTGTCAGTACTGGCCGCTTCCATGTTGTTGCTGGCGGCGGCGTTTTCTTCACCGTAACTGACGCGGTAAATGACACCGTTGTAGTCATCAGACACTAATACCGAGCCATCGGGCATTTGCAAAACATCCGTCGGCCGACCCCACGCTTCACCATCAATCAGCCAACCATCAATGAACGGCTCTTGACCAACGACTTTATGGTTATCATCAAATTTAACCCGCATCAGAGAATAACCAACGGGTTCGGTACGGTTCCATGAACCATGCTGGGCAACAATCGCATCACCCTGATATTCGGCTGGGAATTGTTTGCCAGTATAAAATTTGAAGCCCAGATTAGCACTGTGGGCCTGAAATTCAACGACCGGGAAGGTAACGTCTTTGGGCGGCGATTTATCAGCCCAGTCTTTATGACGATCTTTGCCACCGGCATAATATGGAAAGCCAAAGTGCATGCCTTGTTTCGGCGCAGCATTAAACTCACCGGGTGGCGTATTGTCACCCATCATATCGGTGTTGTTATCGGTGAAATACAGCACGCCAGTATCAGGCTGAAAGTCCATACCCACTGAATTACGTACACCCTCAGCAAAAATTTCGGCATCTGAGCCATCCGGGTTCATACGAATAATCGTGGCTTCATAGCCTTCAACAGCACAAATATTACAAGGCGCACCAACGGTGACGTAGAGCTTGCCATCCGGGCCGAAATCAATGTAACGCCAGCCATGATGTGCTTTATCGGGCAGATCTTCGAAAATCACTTCCCGCATCTCTTTAAAGGGCAGGTTTAAATCAAAACCGGGTGCGGCATAGCGGGCAATACGATTTTGCTCGGCCACATACAAATTGCCTTCATACATGGCAACACCATTACCGACCTTTAAATCATCGAGGATGGTGACCACCTGATCGGCTTTGCGATCTTTATCTTTATCGACTACGGCATAGACATTTTCATAGCGCGTGCCAACAAACACGTTACCGGTAGACTGCCCCAGGGCCATTTGCCGGGCATCCGGCACTTCGGCATAAATTTCGACTTTAAAGCCGTCCGGTACATTCAGTTTGTGAAGATTTTTTTCGGCATCTGCGGCGCCTGCAAAAGCACTGGCCGAGACCAGGCCCAGTGCGGCGAAAAGCAGACCGGTTATCGGTTTGGGTGTTAATGTCATAACAACTCCTTTTAAGGGAAAAGTAAATTTACGGCGTGACAATGATTTTGCCCAGCTGTTGATTGGATTCAAGGTATTGATGGGCTGCGACGATATCATCGAGCTTAAAGGTTTTGGCTATCACCGGTTTTAGGCTGCCATCAGCCAAACCTTGTTCGATAAAGGCGACACCACGACCTAAGCGGGGGGCATCCTGAGTAAATTCAAACAGGGTATAACCCCGCAAAGTCAGCCCTTTTCCGAGTGCAGCAAATAACGGAAATGGCGTTGGCTCGGTACTTAATGCGCCATAAACAAAAAGCTGGGCAAATGGTTTACAAGCATCAGCTAGGTTATTCAGCATTGGGCCGGCTACCGGGTCAAACACCATATCGGCACCAACGCCGCCGGTAATGGCCATGACTTGTTCAGGTATCGATTGCGATTCGCTGATAATGACATGCGCCGCACCGTATTGTTTAAGCAATTCGGCTTTGTCTGCCCTGCGGGTAATGGCTACCGGTATTGCACCTACCTGATTGGCAATCTGTATCGCGGCGAGGCCAACACTGCTGGAGGCTGCCGGTATCAGCAACACCTGATGTTGTGATAAGTGTCCTATATCAATCAGTGCCCCCCAGGCGGTCAGATATTGCATCCAGACCGCAGCAGCCTGTTCGGCGCTGATATTATCAGGCCGTTTTACGACGGCAGAGATCGGCACCAGCATAACGTCGGCATAGGTGCCGTATTGATTCATCGAAAAAGCCGGAATAACGCTGATTTTGTCGCCGACTTTGAAAGCGCAACTGTTGCTGCCCACGGCTTCGACGATGCCAGCCGCTTCATAACCAATAGGAGCAGGTGGTTTGGGCGCTTCCAGATATTGTCCAGAACGAAACATAGACTCAGCGCGATTCAGCCCGATGGCTTCTATGCGGACTTTAATTTCACCGGAACCCGGTTCACCGACGGTCAAATCGTCTATTTGTAAAACCTCCGGGCCACCGGTTTGATGAAAACGAACTACCCTGGTCATTTTGCCTCC
>JBFJJO010000137.1:0-5456 GCA_041612215.1 Methylophaga sp.
AGACCACTCAGCCAGCCTTTTTATTGCGTGGCGCCTCGGCTTTGTGTGGTTTGTATATCAATGAATTACTGGTCAGATTGTTAAGCACTCAGCATCCTGAGCCAGTTGTGTTTTCGCTGTATCAGCAAACGCTGGCGCGACTATCAGAAACGGCTGAATTAGAAGTCAGTTTAAGGTTGTTTGAGCAACAACTGCTCAATGCATTGGGTTATGGCCTGGATTTACAAACCGATGCCAATGGCGAGGCTATTCAGACGGAGATTTTTTATCGTTATCAACCGGAACAGGGGCTGATGCCCATCACTGACAGGCAGGCGACTGGTTTTATTCAGGGGCGCAGCTTGCAGCAACTGCAACAAGCGGATGAATTTGATGCACCAGCTTTGGCAGAAATTAAACAGTTAATGCGAACAGTGTTAAATTATTATCTGGATGGCAAACCGCTGAAAAGCAGGGCATTGTTCGCTGAAATGCAGCGATATGCCACGCCGGCCAAAAAACCGTAAGGAGTGATATGAGTATTTTTCTGGGCGTCAATATCGATCATGTCGCCACATTACGCCAGGCGCGCGGAACGCGCTATCCGGATCCGGTGCAGGCAGCCATTGAAGCAGAGCAGGCGGGTGCTGACAGTATTACCGTACATTTACGCGAAGATCGTCGTCATATCCAGGATCGGGATGTCGCTTTGCTGTCCGATATTTTACAAACCAAAATGAATCTGGAAATGGCAGTGACCGATGAAATGCTGGCCATTGCCGAACATTACCGGCCGGCGGATTGTTGTCTGGTGCCGGAGCGGCGTGAAGAGTTAACCACGGAAGGTGGTCTTGATGTTGTCGGCCAGCAATCCAAAATGCATGATGCCTGTCAGCGCCTTGCTGAGGCAGGTATTACCGTATCGCTGTTTATTGATCCCGATAAAAAACAAATTGACGCTTCGCTGGCTTGCGGCGCACCGGTGGTCGAATTGCATACCGGGGCTTATGCTGAAGCGACCAGCCAGGCTGAGGCGATGCAAGAGCTGAAGATCATTCGCCAAGCTGTAGAATATGCCCATAAACAGGGTTTACAGGTTAATGCCGGTCATGGTCTCAATTACCACAATGTGCAGCCGATAGCGGCGATCAGGGAGTTGGTAGAGTTGAATATCGGTCATGCCATTATCGGCCGCTCGGTCTTTACCGGCTTGCAGGCGGCCGTCCGCGAGATGAAACAATTGATGCTGGAAGCCCGGCGCCAATGATCAGTGGTATTGGCACCGATCTGGTTTTTATACCGCGCATTCAGCAAATGCTGGAAAAATTTGGTGATAAGGCCGCACGGAAGATTTTAAGTGAGCAAGAATATTCTGATTTCAAACACACCAGCCGGCCGGTGGCTTTTTTAGCTAAACGGTTTGCTGCCAAAGAAGCGACTGCAAAAGCTTTTGGCTGTGGTTTCCGCGCGGGACTCAGTTTAAAACATATTAGTGTGGTAAATGATGCACTGGGCAAACCACAACTGAATTTTTCTGCGAAAGCCGCTGAACTGGTCGCCGAGAAAGCCATTGCTGCCAGCCATGTAAGTCTAAGTGATGATGGCGATTATGCCAGCGCTTATGTGATTTTAACGGATAGCTAATAATGTCTGATTTTCCGACCATTGAATCGACTATCGGCAATACGCCACTGGTGCGTTTGCAACGCCTGCCGGGCGAGACCAGCAATATTATTCTCGGTAAACTGGAAGGCAATAATCCTGCGGGTTCGGTCAAGGATAGGCCCGTGGTCAGTATGATTCGTCACGCTCAGTTGCGTGGTGATATTTCGCCGGGTGATACGCTGATTGAAGCAACCAGCGGTAATACCGGTATTGCTTTGGCGATGGTGGCGGCGATTCTCGGTTATAAAATGATTTTGATTATGCCGGCCAATATGTCCTCAGAACGGCGGGCTTCAATGCGGGCTTATGGCGCTGAAATCCTTCTGGTGGAAGGCATGGAAGTAGCCCGGGATCTGGCTCTGGAAATGCAGGCCGCTGGCAAAGGCAAAGTGCTTAATCAGTTCGGTAATTTTGATAATCCGTTAGCCCATTATGAAACCACCGGGCCGGAAATCTGGCGCGACACACATGGAACAGTGACTCACTTTGTCAGTGCCATGGGCACGACCGGTACGATAATGGGCGTGTCACGGTATTTAAAAGAACAAAATCCAGATATTCAAATCGTCGGTGTACAACCGACAGAAGGTTCCAGTATTCCCGGTATTCGCCGCTGGCCACCAGCTTATTTGCCAGCTATTTTTGAGCCTCAGCGGGTCGATGTCACCATTGATATTGATCAACAGCTGGCCGAAGACACGATGCGCCGTTTAGCAGCAGAAGAAGGCATTTTTGCCGGCGTGTCATCTGGCGGTAGTGTGGCTGCCACGCTGCGTTTATCGGAAACGGTCAGTAATGCAGTCATCGTCTGCATTATCTGTGACCGGGGTGATCGTTATTTATCGACAGGTTTGTTTCCCGCAGAATAATGCTTGCCCGAAACAGCCAACTTGTCATCGCTGTGCTGTTTCTGTTGCTGGTCAGTTTTTCGGTGGCGGCGATTGAATCGGCCCGATTGCAATTTGGCAGTCTGCAATATGCTGATATTGATCTAAGCCAGCTGGATATCACTTTTTCACTGAATAAAAATGGCCTGGCGATGCAAGCAACGGCCGATAAATTTACGCTGGCCAATCAGCAGTTCATTAAGGTTGCCTTAAATTGCCAGCAATTTAAGATCGCTGCTAAATTCTGGCAATGTCGGCAAGGCCAATTATCTTTCACGCACACAACCCTCGGTAAACAAAAATTCAAGCTGTCATTTACTGCTAACACGCATACAAATGACTATCAGCTGGACTTGGATCCACTGATGATTGCCAATGGCAAACTTCAAGTGAATTTGCATCTCAGTGATGATAAATGGCAGACAACTCTCAAAAGTCAGCATTTGGATGCGAGTGCACTTATTACGTTGTTGACGCAACTATTACCAGATCGTAACTTCTCTACTATCAAAGATTGGCAACCACAGGGAGCAATCTCCGGCACGGCTGATTTAAGCGGCAGTGGCACACAATTAAATATGGCTGATATTCAATTAACCAGTGCTGACTTCGGGTTTAGTGATGAATCCGGCAATCATGTCGGCGAAACACTGGATATCGCGCTAGCGATAAAGGCTGTCTATCAACAAGATTGGCAATGGCAGGCAAAAGTGGCTGTCAATAACGGCCAGAGCTATTGGACGCCGGTGTTTCTGGATTTTCAACAGACGCCAGTTCAGTTGTCACTGAAAGCGTTATTTCAGCCGGAAAATCAGCGCTGGCAATTGAAAGACATTAAATTTCAACAACAAGATGTACTTTCAGCAACAGGTGCTGTGCAACTTGAGCAGAAACATCTGCAAAAAGTTGAAATGACGGTGCAGTCCAGTCCAATGTCGGCAATTTATAAATGGTGGCTTCAACCCTTTGCGACCGGTTCGGCAGTCGCAAATGTTTCGGCCTCGGGGCAAATCGCGGGTAAACTTGATTGGCAACCAGAAAAGCTGCAATTTGATGTCGATTTACAGCAATTGACTATTAGCGATAATGCCGGACGTTTTGCAATTGACGGGCTGGACGGTCAATTTGCCTGGACCACCAGACAAAGTAAGGTGCCGGTAAATTTACGTTGGCAGCAGATAAATTTTGGCAGCTTACCCATCGGCGCCAGCAGCCTGCAGGCTGAGGTAGCCAATAGTCAACTGGCATTAACGGAAGAACTGAATTTACCGTTACTTGACGGTGGTTTGCAGATCAGTAGCTTTAACTATCAATATGCCGCTGCGGGCAGTCACTGGCAATTTGAAGGTTTGTTAAAACCGTTATCGATGCAGGCACTGACCCATGCCCTGGGCTGGCCGGAAATGGATGGCAAATTATCCGGTGTGATTCCTCGCGTCAGTTATCAGAATCAACAAATTGATATTGACGGTGCTTTGCAGGTTAAAGTGTTTGATGGCACGGCAATCATTAAAGATTTACAGTTACAATCGCCGTTTGGCAGCTTACCGCAACTGCGTGCCAATATTGATATACAGCAAATCGATTTAGAGCATCTCACCCGCACATTTGATTTTGGTAAAATCAGTGGCCGTTTGGATGGTAGTATTTCGGGATTGCGATTGTCAGACTGGCAGCCAGTTCAATTTGATGCCCGATTTGCTACCTCAGAAAATAATCCGGGCAAACGCCTCATAAGTCAACGCGCTGTTGATAATCTATCGCAGATTGGTGGCGGCGCGAGCAGCATTATGTCTCGTAGCTTTCTGCGGTTTTTTGAAGATTTTTCATATAACAAGCTGGGCATTCGTTGCCAGTTAAATAATGAGGTTTGTCATATGAGCGGTATCGAAGAGGATGAACAAGGGTATTATATTGTTAAAGGCGGGGGATTACCGCCCTGGATAAATGTCATAGGCTATACCCGCCGCGTTGATTGGCCGGATTTGCTGGCCCGGCTTCAGGCAGTAAAAAACAGTGACGGCCCGATAATTAAATAAGGTGACTAAAATGCGTTTATTTTCCAGTTTCACTAGTGTTACCACCATGCTGCTGTTGGCATCTTGTGTCACTATTAATATTTATTTTCCGGAAGCCGCTGCCGAAAAAGCAGCCGATCGTATTATCGAAGATGTCTGGGGCGAAGATGCAGCTAATTCTTCAAAGCAAACCCCCGCCGCTGAACCGCAAAGTCAGCTAAACGAAGATCTGCCTCTGGCTATGCAACTCCTCAACTGGCTGGTATCGCCAGCACAGGCGCAGCCTGATATTAATATCAACTCACCGGCTATCACCGCCTTGCAAGCTAAAATGAAAGCCCGGCATGAACAATTGCAACCGTTTTATCAAAGCGGCGCAATTGGTCTGACGCAAGATGGTTTGGTAACGCTGCGTGACGCCAAAGCGGTTGCCTTGAAAGACCGCAATCTTTTAAACACACTGATTGCTGAAGAAAATCAGGACCGTAAAGCATTGTATGCTGAAATTGCCCGCGCCAATGGTCATCCGGAATGGCAGAATGATATTCAGGAAACCTTTGCCCGTCGTTGGATCAGTAACGCTGCCAAAGGCTGGTGGTACCAGCAAAACGGTAGTTGGCAGCAAAAATAATTTTAATTGATTTAGCAGTCCGGCTGCGCGTGGCGTGGCCGGACTTTTTTTATTGGTAAGGCATAAAAATGGCACGGCGACATCGCAGACAACAGGTTTCCAGAGAAATTTTTACTACAGATATTGAGACGCTGGCCCATGATGGTCGCGGCATCGCTCGCATAGACGGCAAAACGGTATTTATTGACGGTGCGCTGGCGGGCGAAACGGTGACATTTCAATATACCCGCTATCACAGCAAGTTTGATGAGGCGAAAACCATTGAGGTTTTGAAGG
>JBFJJO010000138.1:0-5448 GCA_041612215.1 Methylophaga sp.
AAGCAGTAGGTTTTTATTAGCCTGATTGGCGTCAGTTTTCTGTGCGTCTTTGTAGACCGTCACTTTGCCGTTAAATACAGCGTGGCTCTGGCCATCCAGTACACCTTTATACAATTCATCGCTGGTCGTATTCGGCACGGTATGGTCAATACGACTATGATTATCAACATGCTGCTGACCATCAACCAGATACAAACCATTCATCGTGACATGCGATTGTTCGCCTAATAAAACGCTGTGAATATCATTACGGGCCAATTGCGCGCCCAGTGAAACATTGTGGTTATGCCATTGACTGCTTTCAGCTTGTTTGGCAGCCATAGTTGCCACATGAAAATGTGATAGTGATTCACGTTGTAATTTGTAGTGAAACAATTCCGCTGAAGCTGCCAAATTGACTTCGGTAATGACGTCGGTTAGGCCACTAACGCCCTCTTTACTTGCATATATTTCAATAAAGCTGGCCTGTGCAGATGCTTCAAGCACCACAACATTACGCAAATGCACGGCTAAATCTTCAGTCACACCAGAATTGATGACCAGTAATTCAATTGGTTTTTTTAGTTTGACGCCGGCCGCGACATGAATAAACACGCCTTCGCTCATCAACATTGTATTGAGTGCGTTAAAGCCGGTTTTTTCCAAATCAATCTGCTGGTTTAAGTGAGACGCTGCTTGATCCAGACTTTGTGATAACGGTTGAACCGTGACCCCTTCGGGCAAGCCAGAGAGACTGGATGCAGTGAAATCAACATGACCATCGACGATCACCAATTGATAAGCATCATTGAGCAATTGCCAGTCGCTAACCGCAACATGGCCGGGCTGGCCAACATCATGATTGAACGATTGCTGTGACAAATTCCACAAGCTGGTGTATTTCCAGTCTTCGTCTTTTTTGCCAGGCAGACCTTTTTGCGCAAACTGATCTTGGCCAAGTTTACGCAATCGCCGCCAAGTTTCATCAGGCAGACCATTTTTCCGACGCATTTCTGCGACCGAGATAAAGTCAGTATGAAATTCTGTCAGCTGTTTCATGCCAGTTGACCTGCGGGAGCTTCATGAACCCAGCTATAACCAGATTTTTCCAACTCTTTGGCCAGCTCTTTATCACCGGATTTAACGATGCGGCCTTCCGACAACACATGAACAAAATCCGGCACAATATAATCCAGCAGGCGCTGATAATGGGTAATCATAACGATTGAGCGATCTTCAGCACGCAGCGCGTTAACGCCTTCAGCGACCACTTTCATCGCATCAATATCAAGACCGGAATCGGTTTCATCCAGAATTGCCAGCGCCGGTTCTAACAAGGCCATCTGCAGAATTTCGTTGCGTTTTTTCTCACCGCCGGAAAAGCCTTCATTGACGCTACGATGTAAAAACGTCTCGTCCATTTGGACCAATTCCAGTTTACTGCGCACCAGTGTCAGAAAATCGATGGCATCTAATTCTTGCAGGCCCTGATATTTACGCACCGCATTCAACGCTGCTTTTAACAAGTAGATATTGCTGACGCCGGGAATTTCTACCGGGTATTGAAACGCCAGAAACACACCGCGCTGCGCCCGCTCTTCAGGGGCCAGCTCCAGCAGGTTTTCGCCTTTGTAAATGATTTCACCTTTAGTGATGTCATAACCTTCACGGCCGGCCAAAACATTGGAAAGCGTGCTTTTGCCCGCCCCGTTAGGCCCCATAATGGCATGCACTTCACCAGCATTCACAGTCATATTGATACCGCGAAGGATTTCTTTACCATCAATGGTGGCATGTAA
Organism: Methylophaga sp.; assembly: GCA_041612215.1. Taxonomy (GTDB): domain Bacteria; phylum Pseudomonadota; class Gammaproteobacteria; order Nitrosococcales; family Methylophagaceae; genus Methylophaga. The sequence continues at coordinate 1,779 of JBFJJO010000138.1, forward strand.
ATTTTTGATTTCTAACATTTTCATATTTGTTAACTCTGTTTAATTCGTATTTGTTGCCTGGTTTAACCGACCGAGCCTTCCAGCGACAGCCCAAGCAGGTTCTGCGCTTCAACAGCAAATTCCATCGGTAGCTCACGGATAACCTGTTTGCAGAACCCGTTGACGATCATTGATACTGCATCTTCAACATCCAAACCACGCTGATTGCAATAAAACAGCTGATCTTCGCTGATTTTGGAGGTAGACGCCTCATGCTCAACCTTGGCGGTTGGGTTTTTGACTTCTATGTACGGGAAGGTATGCGCCGCACATTTATCACCCATCAGCAATGAATCACATTCGGTGTGATTACGTGCATTTTCAGCATTCGGTCCAATGCGCACTAATCCACGGTAGGCATTTGATGAGCGGCCAGCTGAAATCCCTTTAGAAATAATGGTCGAACTGGTGTTTTTACCCAGATGAATCATTTTGGTACCGGTATCCGCCTGCTGCATATTATTGGTTACGGCAACCGAATAAAATTCACCGATTGAGTTATCGCCCTGCAGAATGACACTGGGATATTTCCAGGTGATGGCTGAGCCGGTTTCTACCTGAGTCCAGGAGACTTTTGAACTTTCCCCACGGCAAACGGCCCGTTTGGTTACGAAGTTGTATATCCCACCTTTACCGTTTTCATCACCGGGATACCAGTTCTGTACCGTTGAATATTTGATTTCAGCACGATCCATTGCCACCAGCTCCACCACCGCGGCATGTAACTGGTTTTCATCACGCATCGGTGCGGTACAGCCTTCCAGATAGCTGACGTAGCTATCATCATCAGCAATGATCAGCGTACGCTCAAACTGGCCGGTGTTGGCCGCATTGATCCGGAAGTAAGTCGACAACTCCATCGGACAACGAACGCCTTTGGGAATATAGACGAACGAACCATCAGTAAATACGGCGCAATTAAGTGTCGCGTAGTAATTATCTTTGTAAGGAACGACACTACCCAGATATTTTTTCACCAATTCCGGATGCTCATGAACTGCTTCGGAAATAGGCATAAACAAAATACCTTGCTCAGCCAACGTGTCTTTAAACGTATTGGAAACCGATACACTATCAAACACCGCATCAACTGCAACACCCGCCAGACGGGCACGTTCATCAAGCGGTACACCTAACTTCTCGTAGGTACGCAGCAATTCCGGATCGACTTCATCAAGGCTTTTCGGGCCATCAGTTTTCTTTTTTGGCGCGCTGTAATAGCTGACCGACTGATAATCGATCTCAGGGTAATGCACATGAGCCCATTCCGGTGTGTCCATGGTCAGCCAGTGACGATAGGCTTTTAGTCGAAATTCCAGCATAAATTCCGGCTCATTCTTAATCGCCGAAATTTGCCGAACCACGTCTTCATTCAAGCCGGGTGGCAAGCTGTCCGATTCGATATCGGTAAAGAAACCGGCTTTATATTCGCGACCGGTGATTGCTTCTAATTGTTGAGTTTGTGTTTGTTCAGTCATGATGACCACCATCCTGTAACGTAACTTGTGTCGTCTTATTCAAAGACGGATAAAACTGTATTGGGCGAACATCGCTCGTTGCCTGTGGCACTGTCATATTAGCGAGCTTCACTTCATCCAAAGCGTGAAATACGGCATTATTTATTTGTGCCCAGTTGGTTTGCACAGCGCAGTGGGTTTCCTGTTCACAGTGACTGTGATCGCTGACACATTCCGTCAAAGCAATTGGGCCTTCAATCGCGGTAATAATTTCCGCCACCGAAATATTTTTCGGGTCACGGCTCAAACTGTAACCGCCCTGTGCGCCACGCTCAGAATTCAGCAAACCGCCGGCAGATAATGCCTTTAAAACTTTACGAACTGTAGGTAACGGCACTTGAACCGCATCCGCCAGTGTATGTGCGCTATGCTGCAATTGCCGCTCGGCTGCGAGGTAACTCATCAGCACAATGCCGTAATCTGTTAATTTTCCCATACGAAGCATAGGTTGCCCTCCAATTGGTACCATTATAGTATCAATTGCCTGAATAACCAAGCGGAATACTCAGTTATTACCATCGACACAGCCACTGAAAGCTTTGACAAAATATGCGACAATCCGTGGTCGTGAACTTCGTGGTCGGTTACGATTACTAACTGTCGCAATTTATCCAATTAATTATTTGAGAGTTATCACACAATGAACTTGAAATTTATCGCTTTTTTACCCTTACTATTCGGAGCAAATGTAATGGCCCAAGCCACCCTCGATTCAGATCAACAGAAACTCAGCTATATTTTTGGTATTCAAGTCGGACAAAATATGAAGTCTGAAGGTGTGGATCTGGATATCGAAGCTTTTGCTGCCGGCGTGCAGGACATGCTGGATGGTAAGCAACCACAGTTAGACCAAGCGACCGCCGAACAAATTATCAGCCAGTTCCAACAACAAAAATCACAAGAACTTGCTGAAGTAATGAATAAAAAACAGGCCGAATCCAAAGCATTTATGGATGAAAATGCCAAAAACCCAGACGTCAAAACTACTGAAAGTGGCATCCAATATCAAATCATCGAAGCCGGTGATGGCGCCACACCAAAAGCTGATGACAAGGTTATCGCCAATTACGAAGGTACATTGATTGACGGCACTAAATTTGACAGCTCTTATGATCGCGGCGAACCAGCTACTTTCCCGGTTAACGGCGTCATTAAAGGCTGGCAAGAAGTGTTGCAAATGATGAAAGAAGGCGCTAAATGGCGTGTTGTTATCCCAGGCAGCCTGGCTTATGGTCCACAAGGTGCTGGCGATAAAATCGGTCCAAACGAAACTTTGGTATTCACTATTGAGTTGATTGCCATTACTGAATAATTTTCTTCAGTAGAAAAAACCGCCCCGCTCCGGCCGGGCGGTTTTTTTATGCCTGCAATAAATTCTGCAAACGTAACCAATCAAAAAATGGCCCGGGATCAGTTTTACGACCCGGTGCAATATGTTCATGTCCGACAATCTGCTTTGTTGAAAGCTTTGGATAAGTCGCTATCAGCAGTTTAATGATGCTGGCGAGCTGCTGGTATTGTTCATCCTCAAACGGTGAAAAGTCATCACCTTCCAATTCAATACCGATTGTAAAATCATTACAGCGCTCACGTCCCTGCCAACAAGACTGACCGGCATGCCAGGCACGTTTGGTAAACGGCACAAATTGCTGAATTTCACCATCACGGCGAATCAACAAATGTGATGACACGGTTAAGTTGGCAATTTCCGCAAAATAAGGGTGGGCATCAATATCCAGGCGATTGAGAAATAAATCCGCAATCCATGGACCACCAAACTGGCTGGGCGGCAGGCTGATATTGTGAATAACAATACCGCAGATATCGTCGACATCGGGCCGTTCATCAAAATTGGGCGAAGCCAGTTTAGTGACCGGTGTTAACCAGCCGTTTTTTTTGTCTATTTCCACCTGTACCTCGTGTTTTGTTTTTCAACCATAGATTATCAAACGCTGAGCGGTTACCCTATTTTGATTTTGCCAAGAAGAGTCTATGTCCATTACCAATTCTATTCCCGTCGAGTTTATTCAATCACAGGTCAAACTGGCGCTGCTGGAAGATATTGGCCAGCAAGATTTAACGGCTGATTTGATCCCCGCTGACACACAGGCCAA
>JBFJJO010000139.1:0-5427 GCA_041612215.1 Methylophaga sp.
ATATGGTAATTCCAGCAATTGCAGGATTTTTTCAGCATCCGCTGTCAGCGCTTCATGGGCTGCTTTTGATAGCTCAGGCGCAACAATTTGTACCAATTCGACTTTTTCAAATTGATGCTGTCGGATCAAACCACGTACATCGCGGCCATGTGAACCGGCTTCACTGCGAAAACAAGGCGTGTGTGCGACCCATTTCAAGGGCATTTTGTCGGCATCGACAATGACATCACGAACCAGATTAGTCACAGGCACTTCAGCCGTTGGGATTAAATAAAATTCACCATCGTCGACTTTAAATAAATCGGCTTCGAATTTTGGTAACTGACCGGTACCGCGCAGTGAATCAGCATTCACCAGATACGGTACGTAGGTTTCGGTATATCCATGCTCATCGCTGTGGATATCGAGCATAAATTGCGTCAACGCCCGCTGCAGCCGCGCCAATGGTCCACTTAAGGTAACAAACCGCGCCGCACTGATTTTGGCTGCCGCTTCAAAGTCCATGGCACCAAGTTGCGCACCTAAATCGACATGATCTTTGGGTCTGAAATCAAATTGGCGTGGTGTACCCCACTGAATGACTTCGACGTTGTCATTTTCGTCTTTGCCTTGTGGCACATCATCCTGTGGCACATTGGGCATTTCCATAGCCAGTGCAGTGAGTCGCTCTAAAACTCCTGCAAGTCGTACCTCAGCCGCTTTGTGTTTATCACCTAAATCGTCAATTTCTGCCAGTAGCGGCGCAATATCTTCACCTGCAGCTTTGGCTTTACCGATTAGTTTGGAGCGACTGTTACGCTCTGTTTGCAGCGCCTGAGCATCAAGCTGAGCTTGTTTGCGCTCTTGTTCCAGCTGCGCCAGTAACTCGACATCCAGCTGAAAGCCACGTTTGGCTAATTGCGCTGCCAATGCAGCCGTATCCTGACGTAATAATTTCGGGTCTAACATAAAAATCTTAAATTCCGGTTTGCGCCGTCCAGCTGACAATATGGTCGGGTTTAATCAAAGTTCTCAGCGTCGGCATCAATTCAGCAACGCGCTCTGGCGTATCAAAAAATTCTATAACCATCGGCAATTCCGATGATAAATCCAGCAGTGATGCCTTATGCAAAAGACCATCACTCCCCAGGCCAGCGATACCACGAAACACGGTAAACCCGCGCATTTCGTTGGTTTCCAGCCACTTAAATACCTTGCGCATATCATCGCGGCCCTCAGCGAGATATAAGCGCACCATTAACACCTGTTCACTCATAACTGCCGGCCCGTTGCCATACCAACCCAGGTAGCACCCAAACATAAAAACACACTGAGCAGCACATTGAGAATGCTTTTCAATACTTCACCTTCTTCCAGCAAAGCCAACGTTTCCAACGAAAAGGTTGAAAACGTCGTGAAAGCGCCAATCACGCCAACCAATATGCCAGCGCGCCATTCCGGCGACAGACTGAGTCGCTCCACCAACAATACAAACAACACGCCAATGAACAAAGAGCCGACAACATTCACTGCCAGCGTCCCATAAGGAAAATCCCGGCCCATCAGGCGATATACGCCATTGGACATCAAAAACCTTAATACCGCTCCGATGGCGCCACCGGCAGCAATTGCCAATAATTGTGTCACGACTGCTTCCTGAATAAGCGGCAATCAGCCGCGTAGTTTACCTGATTCATAGCCAGCACTCACGGTTTAACTCAGGCATAGCGTTTAACCATGGCACTTAACGATAATGGTTTGATTTTACTGGCATGGCCGGCACTGCCAAAAGCCTGATAACGCGCCTGACAAATGGTTTGCATCGCTTCGGTGGCGGCCTTCAGGAATTTACGTGGATCAAACACTGCTGCATTGTTTTCATCATGTAAAAACTGGCGGATCGCGCCGGTTGCGGCCATACGCAAATCGGTATCAATATTAACCTTGCGCACGCCATATTGTATGCCTTCAACAATTTCTGGCACCGGCACACCATAAGTTTGCGTAATATCACCACCATATTGATTAATCACAGCCAGCCAATCCTGCGGCACCGAACTCGATCCATGCATAACAAAATGAGTATTTGGTAAACGCTGTTGCAATGTTTTTAAATGGGTGATGGCCAGGACTTCACCGGTGGGTGGTTTGGAAAATTTATAAGCGCCATGGCTGGTACCAATAGCGACAGCCAACGCATCAACATCCGTTAACCGAACAAACTCAACAGCCTCGTCTGGATCAGTCAACAATTGGCTTGGGTCCAGTTTGCCTTCAGCACCATGACCGTCTTCTTCACCCATTTCTCCGGTTTCCAGTGATCCTAAACAACCCAACTCACCTTCAACCGAAACACCACAAGCATGTGCAAAATGAGTAACTTCCCGGGTGACGCGGACGTTATAGTCAAATTCTGATGGCGTTTTCATGTCTTCATGCAGGGAGCCATCCATCATTACGGAGCTGAATCCGGATTGAATGGCTCTGACACAAATGGCGGGGTTGGCACCATGATCCTGATGCATCACCAGCGGTATATGGGGATATTGCTCGAGCGCTGCCTGCACCAGATGCCGCAAAAAAGGCTCACCGGCATAATCACGTGCACCGACACTGGCTTGCATGATGACCGGACTGTCGACGGCATCAGCCGCCTGCATAATAGCCTGCACCTGTTCCAGGTTACTGACATTAAAGGCCGGCACCGCAAACTGATGTTCGGCGGCATAATCAAGTAACTGCCTTAAGGCAATTAACGCCATATTAACTCCTGTTATTAGCTATTATTCGCAGCTGCCCTGATCGCCAGGCTCAACCATGTCGCCGACTCTGACCAGCTTCATTGCATTGGTGCTACCCGGTTTTTCCAAGTCACCTTTGGTAATAATCACTATATCACCATCATGAACTACCCCGCGACGCTGCAACTCATCAATAACTTCTTTGTTTAACGCGGCATGATCGGTATGCTCAACTTTAAAGGCCACCGGATAAACGCCGCGATATAGGGTCATTCGCCGCTGACTGGCCAAATGTGGTGTCATTGCAAAAATTGGCATACCAGAACTGATACGTGACATCCATAGCGGCGTTGAACCGGATTCAGTCAGGGCCGCGATAACTTTGACGTTCATATGATTGGCCAGATACATCGCGCCCATAGCAATGGCTTCATCCATCCGCTCAAATTGTGAATCAATTCGATGTCGTGAGACACGGATTTCTCGTTGTTGCTCGGCTTGCAGACAAATCCGATCAACCGCCTCAATGACTTTAACCGGATATTTGCCTACCGCGGTTTCACCCGACAGCATCACCGCATCCGTACCATCCAATACAGCATTGGCAACATCAAAGACCTCAGCGCGGGTGGGGATGGCATTTTGGATCATTGACTCCATCATTTGCGTCGCGGTAATCACGACCTTATTCATGCGCCGCGCTTTGGCAATCAGCTTTTTCTGAATTGGCGGTAAGGCTGCATCCCCCATTTCAACACCCAAATCACCACGCGCCACCATAATGCCCTCGGCAGTCAGCAAAATGGCATCTATTTCTTCTAGGGCTTCAGCACGTTCGATTTTTGCGATAATGCCGCCGTAACCGCCGGCATCACGTAATAATTGCCGGGCTAATTCAATATCGGCAGCACTGCGGGGAAACGAAACAGCAATATAGTCTGCCTGCATCCCGGCGGCGATTTTGATATCGGCCATATCTTTATCAGTCAGTGCTTTGGCTGATAAGCCGCCACCCTGACGATTGATACCTTTGTTATCGGATAGCCGCCCACCGACGATAACTTTACAGTGAACTTGTGTGTCGTGAACTTTTTCTACCCACAAGACAATTCGGCCATCATCAAGTAACAACGTGTCACCACGCTTTACATCATGGGGCAGCGCTTTATAGTCGATACCGACACGGAAGATATCGCCTTCATCATGCCCAAGCGCAGCATCCAGAACAAACGGTGCCCCCTCTACCAGCTCGATACCACCATGTTTAAAGCGGGCAATGCGAATTTTCGGCCCCTGCAAATCGGCTAGAATGCCAACCTGCCGACCATAAGCCTCTGCCCGATTCCGAACTGTTTCGGCCAGACGGGCATGATCTGCCGGATCACCATGAGAAAAATTTAACCTGACCAGATCGACGCCGGCTTCAATCATGGCATCCAGTACTTTCGTATCAGAACTTGCCGGGCCGAGCGTTGCTACAATTTTGGTTCTACGCCTGGCAGCCACTGGGGCCTCCTTGGATTATTCCGCGGCGCGTTGCTCCAGAATTTCGACGGCGGGGAGTGTTTTGCCTTCCAGAAATTCCAGAAACGCACCACCACCGGTTGAAATATAAGACACGTCGTCGCAGATTTTGAATTTGCTGACCGCAGCGAGCGTATCGCCACCACCCGCAATAGAAAAAGCTTCGGATTCGGCAATTGCCATCGCAATTTCTTTGGTGCCTTCTCCGAACTGAGAGAATTCAAACACACCGACTGGGCCATTCCAAACAATGGTACCCGCATGTTTGATAATATCGGCCAGCTGCGCTGCTGATTTGGGGCCAATATCAAAAATCATATCATCGTCTTGCACATCTTCTACTTTTTTCAGTGAAGCTTCGGCATTTTCGGCAAAACGTTTGCCACATACGACATCCATCGGCACCGGAATATCTGCGCCACGGCTTTTAGCTTCCGCAACCAATTGCCGGCAGGTATCCAGTAAATCCGGTTCGTATAGTGATTGACCGACGTTATAGCCTGCCGCCGCAATAAACGTATTGGCAATACCGCCACCAACAATCAGTTGGTCCACTTTCTTCGATAAGGATTCCAGCACACTCAGCTTGGTCGAGACTTTTGAGCCACCGACAATTGCCACCATCGGTCTGGCAGGATTATCAAGGGCTTTGGCTAAAGCCTCTAACTCAGAAGAGAGCAAAGGACCAGCACAGGCAACACTGGCATATTTGGCGATGCCATGGGTTGATGCATGTGCACGATGCGCCGTGCCAAAAGCATCCATGACAAACACGTCACACATCTGTGCCATCCGCCGAGACAACGCATCGTCATTGGCTTTTTCGCCAATATTAAAACGCACGTTTTCACAAATCACCAGTTCACCCACTTCGACCGGAATAAAGTCAGGTTCCAGCCAGTTTTGCTCAAGGCGAACGGGTTGTTTTAATAACGCAGAAAGGTAATTTGCAACCGGCGCCATCGAATATTTATGCTCATATTCGCCCTCTTCCGGACGCCCCAGATGGGACATCACCATGACTTTGGCGCCCTTTTCCAAGGCCATTTTAATGGTTGGCAGTGAAGCCATAATGCGGGTCGCATCAGCAACCACACCGGATTTTAACGGCACATTGAGATCCTGGCGGATAAGAACACGTTTATCAGTCAGATCCAAATCAGCCATTTTTATGACAGCCATG
>JBFJJO010000140.1:0-5311 GCA_041612215.1 Methylophaga sp.
CTGTAGCCATTAGGAGACTCCTTTTTTGGCAAAAAAATAAAAAGCACACCAATACGGTTCAACCGCTGGGGTGTGAGGTGGACTTAATAACTAGTTGGGGATAAAAACCAGTATTTAAAGGTAAAAATAAAAAACGCCCCGATAGTTTTCACTATCGAGGCGTAGTCAATAACAAAACCTATTCGCTGTCAGCGGTAGTATCGTTGACTTTACCGGTATCCGCAGAGCCTGCTACGACAATCGCTTCCTGACGATGCTCCAGCTCCAGTGCTGGCAGCAATTGACCCATTGCTTCTGCCAGCCAGTAACAAGCATAAAGCTGGTTGTAATAAGCTTCGGTGTAATCGGCACCGGCAGTTAGCAACTCATTTTCGCTGTCGAGCAAATCCAGCAAGGTACGCTGACCGATATTAAATTGCTGTGCGTAAGCTTCGCGGGTTTTTTCAGCGGATTCAACACGTACTTTCAAACGTGGCACACGTTCCTGAGCAGTTTGCAAAGCATTCCAGGCCAGGCGGACATCTTGTTCAATCTGCCGTTGAGTATTCATAATTTGTTGTTTTTGCTGTTCGCTCAACGACGTCATCTGAGAGACACGGGCCATGTCCGCGCCACCGTTGTAAAGATTTTGTTGTAAGCGGACCATTGCCTGCAGTTCTTTTTGATGACCTTCATTACTGAGTATATTATCGCCATCGGCATTAAGATTATTGTCAGAACGGGCACTCAATTGCAGATCTACACGTGGCTGAAAAGCAGCCTTAGCACCTTGGGTTTCAGCAAGTGAAGCTTCATGGCCTGCCAACGCAGCACGAATTGCAGGGTGCTGGTTTTGAGCAATATTAATTGCATCTTCCAGCGTTGCCGGCGCCCGGTCACAACAACCATCACCCGGATTGACGGGATTTTCTGGCATATTACCGACCACCCGCATATAGTTACTATTGGCATCCTGCAAGTTGCCTTTATCTGCAGCGAGATTGGCTTGTGCCAAGGCTAGTCGAGCACCAGCCTGATCAACATCTGCACGACGGCCCACACCACTCTCCGCACGCTGACCTATCTGATCATAAATTTTTTCATGTGCACCAAGATTGGCTTCTGTCAATTTCAGTAAATCCTGGCGTCGCAACACATTCAGATAAACTTCAACCGCACGCAGGCTGATAGTTTCAGAAATATCTGAAACAGAGAACCCCGCTGATTCTGCGGAAGATGAGGTGCGATCAACTTCACTTTTGGTGAAAAAACCGTCATAAAGCATTTGATTAGCGGCAAGCCCTGCTTCACCACGATTCAGCGAACGACCGCCAGGGCGGGTTGCCGGATTATTGGTATATTCATGGCCATAACCCAGATCCAAATCTACCTGCGGCAAATAGCCCGCTTTTGCCTGATCAATGGTTTTATCGACACTGATACGGCGATTAGCCTCAGCAAGGATTTCTGGATTACTCTGAATGGTTTTATCGACTGCTTCAGTCAGACTTTGCGCCAATACGCCCGGCGTAGCCAGTATTAATCCACTGGTTAAAATTGAAGCTGTTAAAGTCAGCATTTTAAATTTCTGTGTCATGTTACGACTCCCAATGTCAGCGTATGGTGATTTCTACGCGACGATTTCTAACTTCTACTGTCTCGTCAGGTGTACTGACGAACAGGTCGGTTTCACCCCGCCCTGAAATACGAATAGTGTCGGCAGTCACGCCGGCTGCAATTAATTCTTGTTTAACCTTTTCAGCCCGCCGTAATGACAGGGCATCATTGTAACTATCTGATGCTGAAGTATCGGTATGGCCAATTAAAATCACTTGATCAGCTTTTTGAGCACGAACTTGCTGATAAATAGCATCTGCTTCACGTGCCGATTCCGGAGTAAACACGGTTTGATCCAGCAAAAAGTATAAATTGGCACTAAAAGGCACGGACGGCGATGGTGCCGGTGCTACTTGAGGTGGGGGCAGTTTGACTTCGATGACCTGGGGTTTGACACAAAAAGGCGACGTGCCTTCAGACACCTGTACCGACGCTTCAATGGATTCACGCAGGTCTGAGACTGGGCCATTTGCAGCACAACCAGCCACAATAAGTGCGCTTAATAAAGCACTAATACGCAATAAAATATTCATCCTGATGCCTCTATATGCATATGATTGTGTGAAGCGCAGTCTCGCCGGGTGATGCATCAATGAGAGTGTGGCAAATCATCCCTGCGTTCTCCCTGAAAGCCGGCGCATCGGCAAAAATTCTAACGCCATTGGTGCAGTATCAGATTTAATTTTTGTCAAGTCAACTAGTTCACCCAGTTTCTTTTTATGTGATCACCATCACAAAAATAACCTCCGAAAGCTATCTATATTATTTATCCTTCGTGATAAGGACGCTATGCATGTAAATCATTGGTTATTCAGCTCTACCTTATCTTGTTAGTAAAACGTAAACTGCCGTAAAACGACAATGCAGGATTCACAAATTTAGCTCATGCTGCTTTTGTCTTCATGGCAGCCTATGCTAATGTTGAATGATTATTAAAGGAGAACGTTATGAAATTATCTGCTTTTGTTATATCTGTTTTAATGGTGTTGGGTTTGGCAGCATGTAACACCATAGAAGGTGTCGGTGAAGATATGGGCGCAGCCGGTGATGCAATTGACCGTGAGGCAGAAGAATCAAAAAACTATTGATGCCTTGCATGTGCAGCATTTGGCTGCTTATTTCAACTTAATAGCGCTCTCACCCGCTAGAAAAAACCCATCGGGACATTGTCATGACTGAAACGGATACAAAACAACTCAAACTGAATGATCAACAGTTTGAATTGGCGCGGCATGGTGATACGGAAAGCCTTCGTAGCCAGTTGGCACAGGGGTTGTCTGCCGATGCCTGTGATGAATTAGGCACTAGTTTATTGATGCTGGCCTGTGCGGGTGGTCATTATCAAACAACCCAGTTGCTGCTTGAATCTGGTGCCGAGATCAACGCCGCATCATCGGAAGGCAAAACCCCCCTGATGTTTGCTGCCATGTTTAATCGTAAAGATGTTGTTGATTTGCTACTGGAGAATGGTGCCGATGCTTATGCCAAATCATCAGATGGATTGACGGCACTGGCTTTAGCGCGAACCATGGGCGCTGAAGCAGCTGCCAGACGCCTCGCGCAGCACGTCGAATTATTTTAATCCAATCTTAAATTAACTGCGTCTTGATGGCGCGGTTTAATCTGTCTGTATTATCATTTTTAAAAACTTCAGACCGCTTTAACGCGCTCTCCAAGATTATTATCATGAAACATAGAATACCGCCGTCCCTTTTCATGGAGTGCCAATGAGCGATATCTTTACCGTTGAACAACTGCAAGCGGATTTTGATGAAGAAAATTCCGTACTCAGCGCCTTGCGTAAAATTATCGGCGAATTGCGTAAAGGCGGTGAAGATAAAGCCTCTGAGCGAATGGATGAACTGCTCGCATTACTGGAGTCTGACCCACAATTACGTCAATTATTGGACAACCGTTTTCATAGCTGGTTTGTTGATCAAAACTTATATTCAGCCATTGTCAGTCTGGGGATTTTTTCCCGGCGCGGCTTTTTTAATGAGTTCATGACCCGCCTCTACGATAAGCTGAATCCACCGCCACTGGATTTGGGTAATTCCAAAGATGTGCTGACGCTGATGTTTTATCAGCGCAGTGACAATGATTGGCTGGAAACCATCAGCGCTGCTCAGTGGCTAAAATTACATCACCTATTGACCCAGGACGTTGATACCGAAACCTTGAACGCATCGATGGTACATTTTCAGGAGCAGTGCCTGTATGCCATGGAAATGTTGGCGATTTGGGTGGCGGCAGAAGAACTTGAGCCGGAATTGATGCGCATCGACAAGCGGCTGGTCGATAATGACTCCGCATTTATTGTACTGCAGCGAGAATTACAGCCGTTTGTGCAAAATGTGACCGAGCGTTTTGAAGACGAAACCATCGAACGCTATAACCCCGATCATATATGGGTAATGCTGGATCAATGCCGTGAACTGGTGCAAAGACTGCGACGCCGCGGTGCCGGTGCAGCAGGCTCATCAATCTCGGTAGCGCATTTATTAGAACGTCTCGAACAAACGCTGGAACGCGTCGAAGAGCTGCTGACAATTCTGTGTACTGAAGACAAGCAAAAGCAGCAAAGCCGTTGTTTAGCGCTGTGGCAAAAGTTGATACTTTCCACAACTGAAAAAAATAGTCTGAAATCATTGGTCAAAAATAGTATTGGCATGCTTTCCCGCAGCATCACGCAAAATAAAAGTGATCATGGTGAACATTACATTGCTCGTGAAAAATCAGCATTTATGGCTTTATTCTGGTCTGCTGCAGGTGCTGGCATTCTGATTGCGCTGATGGCGCTGAATAAGATTTATATTGAAAGTCTTGGCTTTGATCGGGGGCTTAACACTTTGTTAGTAAGTCTTAACTACGGCATTGGCTTCATTATTGTGCATATGTTGCATTTCACCATTGCGTCCAAACAGCCGGCAATGACTGCCGCCAACTTTGCTTCCGAAGTCGAGCGCGGCGAAAATGGCCGCGCAGCCCACAAAAAGTTGGCCAGCCTGCTGATTGATGTAAATCGGTCTCAGTGGGGTGCCGTTTGGGGCAATGTGGTTACGGCAATTATTATTGCCAGCCTGATTGCACTCAGCAGTATTTGGTTTGCCAATCAGGTGCTGCTTGATGCCGAGACTGCTGATTATCAATTAAAATCCATTACGCCATTTGGCGGCATGGCCCTGTTTTATGCGTCGATTGCCGGTGTCTGGTTATTTTGCTCGGGGATCATTGCCGGCTACTTCGATAATCGTGCCGACTATTTGGAATTACGCAGCCGCATACGTTACCACCCACTGCTGCTTGGCTGGCTCAAAGACCACTGGCGTGAGAAATTTGGCAATTATCTACACGAAAACTACGGTTCACTTGCCGGTAATTTCTTTTTTGGCGTTTTGCTGGGCATTACCCCATATATTGGTTATTTACTCAATCTACCGTTAGATATTCGCCATGTGGCATTTTCTGCTGCCAATTTGGGTTATGGCGCCTTTAGCACTGCCATGGGCGTGTTTGAGTTTTTAATGTATTTATTTTTTGTATTGTTAATTGGCTTTTTTAACCTCTGGGTCAGCTTCGCGTTGGCATTGATTGTTGCTCTGCGCGCGCGCGGCACCGTGATCAGTCGCTTTCCCGTATTGCTGCGCAGTATTTGGGATCAAGCTAAGGAAAACCCGATCAAATTGTTTTTCCCCGTTGGTATGGCCCAGCAAAC
>JBFJJO010000141.1:0-5207 GCA_041612215.1 Methylophaga sp.
TGATACTTACGGGCCAGTTTCCGGTAGGCTTTTTTGATATCCTCGGCAGTAGCAGTGCGGTCGACGCCTAAAATTTTGTAATAGTCTTTATATTCCATGTCGCCACATTAATTAATAAATAGAATGTTGCCCTTAATTGGGGCGAAAGTAGCCATTTTCAAGGTGAATTAGCTTTTTTCTGAGTACGAAAAGGAGCTGTTTATGTCAACTCTTGACGCTATCTCATGCGCTTTGACGCCATGCTGACAGTTAAAAAATTGCCATAACTAATGGTCATTGTCTGAAGTAAGCTTGCCTTATTCCGTCTATACGGAAGAGTTAAGTGTCTGCCAGTTTAGATGAAATGATCGCAACATGAACGCTTGGCCAAAAACGTTATCAGCATACAGTTGCCGGTTAATCGTTTCCGGCAAATATTTCAGTAATGCAAACGGCTCCCGCGGGAGCCGTTGTTATTTGAATCAACACTTATTGCCGATGGGCTTTACGCGCCTCCAGGCGTCGCAGAAACTCACGCATGATGTCGTCATATAGCGCCGGGCCGAGGTAGGCGTCTTCAACCTGACTATCAATGCTCGGGTTGTCATTGACTTCAATCAGGACCACCCGTGAACCGCTTTGTTTGATATCAATACCATACAGGCCATCACCGACCAGCTTGGCGGCTTTGGTGGCGATCTTCAATACCTTTTCCGGGACTTCAGAAACGGGCACGGCAGCCGATTTACCTGAGGTAGTACCTTTTTTGGTGTTGTGGTTATAAATCTGCCAGTGACCTTTACTCATGAAGTACTGACAGGCATAGAGCGGTTTATTGTTAAAAACACCAATCCGCCAATCGTAATCGGTAAACATAAATTCCTGCAGCAGAATAATCGCCGATTGCTGAAAAAACGCTGCCGCATTAACGCGCAACTCATCGGCATCGTTAACCTTGATAACGCCTTTTGAAAAGGCGCCGTCGGGAATTTTCATCACCAGCGGAAAAGTCGCCGTATCACACATATGCTGCAGACCAATCTTGTCATTGCGATACAACAAGTGCGATTCAGGCATAGGCAGGTTGTGTTTTTCCATCAACTCTTTCAGGTAGATCTTATTGGTGCAGCGAATGATTGAAGTGGGATCATCGATAACCACCAGACCTTCGCTCTCGGCTCTCCGGGCAAATTTATAAGTATGATTATGAATCGCCGTCGTTTCACGTATAAACAGTGCATCGTATTCGGCGATACGAATGTAATCACGCGGGGTTATCAACTCAACATCAATCCCCAACCGTTTGCCGCTGGCAATAAAGCGCTTTAATGCCGTCATATCACTGGGCGGCATTTTTTCATCAGGGTTATGCAAAATCGCCATATCGTAGCGATATTGTCGGCGTTTTGCTGGTTTACGCCACAGTTTATGACTAAAAGCATCTAAAGCATTGGCAAATAAATCCTGTTCTGTTTCCGTCAGCGTATCGAGTGCACCCGCACCAATGCGACTGATCAGCCAATGGCCTTTATTGGTGAAGTCAATTTCGATAATCGGGCAGGGGTATTGTTCGTAAATCTGACGGGCCAGCTTTTGCAGGGCTTTAAATTCGCACTGACCAAAAAACACTTTGAGCCGGAAATTTTCCTCAGCTTGTTTACCGCTGGCAACAATGACCTTATTAAGCTTTTCGCTCATATCGCTTAAATCAAATGCGTACAAACTTTTACGGGACAGGTCATTAATGGTGCGCAGACTGGGGATCACCCGATGATCTCGCGCCTCGGCAACCATCGAACAATAATAGCCAGGGCTTAAGTAATCGAGACTATGACAGAGGTTAATAATTTGCGCACGACCTGAAGGACTTTGCGTGGGGGTCTGCAGATAATCATCGACAGCCGTGACTTGGGCGCTGGGGAAGTAGGGCGCCCAGTCGGCAATATTTTCTACTATTATCAGGTGGTTACTCATAGATTGTGTTGGCGTCTCCTTGGCGTCAGCGTTTGTCTATTTGTGCATCATAAAGTGATTGTGTCATGGTTGTGCTAAAAATTTTTGCCAGCGCGCCGATTTACTGGTCAAAATCATTAAAACCACCTATTCTTCGCCAAATTTTTTGAAACAGGAGCGTCGTTGCCATGTATGCAGAAGCTGTTTTGAGCGTGTTTTCGCAACGCTATGCCGGGGCGCGGGATAAATTTGTATCATCAGTTGAGACCAGCTCCATTGTCGAACGCTTCAACAATATTGCGCATCCGCTGAAAGGGCCCAAGAACGAAAAACTGTTTTGTGATATCGCCTGGGCCGGTAATCCCAAAGCCAAAAATATGCTGATTCTGGTCTCTGGGCTGCATGGTGTTGAAGGCGGTGTCGGTTCGGCGATCCAGTCGGATTTTGTCAGCCGCCACCGGCGGTTGCCTGCTGATATCTGTGTGGTGTTGGTGCACGCGCTGAACCCATGGGGCTTTACCTGGGCCAGTCGTAATGATAATGACGGCATCGATATCAACCGCAACTTCGTCGATTTTGCCGGTAAATTGCCAGACTCTTCAGAAGCCTTAAGAGTCTGGCAGGAACTGAATAAATCAACTTCAAGCATGGATGAAGTCGGCGGCCATCGTGAATTGTTTGATGCCTTGAGTCAGGGGCAGTATCAACAAAAAGACGCACTGTATTACGGCGGTGATAAAGCCAGCTGGTCACGCGAAGTCATCGAGCAACTGGCCGGGCAAATCAAGCCGGAAAAGCGCGATCAAATTATGGTGATTGATATTCATAGTGGCCTTGGCCCCTATGGTTACGGCGAACTGATTTGTGATCATCCGCATAACAGTAAAGCCACCAAAACCGCTGTTGAACTATTTGGTGCCACCGTCACCGAGCCGGCGATGGGCACCTCAACGTCCGGAGTGAAACATGGCCTGCATGATTACTTCTGGCATGCACAGGGTGAGCAGGTGTGTTTTCTGACGCTGGAATTTGGCAGCTACGGTAACAGCGAAATGCTACGGGTTTTACATGCCGATCATCAGCTGCAACAATCCGGAAAAATTGACTGGTCAGATCAGCAAACGCTGGATATCAAACATGCGATGCAGGATTTTTTCTGTCCCGATCAGACACAATGGCAAGAGTTAGTGTTATTCCGCGGCCGGCAAGTCATTGAAATGGCATTGGCAGGGCTCAGTGGCCAAAGTAATGGCAGTGCCTGAGGCAACTGATCTGCATATTCGTGCAGCTACACTAGATGATGTGGATGCATTGCTGGGCCTGGAAAAAATCTGTTTTGATAGCGACAGACTGTCACGGCGTAGTTTTAAATGGATGATCAATAAGGCCAATGCCTTACTGCTGCTGGCCGAAAAAAATCAGCAATTGGCCGGTTATGTTTTGATCCTCTACTCGCGCGGCACGTCGCTGGGCCGTATTTATTCATTGGCCGTTGATCCGAAAAATCGTAAACAAGGTATTGCTAATGCTCTGATGGCGGCGGCTGAAAAAGCAGCTTTGGCCGCCGGACGCAGTTTTATCCGTCTGGAAGTCCGGCCTGATAATCACAATGCGATTCGGCTTTACGAAAATCTCGGCTACAAACAGTTCGATATCGTCAGTGATTTTTATGAAGATCACACCGACGCCATGCGCATGATGAAAGTGCTGCAACCAGAGCCACATACCTTGCAAAATCAAGTGGTGCACTATTCACAAAGCACGGACTTTACCTGTGGTCCGGCCAGTTTGATGATGGCCATGAAAACCCTGAACCCTGACATGCCATCACTGGACAGGATTAGTGAATTACAAATCTGGCGCGAAGCGACGACCATTTTTATGACCTCAGGCCATGGCGGCTGCAGCGCTCATGGCCTGGCCTTATCCGCCTGGCGGCGCGGTTTTGATACCACGCTGATTACCAATAGTGATGAAGTGCCGTTTATTAATGGTGTGCGCAGTGATGAGAAAAAGCTGGTCATCGAATGCGTGCATCAGGATTTTGTTCAGCAAATTGCCCAATCGGATATTCATCAGCAATTAATACCGATGGATGTAAATCTGTTGCGTAACCATCTGGATGCCGGTGCGCTGGCGGTGGTGCTGATAAGTTCTTATCGTCTTAACCAGAATAAATCACCCCATTGGGTGGTGTTGGTGTCAATATCCGATACCTTTGTTTACTTTCATGATCCCGACATTGACTGGGATGACGATAAAACTCTGACTGACAGCCTGTATATTCCGGTTACCCATAAAGAATTTAACCGTCTGCTGGGCTATGGCAAACAACGTTATCAGGCTGCGGTGATCATTAATCGTTGAACTTGCCGGTCTGGGTTCAGTCTGAGCCGTTTTAAATTGAGAGTAAGTCTATGCTGAACGCTATAAAAGCTTTATTAAATCCACAAACTGATAATGAAGCGGCTTTGGCGAACGAAGTTAAAAGCCAGCCAATGCTGGCGGTTACTGCATTAATGATTGAAGTAATGGCGGCAGATCATGAAAAAGATGTTATTGAGGTCGCTGCACTGCAAAGACTGCTGAAAAAACAGTTTCAATTGTCTGACGCGGCCGCTGATATCTTATTCAAAGACGCGATGCAAGCGCATGATTCAGCCACCGATTATTTTGCTTTTACCCGTGAAATCAATCAGCAGTACAGCATGACCGAAAAAATCCAGCTGATTGAGTCGCTATGGCAGATGGCCGCTGCCGATGATGATATTCAGGCCGTTGAGCAGCATGTCATCCGGCGGATAGCGGGCTTGTTACATGTGGCACACAGCGATTTTATTGCCGGCAAACTGAAAGTCAGTGGCGATTGATCAATCGGTGACAGTAAAACGGGCCAGCCCAATTAATTGGCCGGAATCGGTGACCACCCTAATCTGCCAGCGTCCGACCGGATCTTCCGGAAATTGTGTTTTATGGCTGAAAGCCCGGTAACCCTCTTCCCGGCCACCTTTAATTTCCAGCGTGATGCGGTCGATTTCTTTACCGTTTTGTAGCCACACATGGTGGATATTATCCTGTAAACCGCGCGGCGCACTGACGGCTGTCCAGGCATACAGACCTTGCTTTAACTCGCTGGCAGAAATGCGTTCGATATCACGGCTATGACTTAATTTTTCGCGGTCCACTTCCTGCGACAAGCTGATTTCAGTGAGCCGTAAAGCCGCTGGTGGGATCCAGCTGCGGCTCTGCCACAAGCCGCCTGCCAACACCAGCAA
>JBFJJO010000142.1:0-5132 GCA_041612215.1 Methylophaga sp.
ATATAGATGCACAAACTGATCAAACTTAAGAATATACAGTTCGTTACCACCATCAAAAAACGGATACATTTTCCAGTTGTAGAGCACACCATCCGCTGTGGGAATACTGCCGCCCATCATATGCAGCAGTCCCCAAATGGAGATGCCGGCTAAAATTGACGCCGGGATTCTGGTCTTATCAAGCGTCGAATATAACAACGTGAAAATAAAGGTAATCACCCCGGCATAGGCAATAAATTCAATATTAAACCGACCCATAAAATACGCAGAGAACGCCAGTGTGTACAAAGCAGTGAAAGCCAGTATGGTTTTTTCAGCGGTTGAAAAATTAATATTAATCATCAGTCTTTCACTTAATTCAGATGAGTCATTGTGACCTGTCAGTACTTTATAACGAATGCACTGAACATAAAATAAATGTAAATTTATCCATGGTTATTATATTTCCCGTCCATTATTTATTACGGGTTTTGATGAATGAAAGAGCAATTTCAAATTAAGCATTAATCTTAATCCGGTGGCTAGCGGTTGAAAGTCACTTATGTAGTTGTTAAATGAAAAAGCCCCAACACTTTTCAGTATTGGGGCTTTCATTTTCCTAAATGCGTTGATGTCCGGGAATAAACCGGCGCATTCAGCACACTATGACTGGTAGCAGAATTACATACTTTCTGCTTCGGAGATTGCCTTTTTGGCCAAACGGCCAGCAGCACCAGACACATCAGCATTTTTAATCTGTTCGAGGTTTACCGGGTTACCAACGATAATCACACCACCCATACCTGCACCAATATGCGGTGTGCACTTGTATACATAGATACCTTCTTCATTAAAAGCCCGTTCGAAGTTTTGACTCATCGGCGAGTTCCACTTCTCAGCACCCTCTGGAATCAAGCCATCAATAGATTCCGAGTTATGCGTGCTCATGTTGCGCCAAGACACCACGTCACCAGGGTTGATTTTGATGACCAGCGGAGCAAATGCAAGGCCCTGTGCTGTTACAACATGCGTTTCGGTGCCTTCGCTTTTTGGTTCATCAGCCTTAGCGGCCGCGTCATCGGTTGATGCACTGGTAGCAGTTGTTTCAGGTTCTGCCTGAGTACCTGATTGTTCAACCTCAGCGACAGGTTCATTTTCCATCGCTTCTTCAGTATTTGATGCTGTCGATGCATTATCCTCAGTTATGTCCATGGTGCTCTGATTTTCAGAGCTCAATTCAGTTTGCTGGCTCTGTTGTGTATCTGCACTCTCATCGCTGCCACAGGCAGTGACCAGCGTAGCTGCTGCGAATGATATTGTCAGTGCCATTGCAATGTTTTTCGCTTGGGTAAACGTCGTAGTTGCTTTGAGCATTTTCGGTACCTTTTTGAATGAGAAGATGCTTTAACTATACTCGGTTTATGACAATTTGCAGCCGGTTCGATATCCCACTAAACAGTTATTAGCTGAGTGATGTTAATAATCCTCCAATTTTAATGTTGTTTTATGCTTGTAAAAAGCGAAGGGCTGTCAGCTCGGTTCGGAAACACGACAAATTAAGCCGCAAATAATAAAGCTCCCGACTAAACATCAACGAATTTCAGATACTCGCTGACCATAATCTAATGATTTTAGTAGTGTTGTGCATCACAACGTTGCCGGCGTTTTTAGCACGGCAAGGCATTTACTACTAGGTAATTGCCACGAATTAAATATTGATTGCAAAGAAGTTTAAACGTGGTAAAACATATGAAATGCATCACAAAAAATTAATGTTTACACGACTTATAAATCGGGCTTTTGAAGGCGAATTATGATCCCCTCACCACATCCCAGAATTGAGAGACTAGAGGCAATCATAGAGGGGACCCGTGCCGGAACGTGGGAGTGGAATGTTCAAACAGGCCAAAATATTATTAACGAAAGATGGGCGGAAATAGTTGGCTACACGCTGGAGGAGTTTCAGCCTAAAGATTCCATTACACATTGGCGTGCATTGGTGCATCCTGAGGATTTAATTGTCTCTGACAAAGCTTTCGAAAATTATTTTAACGGTGAAACATCGCACTATGCGTGTAAGGTCAGAATGCGTCATAAGGACGGCCATTGGGTGTGGATTCACGACCGTGGTAAAACGGCTACCCTGACTGAGGATGGTAAACCTGAGTGGGTCGTTGGCACGCATATCGATATCACCGCCGCGCATGAAGCGGAGCGGCTCATTTCAAGACTTGCCAGAACGATTCCCGGGATCGTTTACGTATTTAAGATGATGCCCGATGGCAAATTTAGTTTTCCTTATGTCAGTGAAAAAACCATGGATTTTTATGGTTTAACACCAGAAGAAGTGCGCTCTAACCCAGATTTGGTTTTTAATGTAATTCATCCGGATGATTTGCCGGGTTTAATGGAGAGCATTGCACATTCAAAAAATACCATGACAACCTGGCATTATGAGTATCGTGCTGAAACGAAAGGTAAAATGTCTTGGCTTTATGGCGTTGCCACACCTGAAATTGATGAGGACGGAGCAACGATTTGGTACGGTATTGTGACCAATATCGACAAACAAAAAGCACTTGAAAATAAATTACTAAAGCTTTCCATCACGGATGAGCTTACTGGGCTTCACAACCGACGCTTTATTCTGGCGGAGCTTGAAGAAAAATTTAACCTTGTCAGACGTTATGGTGAGTCAGTTACTGTAGCATTGATAGATATAGATAACTTTAAATCGATTAATGACAGCTATGGACATCCTGCTGGCGATAAAGTCCTTAAAGCGTTTGCCAAAATAATGCGATCAAGGTTAAGAGAAACAGATGTTTATGCACGATTTGGTGGTGAAGAGTTCTTTATTATTTTTCCCAATCAACTTTCTGAAAATGCTGTAAATTCAGTCAATGCCATTCTTGAAAGGTTTCGAACACAATCTTTCGTCAGCCAGACGGGCCAGTTGTTCAATGCAACTTTTAGTGCAGGTATTACGGAAATAAATGCCAAAGACAAGGATATAAGTGAACTTGTATCGCGCGTAGACAATGCGCTTTACCGTGCAAAGGCACAAGGTAAGAACAAGCTTGTTACAGCATGATTGTGAGCTGAGTAATTTCATAGCCATATTACTGGCCAGTTTAATGATAGTTTCGGCAATAGCCTTGTCATTTATTAACCAGGATGTCTCTAACAAAACTTTGATCAATCTTAAGCTGATTCAGGGGTAAGCTTTTGAGGTAAGTTAATGATCAGTAGCCCGTGCCGAAATCATCCAAAGAGATACGCACGCCAGCCTTGCGTAATGCAGTCAGTTTGGTAATTACCCTATCAATATCCGACGCCATCACACTTTCAGTTACCTCAGTTTTAAATTGTTGGCTGGAGCCCCGGGTTCATTGATAGATGCTATTACAACTTCGACCTAATCATCTTGTGTTAACCCAACGACACTGATGTTGACGGCGAGGATCAGTCCTGACGTCGATGGATTTTCTATCCAGCGGGCTAAACAAATGCTTGTTTTGCAAAGGCACTACATTTTTTCGGCAGCAATAATCGCTTTATCGATAATTTTTTGCATTGGCCCTGGTACATTGGCGGCTTTAATCGCTTCCAGATTCACCGGTTGACCGACGATAACTGCACCACCCATGCCAAGTCCGCTATGCGGTTTGCATTGATAAATATAAATTCCCGCTTCGATAAACGTATGTTGATAATCCTCACCGATCGGCGAATCCCAGGCTTTGGCGCCGGCTGGCATTAGATGGTCAACTGATGTGGTGTTATGTGCATTCATATTGGTCCAGCTGACCGTATCGCCGGACTGAATTTCGATTACCAGTGGATCCATACTGATGCCCTGCGCGGTAATGGTTGCAGTCTCAGCGCGAACAGTCACTGAAAAGACCACAAAAGCCAGCGTGATTAAAGCGCAGTGACTGCGTTTGATAAATGTCATGTCGCCACCGGATGGTTCAATAAAAAAGTCATTAGGCCCTGAAGTACATGAAAAGACAATAATTAATTACGGTGTTTATAATCCATCATTGGATTCAGTGAGCGGCAGAAAAGAGTCGTACATGTTAGAGGTGATTCAAGAGATTAATAAACGAGAAAAGAAGCAGCAGAAAAAATAACCAATTCTTTAGAGAACTTAGCCTGCCATCCGTGTAGTACTGGATTCGATAATTAGACTTAGACATTAAAAAAGCCCCGGTTACCTGGGACTTTTGTGTTCTGAATGTTGCTGGACACTGAATGGAGCCTGCACAGCTGTCATGTCTAGAAATTTTAAAATATATCAAGCATTTAGCAATCACCTCTAATTTAAGTAAAAACTTTACGGTTTTTCATCAAAGAAATGAGTAATGCATTTAACCAGACCCAATAATACCTAAAAATCTTGTACAAATGAGGAACAATCTGCCGGTTCGCATCGTCACACTTGCGCGAAGATGATTGAAGGTATGATTTGAATCCTCTTAAAATCGTTCGATTTTGAAATTATATCTGAGTCAATTTAAAGCACTTTCATTTAACCGAGGAGAAGTCTCGATGTCTCTAATTCTCACCAAACGCCCCGCTAATTTATTAATGGTCTCAGCCATATTGACCGGGTTGACGGTCTCCGCATGTTCGAAATCTGAGCCTCCTGAGCCTCCTGAGGCTCCTGAGCTAAGTCACACTACGGTCTTATCAGGTCTTGAAAACCCATGGGATATTGCTTTTCTCAATGATGGCACTATGTTTTTTACCGAAAAATGTCAGGGTCTGTCGGTGCGTGAGTCTGACGGTGCCGTAAATCAATTATTGGGAATGAAAGGCAGCGATGGCTTCGCCACTACCGAAAGCGACCTATTCTGTCATGGGCAGTCAGGCATGAACGGGATTGCTGTCGATCCCAATTTTGCTGAAAATCGCTTTATTTACGTTTATTCAGCGTCTGAAAAAAGCTCCCCGACAACCAATCGCGTTATTCGACTAACGGTAAATGACGATTTCACCCAAGTGTCGAATCGTACCGATATAGTTGATGATATTCCGTACAAGCCGGAAGCCACCGACCATCCATTTGGTGACTCAGGCGCACACAACGGCGGACGACTCCAATTCAGCCCGGATGACGGTTTTCTTTACGTGACTACTGGCGATAA
>JBFJJO010000143.1:0-4993 GCA_041612215.1 Methylophaga sp.
ATGTTGGTTATTTAAAACAGCATAGGCATTGCCTGTACGATGGCTCTCAGAACCTACTGTCCCTGTGAGTTGTGTGTACGAGTCACTATTTGCAGGTGATTTAGTAATGATATTGATGACGCCACCACTTGCCCCTTCACCATACAAGATGGCTCCGCTGCCTCGAATAATTTCAATGCGGGCAATATTCTCAAAAGGAATAGATGCAAAATTGACATTGGACTGGTCAATTTCATTAAGGCGGCGACCGTCCAACAGAATCAAGGTGTTTTGTGCCGCTGTTTCACCAAAGCCACGAATATCAATACTGGCAGTTGTGCCATGATTAAAAAAACTAGTCACATTAATGCCGGCATATTTTGATAAAAGCGCTGGCAAGTTCTGTTCGGGACTGTTTTGGATATCTTCCTCTGTAATTATAGTTACATTTGCAGGTAGATTTTTTGTTAAACCTATCCGACTAGAAGTTACCAACATTGGATCCAGAGTAGTGTCGTCGTCAGCCATAAGCGGCATAGACAGGGCCGATAAAATTAACAAAGGGAGGAGTGATTGCTTGAGATTCATGATGACGCCTGTGATAGGTAGTATCCACCCGATACCACTAGTAAGTACTATTCGCTGCAGGCGTGACGTAATCTCGGTAAAACCAATAAAGATTCGCCACATCGCCCACCGCGACGCGAAAGATGGGAATAAATCCCATTGTGACAGGCCGGTCTCCGGACTTACGAGTGTTGGCGTTGGCCAGTGACCGCTGTCGCCTTCCCATGCAATGGCACAGTGGCTAATGACAGCGGCAAACTCGTTTACCGTTGCGGGGGCAGTGACGGCATTGTCTAAAAACGCACCGTCTTCCCGATTATCGTCTTCGCTGGAAGCAAGACGCACCTGAAACAAGGCGAAGAATATAGGAGCCGTTGATCACTTTGTCAAACGAAAGCAGTTTTTCGCTTTGCTAGGCGTAACGGCATGCTATCCGGTAAAATCTATTGATTTGCTGAATATAAAGACCCACCATGACTGAAGACTTTCGCGATAAAGGATTTGCTACCCGGGCGGTGCGGACAGGCCATTTGCGCACACCGGAAAACGAGCATTCCGAGCCGATTTTTCCGACCTCAAGCTTTGTCTTTGACAGCGCAGAGCAAGCGGCTGCCCGCTTTTCCGGTGATGAAAAGGGCAATATTTATTCGCGATTTACCAATCCAACTGTGCGGACTTTTGAACAGCGACTGGCTGCCTTGGAAGGTGGGGAGGCTTGTGTGGCCACAGCATCCGGTATGTCAGCAATTCTGGCGACGTTTATGGGTTTGTGCGCCGCAGGCGACCATATTGTCTCGTCGCGAAGCATTTTTGGCACAACCCGGGTGTTATTTGATAAATACCTTACCAAGTTTGGCCTGCAAACCGATTATGTGCCATTGACCGATCTGGCTGCATGGGAGCGGGCCATCAAGCCCAACACCAAAGCACTTTTTTTGGAAACACCGTCCAATCCACTTAATGAAATCGCTGATTTGACAGCATTATCGGCACTGGCCAAAAAACATGATTGTCTGCTGATTGTCGATAATTGTTTTTGTACACCGGCTTTACAACTGCCGATTAACTTTGGCGCCGATATTATTATTCATTCGGCCACTAAATATATTGATGGCCAAGGCCGTTGTGTTGGCGGTGCAGTGGTCGGTGATGCACAGCTTGTCGGCGAAGAGGTTTACGGTTTCCTGCGAACGGCCGGCCCAACCATGAGCGCGTTTAATGCCTGGACCTTTCTGAAAGGACTGGAGACGTTGGACCTGCGTATGAATGCGCACTCTGCTGCCGCATTACAGATTGCCAGCTGGTTGGATCAACACCCCAAAGTCAGCAAAGTGTTTTATGCCGGTTTACCCAGCCATCCGCAACATGCGCTGGCAGCAAAACAGCAATCGGCATTTGGCGGCATCATTGCCTTTGAAATTGCCGGTGGCCGTGACAGTGCATGGCAAGTGGTTAATGCAACGCAGTGGATTTCGATCACTGCCAACTTGGGCGATACCAAATCAACTATCACCCATCCGGCCACTACGACCCATGGTCGTTTAACGCCTGAAGCCCGTGCGGAGGCGGGGATCTCTGACGGTTTGCTAAGACTTTCGGTGGGCCTCGAATCTGTTGCCGATATTCAGGCAGATTTACAGCGCGGACTGGATTTACTTTAACTAGTCATAGTAATTAGCTGATAAACCGGCACAAAATCTGCATATTCACAGTTCCTACATTAATTAATGTCAGAATTCTGTCTCGCCATTTGAGACGACATTCTGCAAACGGACCATTTTTTATGCGGCCAATTTGTCTGATTTTCTGCTTTTTATCGGCGTTATTACCGTTATCGGTCAGCGCTGCAACACCTGATGTCCGGGTGGTAATCGACGTTTCCGGCAGTATGAAACAAAACGATCCGCAAAATTTGCGGGCACCCGGTTTACGCTTGCTCAGCGGATTATTACCCCCGGAAAGTGCTGCCGGTGTCTGGACCTTTGCATCACAAGTCAACATGCTTGTGCGTTGGCAAGAAGTTGATAATAACTGGCGTGACGCCGCCAATCGGCAATCTGAAAAAATTCATTCAAAAGGTCTGTTTACCAATATTGAACAGGCCTTAAAAGATGCTATTGCCAACGCCAAAAAAGAAAGCGACCGGCCACGCAGCATTATTTTGTTATCTGACGGTCTTGTGGATTTAAAGGCAGGTGACAAAGCCAGCCAACAATCCCGGCAACGCATCATTGACCAATTATTGACACAGCTGCAGAAACTGAACTTTAAAGTGCATACCATCGCCTTATCGGCGACAGCCGACCATGAGTTGCTGGAACAATTATCACTGAAGACCAATGGTTGGTATCGACAGGTCGACACGGCGGATCAGCTGGAACGGGTTTTTTTACATCTGTTTGAGCAAGCCACGCAGCGAGATAGTGTGCCCATCAAAGATAATTATTTCAGTATCGATAAAAGTATTGATGAAATGACGGTGCTGGTATTTCGCGAGACGGACTCAGCTGCCGCGACGCTGGTTCAACCCGATCAACAGCTACTCACCGAGGCAAATCGCGGTGACCGCATCCGTTGGCAACATGAAAAAAATTACGATCTGGTCACTATTGAGCAGCCAATGGCTGGTGACTGGTTTATTGACGCCAAACTGGATCCGGATAATCGGGTCATGGTGGTCACGGATCTGCAATTACAAACCAATGAATTACCGAATAATGTGCTGGTCGGCGAACGTTTTGATATGTCGGCAACATTGACTGAAAATGACGAGCCGATTGAACGGCAAGATTTCCTGAAATTGGTTGAAACGACCTTACAGCAACAAGATTCCGATGGCGAAATGTTAACCAGTCAACTACAACGTGATGAGGGCCAGACGGCTTATCGTGCAGAACTCGGCCAGTTATTTTCTGCCGGTCGCAATGACATTGTCATCACCGCCAAAAGCGCCACTTTTGAGCGACAACGCCGACAGTCAATCAATGTGGTTGCCGTACCACTGGATATTGAAGTCAATCAATTAGATGCTGAACAACGCAGTCACAGGCTGAGTGTTACTGCAGATAGTATCCTGCTGGATGTCAATAGTCTGAAAATCACCGCGTTATTAAGTGCAGCGGATGGTAAAGAGTTTTCCTATAACGTCATGCGTCAGGACGATAACCACTGGCAACTGACTTTGACAGAGCTGCAACCGCAAACTGAATATCAATTGTCATTGCAAATTCGCGGACTGACGCCAGCCGGTCGCGACGTTTTTCTGCAACCGAGAACGTTGACCATTAAAGATGATCGACAAATGGTTTCGGTTGATTCTGATGTTGCTGATATCGATGTATTAAATCCCGTGGAAACCGATGACATCCTTAAACCGGAAGACATGCCATCTGAAAGACCGTCATTATCACCGAGCATGTTATTGTTGCTGGGTAATGGCCTTATCGTTATTTTATTGCTTACTGGCATTTGGTTATGGCGGCGTTATCAGCAGCCACCCACGCCTGCGGAGATGTTGTAAATGTCACTAGCAGATCCTGTATTTCACTGGCTGGCTTATGAACTGGCCGCTATTTTTGCACTGATATGTGTTTGGCTGTTAGTTCGCTTGATGAAAAAAAACAAACAGTTACGCCAGGATAGTGTCAAAGTAGTCAAACTCATCAAACAAAAACGTGAAGGTCGTCGCCAGCAATTAGCGGTGATGTTGCAAAGCCAATATGATTTGAACGGCGAATCATTGGAAAGCGAAGTCGACGCGCTGCAACAGCGTGAACGTGATTTACACAAAAATCTGCTTAATCTGTTTGTTACTCAGGACGGCAAAACACTCATTGCCATGCCAGATCAAATGGAATCTCTGCTTAACGCTGGTTTGGCTCTGATGCCACCAGTCAAAAACAACGATGCTCAGCGTCAGCAAGTCCAGCAACTGGCCGCCGAAAATGCTGAATTAACAGCAATCATTAATCGTTTGCAGCAAGAACTGGAAGCACAGGCTGCAAATCAGCCATCCGATACTGATATTGCACCAGAAGAGGCTACTCTCGATCCGGAGGGTGAACCAGTACCCGAATCAGTTATCGATGGCGAAATCGTTAAAGGTGCGGAACAAGCTGAGATTCTGGATGACATTGAAGGGCCTGCGGCTGATCTCAACCAACTTCATGCCGATGAGGTCGATCAATTATTGGATGGCTTTGAAATTGAACTAGCCGATGAACAGCAGGAACAGTTGATTGCTGATGACGAGTCTGCACTAAATCCGGAAATGCCGGCTAATCCCAGTGATGTATTTGATGATATTGATCCAGAAACGTTGGCTGATGGCGGCCAACGAGATTCTGCTAGTGAACCGTTGCCCCCAGAATCAGTGCCAGACGAAACGATTGAACAAATTGATGAGGTTAGTGAAACGGCGGCGGAGGTTGTACCAGCCAAAGCAACC
>JBFJJO010000144.1:0-4745 GCA_041612215.1 Methylophaga sp.
CTTCGAATGAGTTGCTTGTCATCCAAATACCAGTGTATAAGCCAGAGGCGTGTGCATAATCTAAACTACCTGAAACGGCTGGTTTGTTATCTGAGAAGCTGATACCACGGAAACGATAGTCAGAAGCCAATGCTACTGAGGCACTGGTTGAATGCATACCGTCTTCGCTTTCCCAAGCCATTACAGATGGCGTCATGGCCATTGTGGAGGCTGCGAGGCACAATGCTGATAAGGTTTTCAATTTCATTATATTTGCTCCTAAGCAAGTTTTGTCATGTAGTCGTTTGAACACTTTCGTTGAAAAATAGCAACACATTGTATTCAGACTGCAACAACTTAGGCAGTTTGTGTGCCAAGTTATAAAAAAATAATAAAAACAGTTGGTTAGTAATGTTTTTGTGTTTTGAGTGTGAGCAAAGTGTGATGTTTTGGTGCAAGCCAAAATCGCTGATGGATCATATTGGTGCGGGTGAGGTGTGACGGATTTCTCACAATCTTGTTATGATGCCGGCACCTATCACAGAGAGCCATGCTATGAATCCGCTTCAAATTAATCCTGTTGCCGTTGATCTTGGTTTTATGCAAGTGCATTGGTACGGGCTGATGTATTTGCTTGGCTTTGTTGCGGCATGGCTACTGGCCCGGCATCGTGCAGAAAGCATAGGATTGAGCAAGGCTCAGGTTGAGGATTTACTGTTTTACGGTGCACTGGGGGTTATTGTCGGCGGCCGTTTGGGCTACGCCATTTTTTATGATTTGGCAGCCAATCTGGATAATCCGCTGAATATATTGAAAATCTGGCAAGGCGGGATGTCATTTCATGGTGGTCTGCTCGGTGTCCTGCTGGCGGTTTCGCTGTTCGCCCGCAAGACCGGCAAAACTTTTTTTCAGATGACTGATTTTATCGCACCGCTAGTGCCGCTGGGTTTGTTGTTTGGCAGAGTTGGTAACTTTATAAACGGAGAGCTTTGGGGCAAGGTCTCCGATGTGCCGTGGGCAATGGTATTTCCCACCGGCGGTCCACTGCCGCGGCATCCTTCCCAATTATATGAAGCCTTGCTGGAAGGACTGGTGCTGTTTGTGCTGCTATGGTGGTTTTCCGCTAAACCGCGTCCCAGAGCCGCGGTCTCCGGCTTGTTTTTAGTTGGCTATGGCAGCTTCCGGTTTATCGTTGAATTTGTCCGGGTGCCGGATCCGCAATATGGTTATCTCGCCTTTAACTGGCTGACGATGGGGCAGGTTTTATGCTTGCCGATGATTGTTGCCGGTATTGCCATGTTGATCTGGGCTTATAAAGCTAATCCAGTAGAATCAAAATCCAAGTTCCGGCAGCGATAATCATTGTCAGTAATACTGCTAACGAGCCGTAATCTTTAGCGCGACCAGACAGCTTATGGACATCGGTGCTGACCCTGTCAACCACGCATTCAATGGCAGAATTCAGCGCTTCGACAATAAGTACGGCCAACAATACGCTGATCATGGCAAAGCGTTCTAAGGCAGTGACGTCGAGAAAAAAACTGACGGTAGCCAGTATTATCAGCAAAATAAATTCCTGCCGAAATGCCGATTCATGGCGGAGGCCGGCATAAAGCCCTTGCATCGAATAGACAAAGGCAAAAAATAAACGTTTGAGACCGGTGTTTTTTTCCATAGATCGTTGCACTCCAATAAACCTTGATGGTCGCACCTGATAGCTAAAGTCACTGCAGTCAATCACTGATAAAGTATTGAATTTTAGGCAAACATTGTGACTGGCATGTTAAAATCTGTCTCCGTTTTTTAAAACAAGCTGTTGGTGGCTTATGGCATTTCAGGATCAATATGATGTAATTGTGGTTGGTGGCGGTCACGCCGGCACCGAGGCCGCGCTGGCGGCTGCTCGTCAGGGCGTGAAAACACTCCTGTTGACCCAGAATATTGAAACGCTGGGCCAAATGAGCTGTAATCCGGCCATTGGCGGTATTGGTAAAGGCCACCTGGTTAAAGAAATTGATGCGCTGGGCGGTGCCATGGCGCAAGCCGCTGATAAAGGCGGTATTCAATTTCGGATTCTCAATGCCAGCAAAGGTCCGGCAGTTCGTGCCACCCGTGCACAAGCCGATCGGGTTCGTTATAAAGCAGCGATACGTCGAGTGCTGGAAAACCAGCCGAACCTGTATTTATTTCAGCAGTCGGTGGATGATTTGATTGTTGAAAATCACCGCGTCGCCGGTGTGGTCACCCAATCCGGCCTGCGCTTTGGCGCTAAAACCGTGGTGCTGACGGTGGGTACCTTTTTGGGCGGCGTGATTCATATCGGGATGCAACGTCATCAGGGTGGCCGCGCCGGCGATCCGGCATCTATTAAATTAGCAGAGCGGTTACGGGCTTTGCCGTTCCGGGTGGATCGTTTAAAAACCGGCACACCACCGCGTATTGCAATAAGCAGCATCGATTTTTCAGGGTTAACAGAGCAACCCGGCGATACGCCGACACCGGTGTTTTCATTCCTGGGCAAACGTGATGATCATCCGGCACAGATTTCTTGCCATATTACCCATACCAATGAAAAAACCCATGACGTTATCCGCAATAATCTGGACCGCTCGCCGATGTACAGCGGTGAAATCGAAGGTATTGGTCCGCGTTACTGTCCGTCAATTGAAGACAAAGTGGTGCGCTTTGCCGACCGTAACGCCCACCAGATATTTCTGGAACCGGAAGGCCTGGATTGCAACGAAGTTTATCCCAACGGCATTTCTACCAGCCTGCCGTTTGATGTGCAGTATGAAATTGTCCGCTCTATGAAAGGCCTCGAAAATGCCCATATCACACGGCCCGGTTATGCCATCGAATATGACTTTTTTGATCCGCGGGATCTGAATCCCTGGCTGGAAACCAAACATATGCCGGGGCTATTTTTTGCCGGACAAATAAACGGCACCACCGGTTATGAAGAAGCCGGTGCGCAGGGGCTGATCGCGGGTTTAAATGCCGGTTTGCAAGCGCAGGGTAAAGAACAGTGGTATCCGCGACGTGATGAAGCTTATATCGGTGTTTTGATTGATGACTTAATTACTTCCGGTACCAAAGAGCCGTATCGGATGTTTACCAGCCGCGCCGAATACCGGCTGATGTTACGTGAGGACAATGCTGATAAACGGCTGACGCCTGTTGGCCGTGAATTAGGTATTGTTGATGATGTCCGCTGGGCCGCCTACTCTGCCAAACAAGAAGCAGTTGAAGCTGAATTTACCCGCCTTCGGACCAGCAAGCTGGCCCCGGAAAAAGTCGATCAGGCACATGTCACCAAAGTGCTCGGTGAGCCGCTCAACAAAAGTACCACTGCACTGGAATTATTACGCCGGCCCAATATCGATTACACAACCTTGATGGCCTTACTTGGCGAGACCAGTGAAGTCAGTGAAGAAGTGTCCGAACAAGTGGTGATAAACACCAAATATGCGGGTTATATCGATCGTCAGAAAACCGAAATCGATAAACTGCAACGCCATGAAAACACCAATCTGCCCAGCGATTTGGATTACAGCAATGTGCGCGGCCTATCCAATGAAGTGCGTGAAAAACTGCAAAATGCCAAACCGCAAAGCCTCGGTCAGGCCGCGCGCATTTCAGGCGTCACACCAGCCGCGGTATCTTTGTTACTGGTGCATTTAAAGCGTACCGGCCTGAGTCAGGCCAGCTAATGGCAGTGGATCTCCGGGCGCAGCTCAAAGCGGGCTGCGCCGAGTTGAGTATTGCCCTGAGCGAACAACAAATCCAGCAATTACTGGATTATCTGACCTTACTGGTCAAGTGGAACAAGGTGTATAACCTGACGGCTTTGAAAGAGCCAGCGGAAATGCTCAGTAAACATTTACTCGACAGTCTGGCTTTATTGCCCCATCTGGATGCTGACAGTTTATTAGACGTTGGCACCGGTGCCGGTTTGCCGGGAATTCCGGTGGCTATATGCCGGCCGCAAATGGCAGTGACGTTGCTGGACAGCAATGCCAAAAAAACCCGTTTTCTGCAGCAAGTCAAAGCCGAGTTGAAGCTGCAAAATGTCACTGTCGTGCATGGCCGGGTTGAACAGGTCGAATTGCCAAAGTTTGCTATTATCACGGCGCGAGCCTTTGCCAGTGTCGGTGACATCATTGATTTAGCCGGCCGACACTGCGATGATGCCGGCAAGCTGATTTTAATGAAGGGCGTTTATCCTGAGCAGGAATTGCAGCAGGCGTCGCCGGGATTTTCATTACAGGCAGTCAACGCAATCAATGTGCCTTTTTGTGAAGGGCAAAGGCATTTGGTAACTCTGATCAAGGACTAGGCAGCAGCATGGGCAATATCTATGCAGTGACCAACCAAAAAGGTGGGGTAGGTAAAACCACTTCAACGGTTAATCTGGCGGCATCACTGGCCGATTATGGCAAAAAGGTATTGCTGATTGATCTGGATCCGCAAGGCAATGCCACCACAGGCTGTGGCGTTGATAAAGAGCAATTACAAAGCAGCAGTTACGAAGTCATTATGGCGGAAAGCAAAGCCGTCGATGCCATTGTCCGGCCTGATGATCTGGGCTTTGATGTGATGCCAGCTAATACTGATTTAACGGCTGCTGAAGTACAATTGTTAGATATCAAGTTACGCGAACACCGGCTGCGGTTAGCGCTGGAATCCACCCGCGAAAGATATGATTTTATCCTAATTGATTGTCCGCCCTCACTAAGCATGCTCACAGTAAATGCGCTGGTCGCTGC
>JBFJJO010000145.1:0-4681 GCA_041612215.1 Methylophaga sp.
CACCGATAATCAGCAATCGCCAGCGTGGACCATACTGAAAACGACACTGATCATTTTCTATCGATACTGCCGGCGTCTGCTTGTTACCAGAGCAGGTGTTAATTAACAGTGATTTACAATCCAACTGCCGCTCAATCAAATGATGCTGACTAACCGCACTGAGTACTGCATCCACCCAATCAGAATCTTTAACCGGTTCTATCAATAGTTCCAGACTGCCACCGCACGGCAGACCAAACTGCTCGGCTTCAGTTCGTGTCGCGCCATAAACCAATATCTCCGCTCGATTGGCTGGTAATTCTCCGTTGGCTGCTTTATCTACCAAATCATCTTCGACACAGCCACCAGAAACCGAACCAACTATCAGGCCATCGGGCCGACAGATTAGCATTGCACCCGTTGGCCGCGGGCTAGAACCGTAGGTTTTAACAACGGTCACCAGCCATACTGGCTGCTCTTGGTCTAACCATTTGCGCAGCGTCTTAAAAACACTCAGATCCAGACTGTCCAAACTAGCTTTCCAATTGATTGCCTATCGGCAAATCCCGGATACGCTTACCAGTCGCAGCAAAAATGGCATTACAAATCGCTGGTGCAATCGGAGGTAAACCAGGCTCACCTACTCCACCTAACGGTTGCTGATAATCCGTATTTGGCAATAAATGCACATGAATTTCTTGCGGTGATTTGTCCATCCGCGTTAACTGATAAGTATCAAAATTGTCTTGCTCAGCAACACCGTCTTTAAAGCTGATTTCACCAAGCGTTGCTAGGCTGACGCCCATAATGCAGGCACCTTCCAGCTGAGAGCGTACACGCTCCGGATTAACCTGTGGACCACAATCAATGGCAATATCAATCCGCGGAATAGTTAATTCGCCATCTTCATTGACTTTAACTTCAACAACCGCCGCCGTGTAAGTAACAAAGCTGTGATGGGCGGCGAGCCCGAGCCCTTGACCTTTGGGTAAATCACGCCCCCAACCGGCTTTTTCAGCTACCGTTTCAACCACCCGCTTTAAGCGGCCAGTGTCTATTGGATAACGCTCCGGCGATTCACCGTAGTTCCAATCATCCATTAAAGTACGGGGATTAATTTGCCGGTCCGGCCCCAGTAATTCGAGTAAAAAATCTTTGTGATCAATGCCCCGATGGTGCGCCATCTCGCCGACAAACGACTGAATAGCAAAAGCATGCGGAATATTGGATACCGAACGAAACCAGCCGATACGGGTATGCGCTTTGGCTTCAGGGTTTTCAATACGCACATTGTCGATAGCAAACGGCACATTCACCACTCCCATGCCCAACTCAATTGGCATTTTGATTTGAGCCGTATCATCAAAGGTCGAGGCAATACTTGGCGCAGCGGTACGATGCAGCCAACCGCTAACTTTACCATCAGCGTTAAAACTGGCCTGCAAATGCTCCATCGATACCGTGTGGTAGTAGCTGTGCTTAAGATCATCCTCCCGCGTCCAGGTAACCTTGACCGGCTGGCCATCCATTGCTTTCGACAGCAACGCCGCTTCAATCATAAAGTCAGGCTTGGATTTTCGTCCAAAACCACCGCCTAATAAAGTGACATGTACCGTGACATTTTCAGCATCCATCTCCAGCCATTTAGCAACATTGTCACGACCGGCCTGTGGCGCCTGAATTGGTGCCCAAA
This sequence comes from Methylophaga sp., assembly GCA_041612215.1. Taxonomy (GTDB): domain Bacteria; phylum Pseudomonadota; class Gammaproteobacteria; order Nitrosococcales; family Methylophagaceae; genus Methylophaga. The sequence goes on from JBFJJO010000145.1 coordinate 1,673, forward strand.
TATCGCAATGGCCGTCTTTGATACGAGCTGTGGCCACCGGTGGCTCCATAGATGCTTGCGCCAGATGCGGAATGTAATACTCAGCAAACAATGTATCGGTGGCCGCATCCATGACTTTGTCTAAGTCACCATTATTGCGTACAACTTTGCCGCCGCTATGACGCACGGCCTCGGTCAGTTGGTCACGATAGGCTTTGGAGTTGTAATTAGCGTTTTCGCCTTTTTCCCAGTCAATTTTCAGTTTTTCACGGCCCTGCATGGCTGCCCAGGTGTTATCGGCGATTACGGCCACACCACCTAGTGGATTAAAGACAGCCGGTGGCGGACTGCTTTTTAATTCAACGACTTTCCGCACGCCGGGGACTTTCAAAGCCTCACTGTCATCATAAGTTTTGACGCGATCACCATAGGCTGGTGGCCTGGCCACCACAGCAAACAACATGTCATCTAGTTGAATATCAATGCCATACTCTGCCTCGCCGGTCGCAATCGCCATACCATCAATCAGATTGGTAGTCTGTTTACCAATATAGCGAAACTCACTGCTGTCACGCAGCTGTAATTTTTCGCGAACAGGTACTTGCAGTTCTGCAGCCGCTTTAGCCACATCGCCAAAACCCAGCTTTTCGCCAGTCAGGCGATTAATCAGTTGGTGATTTTCGGTTTTAACATCGCTAACCTGAATACCCCAGCGCATGGCAGCGGCGCTTTCGAGCATCATCCGGGCTGAGGCCCCGACATTACGCATCGGCATAAAAAAGTGTCGAACACTGCGCGAACCATCGGTATCCTGATTGCCATAGCGTTTTTCATCACCCGGGGCCTGAGTAACTTTGACTTTTGACCAGTCAGCACCCATTTCATCAGCCACAACCATTGGCAGTGATGTTCTGACGCCCTGACCCATTTCTGCACGGTGAGCAACAATGGTCACGGTGCCATCTTCAGCAATCGCGACAAATACCAATGGATCATCGACCCAGCCGTTGGGCATAGCATCACGCCCATATTTTGGCGTATCTTCATCGGCCGCACCCGGCAATGGCAAACCAATAGCCAGTACCAGTCCGCTTAATGCAAATCCCTGCAATACGCGGCGGCGACTGATATTGGCAATTTGATAATCGGTATTTTGGGTCGAATCACTCATGCTGTGGCCTCCCGTCGGCTGGCCGCAAGTTTGATCGCTGCCCGGATCCGATTGTAAGTGCCACAACGGCATAAATTGCCGCTCATGGCTTCATCAATATCAGCATCGCTAGGGGCTTCGTTATCACGCAATAACGCGGTAGCCGCGACAATTTGACCGGACTGGCAATAACCACATTGCGGTACGTTTAGCTCTACCCAGGCTTGCTGCACAACACGGCCAGTTGCATCATCGGCTATCGCTTCAATAGTGGTAATTGCTTGATCTTCTGCATTTTTGATTGGCGTTACACAACTACGGATCGGACTGCCATCAAGTAAAACGGTGCAGGCACCGCACTGTGCTTTACCACAGCCAAATTTAGTACCGGACATGCCAAGCACATCTCGTAATGCCCATAACACCGGCATATCATCCGGCACATCAACATCATGCTGTTGACCGTTAACTGTCAATCTCACCATAGCGGCTCCAATCATTTTTAAATGGGGATGAACGACAGCATTGTCGTCAGTTTTTTAATTTAACACGCCTGTATGACAGGCAAATAAATTGCTATTGGCTAACCATCGCCGCGACCATCCCGTTAACAATACGGGCGGCCTCGTCACTTTTGGTGCCCCGAAAAGTTGATACCAGCAGTTGTGCTTCATTAAAGGCGGTGCTGATTTCTTCAGCAAACAATTCCTGAAAGCGACCCACTCCCAGAATAAATACCCCACCAGCTTCGGCGATTTGCCGGTGAATCTGTTTTTCGGTTTTGGAGTGTTTGTCGACAATAAGTTGGCCAACCAGTCGGCTGAATACAGGGATCGCCATTACAAAGGTGATCAACTTGGCAACTTCGCGCGGATTACGCTCTTTCCAATATTGCGCATAGGAAGAAATTTTACGGAAAGTTTTCCAGTCTATATCCTGCAAACCAGCAATCGGACCAGAGGGTTGTGCGCCGTTGAAAATAATTTCCACGTCCACACAAAACGCATGATAATCAGGTAAAGCGGCGGCTGTTAAACGTGAAGCAATGCTGGCGATATCGGCTTCCAGCTCTTCTTTGATCGTCAACGGTTTGTCGAAATAAACAATATCCGACAACAAAGATTGTGACTGTTTATCACGCCAGAAACGTAAAGCTCGCGCCCGGGGGTGAAACTCAGCCATGACGGCAACTGACGAGAATAACTGACTCAATTCCTGCATATTCTGCTTTTGAAAAAGTTTCGTTTTAGCTTCCTGCTTAGGACAAACGATATAGACTTTTGTTCAGCTTAAGCCACTTTAGCGCATAAAAAGCCCCGACAAACGCCGGGGCTCTAAGGGCGTAACTTATTTTAGTACATTCAAAGCGGCATCGTAGTCCGGTTCATCGGCGGTTTCCGCCACTTGCTGGGTGTAAATCACCTTACCATTCTCATCAATAACAACAACTGCACGCGACAACAGGCCGGTCAGTGGGCCAGTTTTGAAGGTGACGCCATAATCTTCACCGAAATTACTGCGAAAAGCCGAGCCAACCAGCACATTATCAATACCTTCCGCACCACAAAAACGGCCCAGTGCAAACGGCAGATCTTTGGAAACACAAACCACTGTGGTGTTATCGAGCGATGTTGCTTTCTGATTAAACTGTCGCACCGACATGGCACAAGTACCCGTATCAACCGAGGGGAAAATATTAAGGACTATCCGGCCTTTAAGCTCATCAAGTTTAACGTCTGACAAATCATCTTTGACCAGATCAAATGCTGGCGCCTTGTCACCCACTTTCGGCAACTCACCAACAGTTTCGATAGGGTTACCTTTTAGTGTCACTGTAGCCATTTGGAGACTCCTTTTTTGTCAAAAAATAAAAAGCACCC
>JBFJJO010000146.1:0-4596 GCA_041612215.1 Methylophaga sp.
ACCAAGCTGGGTGTTGAGACCCGTACTTCTGCCGCGTCACTGGCAGTCAATAAATTGCAGACGATAAGCGGCAGCAACAATTTTGGCTAATTACACTATTTGATTGTTCTGCGTTAATCCTTGGATAGCAAAAGCGCATTGTGAAAATATTGCGTTGATAACTTGAGAGCAAAAATGATTAAGGTCGGAACGGTTCAGCAAATTTGGCGTTATCCTGTTAAAGGCATGGCGGGTGAAAGCCTTGAAGCTTGCCATCTGGGCGAGACCGGCCTGCAAGGTGATCGCACCTGGGCGCTGCGTGATGTAGCAAGACAAGAAATCCAAAGTTGTAAATTCAGACCGCAACTTCTGCGCTGTATTGCGCGATGTCGTCAGCAACCATTAAAAGAGGGTCATGATGCCGTCGATATTGTGTTCCCTGATGGCTGGATTGTCGGTAGTGATGATCCACTGATTAATGAACTGTTATCAGCACTGACTGGTCATGATTCAACACTTGAATATCTGCGGCCGCTGGCGGAACTTGATTTTTATCGCCGACATAAAAAAGATGACCACACCTGGCTGGAGGAATTAAAAGCGACTTTCGATCGTGAGCCCGGTGAACCTTTACCGGATCTCGATGCGTTACCGCAAAGCGCGGTGGATTTTGTATCTGTTCCCGGGACTTTTTTTCTGGTTTCACCGTTGCATCTGGTGACCACCGCGACTATTAACCACTTGAGAAGCATTAACCCGGAATCTGACTGGGACTTACAGCGTTTTCGTCCTAATCTGGTGATTGAAACTCAACCCGGCATGGAAGGGCTGGTCGAGCAAGCTTGGATCAACAATACCCTGCGGGTCGGATCAGCAATCATTGACTGTAATGGGACAACCCCGCGTTGTGGTGCCGTTACCCGTTCACAGCAATCATTACAGTCGGATAGCAATATTTTACGGACCATTGTTAAAAACGCTGAGCAAAATCTGGGCGTCTATGGCGCGATACAAACATCTTCAATGATAAAGCTGGGCGATGCTGTCTATATAGCGTCAGCATCCACTAAAGCGAAGGCCTGAGTATAAAAAAGCCCTGACAACAAGCGCTGTCAGGGCCTTCTGTCATAACAAAAAAACGATAAATCAGCTTAGATCAAAACGATCGGCATTCATTACCTTGGTCCATGCGGCCACGAAGTCTTTGACGAACTTCTCCTGATTATCGTCCTGAGCATAGAGCTCAGCATAGCTACGCAGCACAGAGTTGGAACCAAACACCAGATCTACACGGCTGGCGGTGAATTTGGTATCACCAGTTTTGCGATTCACGATGTTGTAGCTGTTTTTGCCGGTGGGTACCCAACGGTTGGCCATATCGGTCAGGTTGACGAAGAAATCATTGGTCAACTGACCGACGCGGTCGGTAAAGACGCCGTGTTTGGTATTGCCATAGTTGGTGCCTATTACCCTTAGGCCACCAAGCAGAACTGTCATTTCCGGTGCCGTCAGACCCATCAGTTGAGCACGGTCCAGCAGCATTTCTTCCGGCTTAACGACATAGTCCTGTTTTTGCCAGTTACGGAAACCGTCTGCGAGAGGCTCCAAAGGATCAAACGATTCGGCATCAGTCATTTCATCGGTGGCATCACCACGACCTTTGGCAAATGGAACATAAACATCATAACCAGCCGCCTCAGCCGCTTTTTCGATACCCAGATTACCACCAAGCACAATAATATCGGCAATGCTTGCGCCGGTTTCTGCAGAGATTTTTTCGTAGACGTTCAATACTTTTCTTAAACGTTCCGGCTCATTACCCTGCCAGTCTTTCTGTGGCGCCAGTCGGATACGAGCGCCATTGGCTCCGCCACGCATATCCGAACCACGGTAAGTGCGTGCACTGTCCCAGGCGGTGCAGACCAGTTCGTTCATGTTCAGACCAGATTCAGCGATTTTTTCTTTAACCACTTCTTCAATGTAGTTGGTCTCACCTTGCGGTATCGGATCTTGCCAAATGAGATCTTCGTCCGGTACATCCGGGCCAATATAGCGGGCTTTGGGTCCCATATCGCGGTGGGTCAACTTGAACCATGCACGGGCAAAACAATCACGGAAATACTCCGGGTCCGCCATAAATTTTTCACAGATCGCCCGGTACGTCGGGTCCATTTTCATGGCCATATCGGCATCGGTCATGATTGGATTTTGACGAATTGACGGATCACTGGCGTTGACCGGCTTGTCTTCTTCCTTAATATTAATTGGCTCCCACTGCCAGGAACCGGCCGGGCTTTTTTTCGACTCCCATTCGTAACCAAATAAAAGCTTGAAATAACCCATATCAAATTGCGTTGGATTGGTAGTCCAGGCACCTTCAAGACCTGAAGTGTTGGCATTGGACGCCTTACCGTGCATATTCGGATTCATCCAGCCAAAGCCTTGCTCGTGGACATCAGCCGCTTCCGGTTCAGGGCCGAGTTCATCACCACTGCTGTTACCATGACATTTCCCGACAGTATGACCGCCGGCTGTCAGGGCTGCGGTTTCTTCATCGTTCATCGCCATGCGGGCAAAGGTTTCACGAACCTGTCCAGCCGTTTTCAGCGGATCAGGTTGACCGTTTACACCTTCCGGGTTTACATAAATCAGACCCATTTGCACTGCAGCCAGCGGATTTTCCATAGTATCTGGTTTGTCGACGTTGCCATAACGGCTGTCTGATGGTTCCAGCCACTCTTTCTCAGCGCCCCAGTAAATATCTTTTTCCGGGTGCCAGATATCGGCACGGCCATAAGAGAAGCCGAAAGTTTTCAATCCCATGGTTTCGTAGGCAATGTTACCGGCCAAAATGTACAAATCCGCCCAGCTGATGCTATTACCGTATTTTTTCTTCAGCGGCCACAATAAGCGGCGAGCTTTATCAAGGTTGCCGTTATCGGGCCAGGAATTTAACGGCGCAAAACGCTGACTACCAGTACCGGCACCACCACGGCCATCAGCCAGACGATAGGTACCTGCTGCGTGCCAGGCCAGACGAATCATAAGACCGCCGTAATGTCCCCAGTCTGCAGGCCACCAATCCTGACTGTTGGTCATCAATTCGCGCATATCGTTTTCAAGCGCTTGGTAATCGAGCTTTTTAACGGCTTCGCGATAATTAAAATTTGCACCCATGGGGTTGGTCTTGTTGTCATGCTGGTGCAAAATATCGAGGTTCAGATTTTCCGGCCACCAAGCGGTGACCGAACCACCGGATTCAGTCATGCTGCCATGCATTACCGGACATTTGCCGGTTTGATTAGCTTGTTCACTCATAAAGTGTCTCCTTGTTATATACCTGTAAATAAGGGCTTTAAAGTCCAAAAATACAGATTTACGATAACACAGCTTTACGACAGGTTTAACCTTTTATTTCCATAATAAATAATCGGATTTTACGATTAATAATTCTGGTCGTGATAACAACATTGATAAGCAGAGAAACTAAATCAGCATTAACACCAGCCAACGAGCCAACGCCCTTCATCGCCAAGCGCATGCCAGTCAATAATGTATCTGCGTTTTGTCAGAACCGCTTCAATCTGACAACGATGGTTTCGCCTGTCGACAATGTTGCATACAACAAAGTGGCGCTCTTTGTTTTGCGGACTGACGGCGGTCCATTTTGAGTGCATTAGTTTGTCAGGGCGGATTGTGTTCATTGATAAAGGCTGTCTTTTTAAGGTTGCTTTATGGACAATGTATTGCAGAAAAGGTTGGAATTTTTACAGTAATTCAGGCTCTGATAATTCAGCAGAGCGGAGTGGACGATGAGCAAACACAAAGATCTCGCGGATTTACGCAAAAGCTATGAGCTTGGTGAATTTGAAGAAAACGAAGCGGCAGATGCGCCATTAATGCAATTCGAGAACTGGCTGGCCGAGGCTATCCAGCGCGACGTCAATGAGCCGAATGCGATGACATTGGCAACCGTGGACGCGAATGGCCGTCCGGCGTGTCGTCCGGTTTTAATCAAAGGCTGTGATGAGCGCGGTATTGTCTGGTTCACCAATTATCTTAGCCGCAAAGGTCAGGCGCTGGACGTTAATGCGTTTGCTGCACTGCAGTTTTTCTGGCCAGAACTCGAGCGGGTGGTCCGTATCGAGGGTCGGGTTGAGAAAATAACAGAGAGCGAGTCAGATGCTTATTTTAATAGCCGGCCATTAGACAGCCGCATCGGTGCCTGGGTATCGCCACAAAGTCAGGTCATTGAAAGTCGTAAATCAATCATCATGCGCGCCGCAAAATACAGTGCAGAATTTGGTCTGCATCCGCCACGGCCGCCGCATTGGGGCGGCTACAGGTTGATCCCCGATTATTGGGAATTCTGGCAGGGGCGACCCTCACGTCTGCATGACAGAATTGCGTATCAGCTACAGGACGATGGCCAATGGCTCCGCCAGCGTTTAGCTCCCTGATTTGGGTTCAGAATTTTCTTGGGCTTCTTTGATAGTTTGCTGGGCCATACCAACGGGGAAAAACAATTTGATCGGGTTTTCCTTAGCTTGATCCCAAATACTGCGCAGCAATACGGGAAAGCGACTGATCACGGTGCCGCGCGCGCGCAGAGCAACA
>JBFJJO010000147.1:0-4498 GCA_041612215.1 Methylophaga sp.
ATTTGTGCCGTCACTGGTGAACTGGCTGATCCCCGCTGCGATCATGTCGCTGGCAATCCGTAATGTAGCGGCGTTGCCAGTGCATGAAAATGTGCAACTGAAAACTGGTGCGTTTGTTGTCATCGGTTTGTTTATGCTGACGATTTTTATGGCCGCTGCCGGTCATCATTATCTGCATTTACCCCCCGTGCTGGGCATGATGACAGGTTTGGGTTTATTAAAGCTTTACGGTTATGTGCTGAAACTGCGTGATACTAAACAACTTAGCAAACGTGAAAGCGATGGCGAAACACCGTTTAACCTGCAGGATGAAACGCAGGCTAATGCTCCATTTAATATTTTTAAACAACTGCAACAAGCCGAATGGGACACGCTGATGTTTTTCTACGGCATTATTCTCTGTGTCGGCGGCCTTGGCACAATCGGTTATCTTAGTGTCGGCTCACAATTCTTGTATGGCGATCTCGGCGCTACCAATGCCAATATTCTGATCGGTCTGATTTCAGCTGTTATCGATAATATTCCGGTGATGTTTGCCGTTTTGTCGATGATGCCGGAAATGAGTCAGGGTCAGTGGCTGCTGGTGACTTTAACTGCGGGTGTTGGTGGTTCGCTGCTGTCAATTGGCTCTGCAGCGGGTGTGGCAGTCATGGGACAGGCACGCGGTATTTATACTTTCTTCGCGCATTTAAAATGGATTTGGGCGATTGCCTTAGGTTATGCCGCCAGTATCTGGATGCATTTATGGCTGAACGCTGATTTGTTCAACAACATTCCAATTAACTAGAATTAGAAATATAAACGTAATACTAACGCAGCAATACAGGCTGGACGTTTACTGTGCTCGATGTCGATAGTGACTTCCCGTACCAGCTCAATTGCCTGTCTGGACTGTCGCAGTTTGATGATTTTGCTGCTAGCGCGAATGCGCATACCGGGTTTAACCGGCGCCAGAAAACGAACTTGCTCCAGGCCAGAGTTAATGACCATCTTGGCTTCTGGATAGGGATTGTTCTGCGGGTCAACACTATCAGTCAATAAGGGAATCAATGACAGCGTCAAAAATCCGTGCGCTACAGTTGACTTAAATGGTGATTCTTCTGCGGCACGTTGTGGGTCAGTATGGATCCACTGCTGGTCGCCAGTCACTGCGGCAAAACGATCAATACTTTTTTGATTAACAGTAAACCATTCGCCAATATCAACGGTATCAATCATTTGTTGCTGCAACCTGGCATAGACCTGCGCCATAGCAAGCTGCGGGTCTTGTTTAAGATGATCTGCAACAGATGGATCATCATGCCAGAACCACAATTGTCCCCATGGCAGCGATAAATTGCGCATATCAGTCAGGGTACGATTCAACCGTTGCGGCCAGTCACGTAAGGTTGCTTCCATTTTCAGCCGTAATCCGGCATTAATGGATTCGATTTTTTCCTGACCGTGTTTCAATGATTCAACTAAACGCATAAATGCTCCTTCCATGGCCAATATAACTGATTGACAAAAATCTGGCAGCATTGGTTTACTGCCATGTTATTCAAGCAGTTAACGTGCCAGTCAGTAATTGGCACACTCATTTACAGCGATTCAAAAAAACCCTGGATACAGCCGTCGCCGGACATAGCCTAAACAAGGCGCAACAGGTACAATTGCCGCTTTAAATTTGACCTCGAGCGTCATCGATTATGCTCTACAGCACAGATGATTTACGCATTGTCGGCATCCAGGAAGTGCTGCCGCCAGCGCAATTGCATGAACAGCTACCAATCTCCGAACCGGCCTCGGAGACGGTGTTTAATGCCCGAAATGCCACTCAGGCGATCTTGCACCAACGTGATGATCGGCTGATTGTTATTGTCGGCCCCTGCTCAATCCATGACCCTAACGCGGCCCGGGATTACGCTAATCGTTTACAGCCTTTGATGGCCGAGTTGGCCGATGATCTGCATATCATCATGCGTGTCTATTTTGAAAAGCCACGCTCAGTGGTCGGCTGGAAAGGTCTGATTAACGATCCGTATCTGGATGGCAGCTTCAAGATTAATGATGGTCTGCATATCGCCCGTAAACTGCTGCTGGATTTGGCTGAAATGGGTGTGCCTGCGGCCACCGAATACCTGGATTTAATCAGTCCGCAATATATTGCAGATTTGGTTTCCTGGGGTGCTATTGGGGCCAGAACGACCGAAAGTCAGGCGCATCGTGAATTGGCATCTGGTTTGTCGTGCCCAGTCGGTTTTAAAAATGCCACTGATGGCGGTCTGCAAATTGCCGTTGATGCCTGTCTGTCGGCTTCTAAACCACATCATTTTATGTCGGTCACCAAAACCGGCCATTCAGCCATTTTTTCCACCACGGGCAATCCTGACTGTCATGTCATTTTGCGTGGCGGCAAATCGCCAAACTATGATGCTGACAGTATTAACCAGGCTGCCGAAGTCATTGGCCGCAGCGGCCAGCCAGTTCGTCTGATGGTGGATTGCAGCCATGCTAATAGTGGTAAAAGTCATATCCAGCAGGCGACCGTTTGTCGGGAAGTGGCAGTGCAGGTTGCTGAAGGTGATGCGCGAATAATTGGTCTCATGTTGGAAAGCAACCTGGTGGGCGGCCGGCAAAATGCTGAGCCCGGTAAGCCTCTGGTATATGGTCAAAGTATTACTGATGCCTGTATGGCTTGGGATGACAGTGCACCGCTTTTGAGGGAATTGGCTGCGGCGGTGCGTTCACGTCGTCAGATAAAACCATAAACTCCTCTGGCCTAGCGGTTGCTGCTTATGTTTTTTTTACCCCGCCGGCTATCCTGCTAAATACATATTTTAGATAAGCAAATCAGTATTTTGCCTTATGAAAACCAGTACTGCTGCGCTATAATGACCGACTTTAATACGGTTGGTTAGCAACTTAGTCCGAACTTTACCGTCAGAGTTTAAGTTAATTCCCGAGGAAATTAGTAGGTTATTGAATGGCCGATTACGCGCTTATTTTAATTAGCACCATTCTGGTGAACAACATTGTGCTGGTGAAATTCCTCGGCCTGTGTCCGTTCATGGGCGTGTCGCGCAAATTAGAAACCGCGATGGGCATGGCGTTAGCGACCACCTTTGTGCTGACGATGTCTTCAATCAGTAGTTATCTCATCAATGAATATTTGCTGGCACCGCTGGGTATCGAATTCTTGCGGACTATCAGTTTTATTTTCGTTATTGCGGTGGTGGTGCAGTTCACCGAAATGGTGGTTCATAAAACCAGTCCCCTGCTCTATCAGGTACTGGGTATTTTTCTGCCTTTAATCACCACCAACTGCGCGGTGCTGGGTGTTGCCCTGCTGAATGTCCAGGAACAACACGGTTTCCTCGAGTCTGCCTTATATGGCTTTGGTGCAGCGATTGGTTTTTCCATGGTGCTGATTATTTTTGCTGCCATGCGTGAACGGCTGGCGGCAGCCGATGTGCCCGTAGCCTTTCAGGGTGCGGCCATTGGGCTGATTACCGCCGGACTAATGTCCATGGCCTTTATGGGCTTTGCTGGTCTGGTTAAGGTTTAACCCATGTTGACGGCTATTATTGCAATTACATTGCTGGCGCTGGTGCTGGGCTTGTTGCTCGGTTTTGCGTCGATCCGCTTTAAAGTGGAAGGCGATCCAATTGTCGATCAAATCGATAAAATCCTGCCGCAAACACAATGTGGTCAATGTAGCTTTGCCGGCTGCCGCCCCTATGCTGAGGCGATTGCCGCCGGTGAAGTGGATATTAACCGCTGCCCGCCAGGTGGTGAGGCCACTATTCAGGCGCTGGCTGATTTACTTGATGTCGAACCAAAACCGCTGGATGAAGAGTGCGGTGTTGAAAAACCAAAAATGCTGGCAGTGATTGATGAGGATCGCTGCATTGGTTGCACACTGTGCATTCAGGCTTGCCCGGTAGATGCGATTCTGGGTGCGGCGAAACATATGCATACCGTCATTGCCGATGAATGCACAGGCTGTGAACTGTGCGTCGAACCGTGCCCGGTGGATTGCATTGATATGGTTGAAACGCAGCCAAATCCCCACACATGGCGCTGGCCAGATCCGACGCATGTTAATTTGCAGCGGGGTCATAATTAATGCGTTCTCCGGTCAGTGATTTTCCGGGTGGTTTGCACTTACCTGGTCATAAAAAACGTTCAACGCAAACGCCAATTCACAAAACGCCAATCAGCAAACAACTGATCTTGCCGTTACAACAGCATATCGGTGAAGCTGCGGTGCCAATTGTTGACGTCGGTGATTTGGTACTCAAAGGTCAGCGTATTGCCCGTGCTGAAGGCCATGTCTCGGTTTGTCTGCATGCGCCAACTTCCGGCAAGATCATTGCAATTGAAGAACGCCCTATCCCACATCCATCGGGTCTGTCGGCACCCTGTGTGATTATCGAGACCGATGGTGAAGATAACTGGCTGGAACGACATCCAGTCGCCGACTTTCGGCAATTATCCGCACATGAAATTCGGCAAA
>JBFJJO010000148.1:0-4372 GCA_041612215.1 Methylophaga sp.
GGTGTTTTACGAAGCGGCGCAACAATATCGTTACTGAAAGCGATGGAGGCAGAGTTTAAAAACGAATCTGCTGACGACATAATAATCGACACAATGGCCGCCGCGACAATGCCTTGTAAGATGGGTGGCACCGCTTCCTGGATCACATAAGGCATGGCAAGATTGGCATCTAAACCCGGCTGCATTGCCAGCGCCACCAGCCCGATAAGGCCTGTGACAGCAAAAAAGGGAATGGAAAATAAGCCACTAAGCAAAGAACCGCGTGATACATCTTTACTGGATTTACCAATAAGCAAACGCTGCAAATACGGCGGCACCAGGGTTTCACCAAGCATAAATGTCAAAAATAAAGACAGCAGTGCCAAAACGGCCAATGGCTCAGTGGGCAAGCTGAGATGGGCAGCAGGCACCTGCTCTGTCAAAGCCTGCCAGCCACCGACATATTGCAAGCCATAGTACAAAGTCATCGGAATGCCAACGGCCAATACAATAAACTGAATCACATCAGTCCAGACAACGGCGCGCATGCCACCAATGGTTGAGTAGGCTATAACGATGCTGCAGCCGATTAAAATACCCCAGACCTTATCCACATTCAGGAACAAGTTAAATACATAGCCCATAGCACCGACTTGCGCACCTAAAATACCGGCACATAAAGCAATGGCAAAAAAACCACTGAATAGTCGGGCTCCCCTACCGTAATGCTGATGCATGATGTCGCCGACAGAAATGGCTTGTGGGTATTGGCCCATTCTTGGCGCGATGTAACGGGCCACCAGGATTTCTTTGATGCTGAATCCCCACAAGGCGACAATATTACTGACACCGATCAGAAATACCTTTTCGGCATTGCCCATCGAGAAACCACCACCGATAAACGATGCTGACAAAGTCGCAAAAATCACCAGCATACCGAAGGATTTGCCGGCCAGCGCAAAATCCTGCATGCCTTTCATACCACGTCCGGCCCATAAGCCGATCAACAGCACAGCTATCAAATAAACGATGACAATGATTTTTTCCATGACCCAGTATCCACTCAGCATTAACTAAGCGAAGCTTACGTGTTTCACGACAGACTGGAAACCTGCCGCTAGGATTGTTTTGCCAAACCGCCGAGATTGGCTATCTCAGGGCTACAACTCAGACTTTGGTATTGATAATGTTGCCGCTACTGGCTGTAGCCGCTGGCACACTGCTGATCATGTCGACCATTGCTGCACCCTGAACTGCCAATTGATCATTGGCTAATTTGAGCACTTGAATTTGTTGTTGCGCTGCGGCCTGCTGCTGATTAAGCGCAGTGGCCAGTTGAATAATGCTATTGCTTTCCATTAACGACGCTTCCTACATTAAAACCTTGTTGGCAACTTGCTCAATGACAAATCCTAAATGTTGGCGGATCGCATTACGTGGCAAACTTTGTTGTTCAGAGATTTCAGCTGCCGACAATCCAGAAGCCCAATGCAACCTGGCAATATCACGGGTATCACTGGTCAGGCTGTTGATGACTTCTAAAGTCATCTGGTCTTCGATAAAATTTACGTCTTGCTCTGATTCAGCGACTGGTTGACTCAATGGCTGCCGATCTTGCTGCCCCCAGCGCTCCAACAGTAAACCTGCGCGAGAAATGCGCTCCTTGCGCGCAACCTGCAGATTAGTCATACGTTGCTTTGCTGCATTGCGATTCAGTTTTTTGCCCATCGTCGCCGCCTCATATGCAGTTACATGCGGGTGTTGAAAGTTAGTTTGCTGTTAAATCTTCGGAAAAACAGTGTAATTAATTTTCACCCAAATGACGATTAACAAATTGTTTTATCAGGTTGCGGGCTTCGGCATTACTGCCAATTAATGTGCCGGCTAATACGGTCAAGGTGATGTTTCGACCAGGATGTTTAACAATCCACTCACGAATAGCCGGATCCACCGATTGTTGTAATCCTGCTTCAAACATTGCCAACTTGTCCAAAAGCGGTTCACGACTGGCCAGCGGTTTGTTTTTTTTCTGCAGTGCAAATAATTTAGCAGCCAGCAAAGCCGACAACGCTAAAACCAAAAATGCCATCGCCGTCAGTAAAGCAGCGATATCCGGCAGAAAGTGGTAGCCCAGATATTGGTATAGTGCGATACCGGCAAAGACCAGCGAAAACAAAGCAAACAGCACCGCGATAGCAATCGCGATACTGTTGACCTTGATACGAGAAAGTAAACTCATAAATAATGCCATTTTGTAGATCGTCTAATTTTAACGATCCAGAATTTTACCCAGCACCAAACCGATACCGAAAGCAATTGCCACGCTCGACATAGGATGCGCTTCTACTTCATTTTGTACTCGGCCATATGAATCTTTCGCATGCTGCTGGACTTTATCAGCAGCATCTTTCACACGCGCCTGACCTTGTTCTGCATAAGCAGAAGACATGTCTTTCAGCGTTTTGGTTAAACCGGAAAAATCTTCTCGCAGAGCATTCAATTGTTTTTGTAATTCTTCATTACTGGCTTGTGTTGCCATAATTATGTTCTCCTTAATATTTGTGTCCGTTAAAAACTATCATAGTCCTTTCTTAAGACAACGTTGCAGATGATTGTGGCAGATCGTTAATAATCGGTTGATTCTTCTATTTCGTCACCCGCTTCTTCAATAGATTCATCAATTTTCTCGCCCGCTTTTTCGGCTGGACCTTTGTCTTCACAGGCACTGACCATACCGAGACTACCAATTACAAATGCCAGTAATAAAGCACGGCTCAACATTTTAAAAAAAGCATTATCAGTGTGCATAGACGACTCCATAAAATTTAGGTTTTAACCACTTAAACTAGCAACTGTAAGTTCTGCTATTCAAACAGTTAGCTTACATCAATAATGCTGCTAACCAATTCAAATAGTACCCTAACGGCTAGTAAAAGAACGTGCCTTAACGCACGTTAAAGACGCTGGGTCGCTAATTATCTAGCTTGGACGTTCTTTCACCTAAAATTAAGGACTTGCTATGTTTAGTTGGGCATTAACATTTTTAATTGTAGGGCTTATTGCCGGTGTTCTCGGCCTAAGTGGTATCGCTGGCACCGCAACCAATATTGCCTGGATTCTGTTTGTTGTTGGCCTGGTTCTAGCGTTAATTTTCTTTATTACCGGTCGCCGACCTTTGTAGCTCATCGTTTTTCTCTTCAGAGAAATAAATCACTGAGGCATGATCTGTAAACAGATCGTGCCTTTTTTATGTCTATTTAGCGCTTTTCACGAAAAATGTTGACGACCATAAACACCGCTGTGTAGTCTCAGAAAACTTTTTGGTCTGAGGAAAAACTATGAACACGACTGAGCCAAGTTGTATTGTTCATCAGTTTGAGCGATTTGCAGAATTGACCCAGCATGAACGGCAATTGTTGGCGCGTTTGGAGCAAGATCCCCGCTCTTACGATACCGATAAGGAAATGATGGCCGCCGGCTGTGATTCTAACAAATTTTTTACTTTGCGAAGTGGCTGGGCCTGCGCCATACGAACACTGGCTGATGGTCAGCGGCAGATTCTGGATATTTTTCTGCCTGGTCAAATTATTGGCCTTCGGGAAATCAGTCTCAATCGTAATTTATCTGAAATCCGTTCCCTGACCGAAGTCGTTGCTTGTCCGTTTCCAAGAAAGCGGTTGACTGAGATATTTGACGAAGCGCCCCGACTGACCGATCTGTTTTTCTTAATCATGGCTCGTGAGCAATCCATGCTGATCGAAAGAGTGATCAATATCGGCCGCCGTAACGCAGCTGAACGGTTGGCGCATTTTCTGGTGGAAATCCAAACCCGACTGGCAATCCGTAGCCTGGCGTTCACCCTGCCGATGAATCAAACGCTGATTGCTGATACGCTGAGCCTGTCATCAGTTCACGTTAGCCGAACTTTTAAACAGCTTCGCGAAATGGGTTTTGTTGAAAACCAGAATGGTGATATCCAAATTCTGGATTTGGATGGGCTGATTGATTTTTCTGGCTTTGATCGTAGCTATCTGGAATTCAGCAGTGATTGGGCACGTCCAGTCTAAGCACTGTGTAAATCTGCCAACGTATCAATATCCCGCAAAATGCCATCATCAGCGCTTTCTACAGCGAAAATCTGCCGGGCATGGTTTTTTAGTAATTGCCTTGCACCTTTATCACCGCTAATCGAAGTCAGCGCATTTTTGTAATCCGCATGAAAGCCGACGGGCTGACCACGTCGCTCATGGTAATACGGCGCAGCGATTTTTGCTCCTGCTGACATGGCATGTTGTAAATCAAATAATAGCGGCTCAAATCATTTTTAAATGGGGATGAACGACAGCATTGTCGTCAGTTTTCTAATTTAACACGCCTGTATGACAGGCAAATA
>JBFJJO010000149.1:0-4328 GCA_041612215.1 Methylophaga sp.
ATCGTGATCCACAGGCGATTATCGCCGGACAAGCACTGGCAGCCGAAGACAGCCGTTTCAGTATTGAACATTGTGCTTTTTCGCAGCTTAGCGAGGTCATTCATCAGCGGCTATGGCAGCAGCGAATAGACGGAATTTTGCTGGATATTGGTGTCTCGTCACCGCAACTCGACGAAGCCGCTCGCGGCTTTAGTTTTATGCAGGATGGCCCACTGGATATGCGAATGGATACCAGCTCGGGCATCAGCGCCGCCCAATGGTTAGCGCAGGCTGAAGAAGTTGAGATTGCCACAGTGATAAAAACGCTGGGCGAAGAGCGCTACGGCAAACGTATTGCCCGAGCTATTGTTGAACAGCGCCAGCAAACCCCGTTAACGACTACCCGGCAGCTTGCTGAGTTGATCGACAAAGCCAGCCCCAGCAGAGATAAATTTAAACATCCGGCGACCCGGACCTTTCAGGCGATTCGTATTTTTATTAACAATGAACTTGACGAATTGAGCAGCGCCCTCGAACAAGCAATGGAGGTGCTGGCGGTCGGTGGTCGTCTGGCGGTGATCAGTTTTCATTCTCTGGAAGATCGGATTGTAAAACGTTTTTTCCGCGATGAGGCCAAAGGTGATGATTTACCTGCTCATTTTCCGATTCGGGCAGCAGAGCTCAATCCGCGTCTGAAAATTGTTGGTAAGGCAATTCAGGCGAGTGATGCTGAAGTTGCGGCTAACCCCCGGGCACGCAGTGCAGTCTTGCGTGTTGCGGAGAAGTTGGCATGAATCTGTCTAACTTTATTTCCACGCTTAAAGCCGACTTGCCGATGCTGGTAATGATGTTGATGGTACTGTTTTCGGCAGTAGCGGTCGTCATCACCAAGCATGCGGGGCGTAGCGAGTTTGTGGTGATGCAACAGCTGGAAAATCAGCGTGATCAGCTCAATGAGGAGTGGGGGCGTTTACTGCTTGAACAAAGTACCTGGGCCAGTCCCGGTCGCGTCGAGCAGCAGGCGCGAAGTAAATTGAATATGCAGGCCCCCGACTCTGAGAACACCGTGATGGTGATGCCATGAGTCGTCAGCAATCAGTAATGCAGGTTAATGGCTGGCGGCTGAATCTCGTGCGGCTGGGTTTTATTCTGATCGTTATCGGTTTGTTATGGCGGCTGGTCGATATTCAGATCCTCAACAATGAGTTTCTCCGTGACCAAGGCGATGCCCGGCATTTACGCAATGTGCCGGTCGTGGCGCATCGGGGCATGATTTTGGATCGGCATGGTGAGCCGCTGGCAATCAGCACACCAGTGCATTCAGTATGGCTTAATCCCCAGGTCACACGGGTTGACCAGCCACATTTAGATAAACTGGCCAAGATCCTTGATGTCCGGCTGGAAGATATTCAACAAAAAATTATCAATAATGCCAGTCGCGAATTTGTTTACGTTAAGCGCCGTATTACACCGGCTTTGTCGAGTCAGGTACAACAGCTGAAAATTCCTGGCCTTGCATTGCAGCGAGAATACAAACGCTATTATCCGACAGCTGAAGTTAGCGGCCATGTACTGGGCTTTACTAATATCGACGATGCGGGGCAGGAAGGCTTAGAGCTGGCTTATGAGCCAACATTGACCGGTGTACCGGGCCTGAAGCGGATGGTGCGGGATAGTAAAGGCAACTTTGTTGGTGGCGGTGAGCAAATCCGGGCAGCCAAGGCTGGTCAAAACCTGCAACTCAGTCTGGATCTACGACTGCAATACCTGAGTTACAACGCGCTGAAAAATGCAGTTAAAACCCACGACGCGGTTGCCGGTACAGCGGTAATTGTTGATGTCAAAACCGGTGAGATACTGGCGATGGCGAATCAGCCGGCCTTTAATCCCAATAATCGTGCTGGTCTTAGCAGTAGTGATTTTCGTAACCGTGCCGTGACCGATTTATTTGAGCCCGGCTCTACTGTGAAACCGTTTACCGTAGTCAGTGGGATGAAATCGGGTCTATATGATCTTGATTCGATCATCAATACGCATCCGGGGGTATATCGCGTTGCCGGTCATGCGATAAAAGATTTTCGTGATTATGGCGAAATCGACCTGGCTACTTTGATTCAAAAGTCGAGCAATATCGGCGCTAGTAAAATAGCGCTGGCGCTGGAACCTGAGGCGTTGTGGAAAGATTTCGCCAGTTTTGGCATGGGCATTGACAGCGGTACTTATTTTCCCGGTGAAGCTACGGGTTATTTGCCTGATTTAAGTAGTTGGCGAACGCTGGATCGGGCAACGCTTGCTTATGGTTACGGCCTGGTAACCAATGCCTTGCAGCTGGCACGAGCCTATAGCGTAATTGGCAATGATGGCATTTTACGGGATGTAACATTTATCAAGCAGGATAAGCCGATGCCGGGGCGTCGGGTGTTTAATAAAGATTTGATGCAAACCGTGCGCGGATTTATGGAATTAACGATATTACCGGCCGGTACGGCAACCCGGGCAGCGGTAGCTAATTATCGGGTAGCCGGGAAAACCGGTACGGTTAAAAAAGCGAATGCCGGTGGTTATACGGAAGCCGAATATCAATCGGTATTTGCCGGACTCATTCCAGCCAGCGATCCACGATTGGCCATGGTGGTCATGATCGATTCACCCAGTAAAGATGAGTATTACGGCGGCGCCGTTGCGGCGCCCGTATTTGCCGAGGTCATGGCCGGCGCAATGCGTTTAATGAATATTGCCCCGGATGCGCTGCCAACCAGTCAATTACAGGTGGCCAAGCAATGATTTCAGTCAATCAATTACTTCAGGATCTTGCCAAGCCGCTGACAGATGATATTCAAGTATCAGCGATCAGCATGGATAGCCGTGCGGTGCACACCAATAGTTTATTTATTGCCAGCGCCAAACAATCTGCCAAGCGTCAGCAGCATATTAAACAAGCCATTTCAGCCGGCGCCATAGTGGTTATTGTTGATGCGGGGCTGCCTGCAGATGTGCCGGTGCCCGTCATCGAAGTAGTTGATTTGGATCAACAAATCAGCACCATCGGTGACCGTTTCTATGGTCAGCCCAGTAAAACCATGACTGTTATCGCTGTGACAGGCACTAATGGCAAAACCTCGGTCAGTCAGTTTATTGCCCAGAGTCTGGAATTAGCCGGAAAACCCTGTGGCGTAATAGGCACTTTGGGGCAAGGCCGGCTCAGCGATTTGCAAGATACCGGCATGACCACGCCTAATCCGTTGCAATTACAACAAACTTTTGCCGGGATGCGTGACGCAGGCATTGAGCATGTGGTGCTGGAAGCTTCATCACATGCACTGGCACAGGGCCGCCTGAACGCCATTGCTGTTGATATTGCAGTACTGACCAATTTAAGCCGTGATCATCTGGATTATCATGGTGATATGCAGAGCTATGCGGCAGCCAAAAAGCGTCTGTTTATAATGCCAACGCTAACAACTGCCATCGTCAATATAGATGATGCCTTTGGTAAAACATTGCACGAACAGCAACAACCGGCAGCCATTAATTGGTTAAGTTATAGCCAACAACAAATCGCCGACTGGCGGGCTAAAAACGTCCGTTTTGATGCAGCTGGTTTACATTTTGCGTTAGTTACTAACGCAATTGAGCTGAGCATTGATGCTGGTCTACTAGGTCGTTTTAATATCGATAATTTGCTGGCCACCGCAGCGGTGCTGAGTGCGTTAGGTTTTGCGCCGTCTGATATTGCGCATTGTTTGTTGCAACTGCAACCGGTAAGCGGCCGTATGCAATTACTGCAGCAAGCTAACTGCCCTGCAGTGGTCGTTGATTATGCGCATACCCCGGATGCTTTATCGCAAGCCTTGGCAGCAATGCGTCAACATTTAAATCAAACCGCTGATTTATGGTGTGTATTTGGTTGTGGTGGCGATCGGGATCGCGGTAAACGGGCCTTGATGGGCGCACAGGCCGAGCAGTTTGCCAGTCGTGTGGTACTGACCGATGATAATCCACGATCGGAAGCCAGTGACAGCATTATTGCCGACATATCTGCTGGTATGCAGCACCCCCAAAATGCCGTGATTATTAGCAACCGCCGTCAGGCCATTTTTTATGCTGTTAGCGAAGCTGCCAATGACGACATGGTGTTGGTGGCTGGTAAGGGGCATGAAAACTATCAGGAACAACAAGGCATTAAACAGCCATTCAGCGACATTGCCGTCGTTCGGGAAGCGCTGCAAGCCCGTCAACTTCATTTCGGAGCAAATATATGAGTTTGCCGCTCACACTGACTGAGATTGCTAAACATTTAGGCTGTGACCATCAGGGCGACAACATTGAGGTCACTGGAACCGCGATTG
>JBFJJO010000150.1:0-4282 GCA_041612215.1 Methylophaga sp.
GTCTCTACCATTAATGGTGATGCTAACTTGGGTTTTTACAGAGAACTCGCCAACCAAAACGTTACCCCAAAGATAATGCCTGTGATGGCATTTTCAATTGGTGAAGAAGAGCTACTATCGATTGACCCAGAGCCACTTAATGGTCATTTGGCTGCGTGGAATTACTTCATGAGCATTGATACAGCAGAAAATAACGCTTTTATTTCTGACTGGAAAAATTTCACTGGGGACAATCAGCGGGTAACGAATGACCCGATGGAAGCTACTTACATTGGTTTTAATATGTGGGTGGAAGCCGTCAAGAAAGCTGGAACTACCAATCCTGAGAAGGTTCAGGACGCGCTAATTGGCATTACTGTTCCAAATCTATCTGGTGGAGTTGCGAAAATGCTCCCTAACCATCACATTACCAAGCCCCTTTTCATTGGAAGAGTCCAATCAAATGGACAGTTTGAAATTAAATGGGAATCAATGGAGCCGTTAGAAGGAGATGCTTGGTCGGATTACCTCCCCGAATCCAAAGATTTCATATCTGACTGGCGCCATCCTATTAATTGCGGCAAATACAATCCCGAATCAGATGTTTGTATTGAGACTGACTGATTCGGGTTGGTAGAAACCAAAAATGAACCTGCCATAGAGAAATTTAGACATGCTGCGAAAAATGATAAAACTGCCACTAACGATTCGCTTCACTGTTCTGTCATTTTTCATTCTAGCAACGTCAATTGTGGCGTTGATGGCAATAGGTTTTCAGTATCATTTCAGTAAACAAGCTGCGATAGAAAATTCGGCTGATGCCTTTGAGAATTCTGCTGTTGAAACTCGTAAGATCGTCAGTAGCAAAGAAAAAACTGCTACGCAGACGGCAGTGTATCTCTCCAGGTTTTTAGAGTTTGATCAGGATGACCCGGCCGTTCAACGAAGAAATTTTGAACGTTTCAAGAGCTTCCTTGAAGCCAACCCGATGTTTTTGTCTGTTTACTTTGGTACCAATGATGGTTTTTTTTACGAGATCATCAATCTGGATGCGCTAAAAGCTGCCCGAGAAATCATGGGCGCTCTACCCGCTGACAAGTGGGCAAGACTCACCATTAGTTTAAACGAACATCAACAAAGAATATTACGCACGGATTTTATGGATTCGGATGGCAACATCCGTTTCACAGACGAAAGTCCAACAGATCTCATTCCCAGCGAACGTCCGTGGTATAAAAAAATTCACCGAGGGGAAGTTTATAAAACCATACCTTATTTACTTCAAACAACCCAAGTCCCGGGTCTAAGCTATTCCAGATCAATCTCTGGAAAAAATGCTGTTGTGGGGATTGATATTGCACTGGAATCACTATCGGAAAGCTTGCTCAACCAGGAGGCCAGTCAATATGGGGAGATTTATATTTATGACGGCGATGGAAGAATAATTGCCTCGAATCAGATGATTGCTTCTGATGAAGAAATTACAGATATTCCTATGCTCGAATTGAACGAAGAACAACGGGCTTATGTTGATAATCTTTCTGTTCTCAAGGTTTCGAACGAACTTGATTGGGCTCCTTTTGACTTTACTGTTTATGGACAGCCTTATGGCTACGCAATTGATGTTCTCAATGTAATCTCAAAGATGACAGGCATTGAGTTTGAATATATTAATGGCTACTCATGGAAACAGTTGCTAGACAGGTTTGAACGTGGGCAGATAGACATTTTACAGCCTGTTACCGGTGCTTTTGAGCAAAAAGAGGCTGTACTTGTGAGTGACGCCTTTATTGAAGCGCCTTACGGTGTAGTCACCAAACAAAATGCTTACGCCATCCAGAACGTCGAGCAGCTAAAAGGTATGCGCGTCGCAATTCCTGAAGGCTGGTCTATTATAAATACGATTAATCGTTTATATCCTGAGATTATTGTCGTCGAGTTCCCGGATATTAAGTCGGTTTTGGACGCTGTTAGAAATGGTCAGGTGGATGCTGGTCTCGATAATTCACTTTCTTTAAGTTACAACCTTGAAGAGTTTTTCTTCGATGATCTTGAAGTACATCAACCTGTTGATTTTTCTCCTAACGAAGTTGATGAGGGCCTCTACCTTGTCGTGAATAAAGAGCTTTCGCCATTGATGAATATATTAAATCTGGCAATAGCTGAAATGCCCAAGCAAATAAAAAGTCAGTTGAAAACAAAGTGGGAAGAAGGGGGAATCGATGGATCAGATCACCTAACTACTATTCGCTACCCTTCTTTATTGGGATCTGATTTAAAACTTAACGAGCTTCATTACCAGGAATTAAATGGGGTCGATAACCTAGTTTACGTAACATCTATTGATGGCAGTAAAAATCAACTATATGCCGCAATCTCTCCTTTGCCAGAACTGCTTGCCCCTGCGATGGAAAAGGTTAAAACGTCTATCTTTTACACTATTCTAGGACTCATGCTACTAGCGCCAATGTGCTGGTTTTTTGCGAATCCGATTATTAAGCCGATTCTTCAGTTGGCTGAAAATGCAAGAAAGCTCGGTCAACGTGATTTTGACAAGGTTGTTGATGTCGATAGTAATGTAGTAGAAATTCTTGAGCTGAAAAACTCGATGACCAATATGGCATCAGACATAAAGCATTATGAGGAGTCACAGGAGGCATTACTTGATTCATTCATAGAGCTGATTGCTCAGGCCATTGATGATAAATCGCCCTATACCGCAGGTCACTGTGAACGTGTACCACAGCTGGCACTGATGATGGCTGATTATGCGCACAATGATAGCAGCGAAGCATTTCGCTCCTTTACTTTTAAATCAGATGAGGAGCGACGTGAGTTTCGGATAGCGGCCTGGTTGCATGATTGTGGCAAGGTGATAACACCAGAACATATCGTCGATAAAGGCTCGAAATTAGAAACAATCTATAACCGAATTCATGAAATTCGCGCCCGTTTTGAGATTTTATGGCGTGATGCAGAAATAAGGTATCTGACAGGACTCATGGATGCCCCAGAAAATAACCATGCCTTAATGACACAACTAAAGTCTGAACAAGAAAGGCTTGTTGAAGAATTCGAATTTGTGGCCAAATCCAACATCGGTGGTGAGTTCATGAAAGATGAGGATGTGGCAAGACTGCATGAAATTGGTCAGCAAAGTTGGACAAGGCATTTTGACAATAAACTGGGTCTTTCACCGGTTGAAGAAATGCGTTTACAGAACACTTCTAGCGACCTACCCGCCACAGAACAACTTTTAGCTGATAAGCCAGAGCATATTATCCCGCGAAACGGTAATTCAAAGACCTATGACCCTAGCTTTGGCATCAAAATGGAAGTCCCCGAACATCTCTATAACTTGGGGGAAATTTATAATTTGTCCATTTCCCGCGGCACATTGACCGCAGAGGACCGCTTTAAAATCAACGAACACATTATCAGCACAATAAAGATGCTGGAAAAGCTGCCTTTACCCGACGAATTATCCCGTGTGCCGCGTTACGCCTCTACTCACCATGAAACGCTGAAAGGCACTGGCTATCCAAGGAAACTGGTAGCTGAGGATTTGTCTCTACTCGAACGGATTATGGTTTTATCTGATATTTATGAAGCTCTGACCGCAGCTGATAGGCCCTATAAAAAAGCCAAACCGATAAGTGTGGCGATAGATATTTTGTATAAGATGGTTCAGGACGATCACGTTGATGCTGATGTCTTCGAATTATTCCTCAAAAGTGGCATTTACTTGGAATATGCTCGAAAGTTTCTATCGGAAGACCAGATCGATGAAGTAAATGTATATAAATACCTCAAAGCATAAATGGATTTGTGCATAACATCCGATTTATCAGACTACCCCGCTGCCACTATATGCGATTAAGCCCCTGTTTACTGGGGCTATTTTGTTTCTGGCGCTACTGATTTTAAATTACAATTATTGCCTCAAGCTGGTTAATAAAAGCTGGTAACTTAGTCTGATTGCAGTTTTTGGTGCATCACCAGCGACAAAGATTGCTGCCAGTCTGGTAATCGCAAGCCGAAATTTTTATATAACTTCTGGCCATTAAGCAGTGAGTTTGCTGGTCTCTCTGCTGGCGTCGGATAATCTTTGGTGAGAATCGGCGTGATATCCGGCACTTTCAATCCAGATGCACCTGCCCGTTCAAAAATAGCTTTGGCAAAGCCAAACCAGGTGGTTTGACCGCTGGCTGTTAAATGATAAATGCCATTATGTTGTGTATTTGCCATGCGCAGCAAATGCGAGCTGGCATCGGCAATATGCCGGCTCCAGGTAGGCGCGCCA
>JBFJJO010000151.1:0-4267 GCA_041612215.1 Methylophaga sp.
ATGACCGCATGTATTACACGCGGGTTGCCTGTGATTTATTGGATATTGGCAACTGCCGTTGCAGCGATTATCCCAACCGGCAAACACGCATGCCGGATTGTATTCAACTCAGTGTTGAACAAGCGCATTTATTCGACTGGCTGCCAGATACCTGTGCTTACCGTTTATTAGCTGAAGGTGAAAAACTGCCGGTCTGGCATCCTTTAATAACCGGTGATCCGCAATCCGTTATTACGGCGGGTGTTTCGGTTCGCGACATTGCCATTTCCGGTGATAAGGTCAGTGACATCACCGATGAAGTCATCGCCTTAAATAAACCGCATTATCCGCATGACACCTGAAGAAAGCCGGGAATTTACTGCCCGTATGGAGCAGGCGGCCATCACCTTGCTGGAATTAGAGATTTATCGCAAACCCGATGATCTGGCGCGTCGTTTTGGTTTACCTGTGCCGGTGGTGCGCTATTGGTGGCGTAATACCGATCAAAAAACGCATCCGGTTGATCAAAGTGCTTTGTCACCGCGCGACGTCAAAGTAATTCGCAAAGCCAGCCAAACACTGGAAGGCTGGGAAAAAATTAAACGCTACCGGCCGCCATGCGGTGCACGCATGGCCAGTGGCAAACTTTGTAAACGCAGTGTGGCAATTCGCCCGCCTGAGGGCTGGACGTTTGGTGCCTTAGCCAATCGCTGCCGTTTACATGGCGGACTGGCTAAACGTAATCGGAAAATAGTCAGCAACGACACCGACGCTGAAGATTAAATCATAGGGCTTGTACCTTAATGCTGGACACCACCGAGTTACTGGGACAAATTGTCCGTCTATGTGCTGAGCAGAAATCTGGCACTTTGTTTTTAACCACCCCTAACAACAAGGCCTGTCATATTATATTTTGATGAAGGTCGAATTGCCGCTATGTCTTATGGTTCAAATCGTGGTGTTGCTGTATCGGATCTATTGCCGCGGTTACCAGTACAGTCCTGTCAATTCAACAGTGCATTGCGGATGCCATTAAGTAGTCGGACCATGCTTGATGATGACAGTAGCATGTTTGATAAATTAGGATTGCGCCATGGCGTCATGCAGCCCGTTACTTCAACCAGTAGCCAGCGAATGTATCGCGGTCATCCGGTATCGGTCGCGGCGAAAGTGCAAGTAACCGCTGATAACAATAAATCTAAAGCAGACAAACCAAGTAAAACTAAACGCGTTTATCGCGGACAGGTTATCGAACATTCGGGCAGGGATCTTCCTGACACTCAGCTGGGTTGTATCAAATATAAACAAGCCGTGAGCTGTGGTTTCACGTAAAAATCGTTACTATGTGTCACCTTAGTTACCAAAAACAGAGTCTCAGCATGCACGTCAACGCATCAACATTTAATCAGGGTCTATTACAATTTATCGATAATTCGCCAACACCATTTCATGCAGTGTTCACAATGGTTGAGGCCCTTGAGCAGGCGGGCTTTAGCGAACTTAAAGAAGCTGATCTTTGGGGAGACTTGCCGCCGGGGAAATATTTTGTCAGCCGTAACAGCTCATCGATCATTGCTTTTATTAAAACGGCGCAGCATTTGGCTGATACCGGCTTTGCCATGGTTGGTGCCCATACCGACAGTCCTTGCCTGAAAGTTAAACCTCGGCCTGGCCGGGTGGCCAATGGTCTCTGGCAGTTGGGCGTTGAAGTCTATGGCGGTGCCTTGTTGAATCCGTGGTTTGACCGTGATTTGTCGTTGGCTGGCCGTGTCAGTTATCTTGATAAACAACAACAGTTGCAACATGCCCTGGTAGACTTTACAAAGCCAATGGCAGTGATTCCGAGTCTGGCGATTCATTTGGATCGTGAGGTCAACCAAAGTCGCAGCATTAACCCGCAGCTGCATCTGCCGCCGGTAATTATGCAAACCGAACCTGGTGAAACTCCGGATTTCCGTGCCTTACTGGAGCAGCAACTGAGCAGCCAGTATCCGGGTCGCACGATTGGTCAGGTGCTGGATTACGAGATCAGTTTGTATGATACCCAGCCGGCCGCATTAACCGGTCTCAATGATGACTTTATCAGTGCTGCGAGGTTGGATAATCTACTCAGCTGTTACACAGGCTTGCAGGCACTACTGGCCAGCGACAGTAATCAACCGGCAATGCTGATTTGCACCGACCATGAAGAAGTTGGCAGCATGTCTAACGCTGGCGCACAGGGCAATTTTCTACAATCGGTATTACAAAGACTGGCACCGACAGCAGAGGCTTATCAACGTCTGGTTGAACATTCCTGGATGATTTCAGCGGACAATGCCCATGGTATTCACCCTAATTATGCTGATCGACATGATGCCAGTCATGGTCCGCTGCTTAATCAGGGGCCCGTTATTAAAACCAATGCTAATCAGCGTTATGCAACAAATAGTGAAACCAGTGCCCGTTTCCGACAAATTTGTCAGCAGGCCGATGTGCCGTTGCAGGATTTTGTAGTGCGGACCGATATGGCATGTGGCAGCACGATTGGCCCATTAACCGCAGCGCAAATTGGCGTCAAAACACTGGATATTGGTGTGCCGACTTTTGCGATGCATTCCATTAGGGAAATGGCTGGCAGCCAGGATAGTTGGCATTTGTATCGTGCTTTAAAACATTTTTTCAATTAAAAACAAGGAAATACTTAGACTATGTCAGAAACAGTTGATGGCTTAACCGTGAACTACCAAGAAGGCGAATTAATGACCGTTAAGGAGCTGGATAAGGTCGTTTTGACCAAAGGTGCCTGGGCGACGGTAATGTTTCGCTATCAGGATCTGGATCGCAAAACTGGTGAATTCGGCCCGGACAAATACACGATTCGCCGTTATCAAAAACGCAATGGTGAATACGGCCAGCGCTCTAAATTTAATATTTCGAGCCGGGATCAGGCGCAGCAAATTGTCACTGCTTTAACGGACTGGCTTAAAGACTGATACCGCGGCTATGAACAAAAGTCTATTAACCAATCTGATTGCTGCCGCACTCGTTGGTGTGGGTTTATCGTTACCGGCACCCTGGCGGGAACCGCTATTGTCGACGGGTTTATTTGCCCTTGCCGGCGGCCTGACCAACTGGTTAGCGATTCATATGTTGTTTGAGAAGGTCCCTGGACTGTATGGCTCGGGTGTCATTGCCGCTAAGTTCACGGCATTTCGTCAAGCAATTGAAGATCTGGTGATGCAGGAATTTTTTCATCCAGAACAAATCAGTCGATTTATAGACGATTTGCATGGCCGCGAATCTCAGCATCTCAACCTCGAGACCATTATTGAGTCTGCCGACCTGACACCAGCATGGCAGTCGTTGATTGAAACCATTAAAGCGTCATCGTTTGGCGGTATGCTGTCGATGTTTGGCGGTGATAAAGCGCTGGAACCTCTAAAAACACCATTCATCAGCAAAATGCAAAAGGCATTAAATGACATTGCCCATAGCGAAGATTTTCAGCAGCGCTTGAAAGCACAGTTGGGGAAGGGCAGCAGTGCCGATAGCCTGCATCAGCAGATATCACAGATAGTCCATCAACGCCTCGATGAACTGACTCCAGAAATAGTAAAAGACATCATCCAGAAAATGATCCGCCAGCATTTAGGTTGGCTCGTCATTTGGGGCGGTGTGTTTGGTGGTTTATTGGGCCTGATTGCCGGCTTTATTCCATTTTGACGTTAAGCAAACAACTGTGCCGGTTGTGTCAGGCACCGGCTAATTTTTATACAGAGAGTCGTGGCCGGACATTTTTACAATGTAGCAGCTGTCTATCGGTACAAGTTGGCACGAAACAATTACCTGAAGCCGAACGCGAAAAAGCGCTGTATTTAACGCATAACAACGATGTGGATGATCCGCGTTATCAGGCATTTGTATCGCCGGTAACGCAAGCGATTTTAGCGGAGCAAACCGCAGATAAAACCGGTCTGGATTTTGGTGCTGGTCCCGGTCCGGTGATCAGCCACCAACTGACTCAGCAGGGTTATAAAATCACCCTGTACGATCCATTTTTTCATAATAATATCAATGCACTAAACGATAATTATGATTTTATTATTAGCTGTGAAGTTATTGAGCATTTCCATCAGCCAATGCATGAGTTTGTCCGGCTACGTGCTTTATTAAAGCCTGGTGGCAGCCTGTATTGCATGACCGAACTGTTCTCAGAAACAGTTGATTTTGCCAGTTGGTATTACAAAAATGATCCAACGCATGTATTTTTTTATCATGCAGACAGCCTGCCGTTAATTACAGAGCG
>JBFJJO010000152.1:0-4223 GCA_041612215.1 Methylophaga sp.
ATCAACCGGCGCATCGCCGCCATCCATCATCCGCATAAGTCCATCGCTGTCTTTAAACAGATTTTGTAAGTCAGGCTTGACCAATTTGATTCGGTCCAAAATGGCAACTTCATATTCAGCGCCACCGATTGGCAGGATTGAAATTGTGCCATCACCGGCAATTTCTACCTTTTCGGCAGGCGGAATCGCAACCGGACCACCATCACCCATAACCTGCAAACCAGTACCTGTGACCAATTGGCCGGTGTCGGTTATCTTCAGGTCCCCGGCACGGGTATACCCCTCACGGCCATCTTTACCTATCACGGCAATAAACCCTTCGCCCTGAACCGAAATATCTAACTCACGGCCTGTCGAAATAATGGCACCTTGCTGATAATCAGTTTGTGGGCGCTCGGTCATCGCATACACTCGGCTCGGCAGTCCCCCGCCAAATACTGGCATCGCACGAAATTGCTCAAAATCCTGACGAAACCCCGTGGTGCTGACATTGGCTAAATTATTGGCATTAGTCGCCTGCGCCAGCATGGTTTGCTGAGCAGAATTCATTGCGATATAAAGCATGCGATCCATTGTTACCTCACTTAAATAACTGGATGACTTGACTGAATAACACTATGCAAATAGTGGGCCGGATTTATTATTCAGGCCGGGATTAGATTGCTTCACGTTGTTCGCAATGACGGATTTTAAAGTTGTGTCACTGCGAAGCTGAAAGCCGCGGCAGCTATTCCAGACATAGAACAGATTGCTTCACTTTGTTCGCAATGAACGGCTTTATCTCGCTCCAAAGCGCCATCGCAAGAACTTCCGCGGAAAACAATTTCCACGAAGGGTCATGTGAACCAAAGATCGGGCGGCTGAAGCAAGATGTCGTCCCCGTGAAAACGGGGACCCATTCCAGGGATTCGAAACTAGATCCCCATTTTCATGGGGATGACAGGGGTAACAAAAAACACATGCCAGCATTTCTAGTTCCCACGGTAGAACGCAGGAACTAGAAAAGGCAATTATTAACGCAGATTAATAATCGTCTGGGTAATAGAGTTATTGGTCTCAATCGCTTTAGAGTTGGCCTGGAAATTCCGCTGCGCTGTGATGAGTCCCACCAACTCTTTTGTTAAATCAACGTTTGAGTTTTCCAACGCGCCAGATTGAATCTGTCCAAAACTACCGGTAGACGCTTCACCGGCAATAACGGGGCCGGAATCAGTGGTTTCTTTCCATGCCGTATTGCCAATTTTGTTCAATGCTTGTGGGTTGGCAAAGTTACCTAATGCAATTTTGCCAATGGGAATGGCCTGACCATTACTGTATGTAGACCGTATGACACCGTTTTCACTAATATCAACGCCAGTCAGCCGCCCTGTTGGAAAGCCATTTACTGTCAGCGCACCGACATTAAAAGGTCCTGAGTTTTGCGTCGATCCTGCCAGACTGAGTGCGATGGTTTGATCCGCAGCACCGCTATTCCACTCTCTTACCGTGCCATTATTGAAACTCAATGTCACCGGATCAATTGCAGCGGTTGATGGATCGGCATCGACTGAAATTAAAGCACCATTGGCATTAAATGAGACTCGGGCACCGCTGACCAATTCGAAAGGTGTTCCTGCAACACCACCATCGACATCGCCACCATCAACATATACAGCTAATTGCCATTGATTATCGCCTACAGGAACACCACCAACTTCTGCATCCTTGTTAATTTTTTGATAGTACGTGGTAATAATGTGCTCATTACCAAGAGAGTCATAGACCGTAGCAGAAGTGGTAAAGCTGTAGGTTGATGCGTCAAGCGCATTGATAGGCTGAATGCTTGGGGGCACTGCAGGCGAACCAGCCGTTCCAGTTCCCGTTGTAAAGTTAGGTACCGCGTTTGAGTTGGTATCAACATCACCATTATAATTGGCAATAACAGGTGCTGCGGCACCCGGGCCTGTAATTGCTAACTGGTTAGATGCATTTAAGTTAACGGTATAACCCGTAAGCTGACCTTGAATCGCTGATGCTACACCTGCTAATGAACCATAATTGGAATTCAACGTAACGGTTGTTCCATCAACGGTAAAACTGACTTGATCCGTTGAAAAGTCGCTGGTGGGAACCGGTGTATTCGTCGTATAACTGCCGCGAATCAATGCCGATCCGCCATTGGCAATCGGCGTGGCATTGGATGGCAAGTTGGTCGCAATAGACAACTGCGTCGTAGGTTCTGGTGCGCCCACAGAAGGTGGCAACTGAATCGGACCGGTCGCATTCATACTGGTTGCAGAAATATTGCCCTGCGCATCCACAGGAAATGTCCGAAGATACCAACCTTCATTGGAAACGATAAAACCATCTTTGTTGACTGAAAACTCCCCTGCACGTGAGTAAATCACCTCACCGCTGCCAAGCTCAGGTGCTAATGCAAAAAAACCTTGCCCGCTGAGCGCAAGATCCAATGAATTATTGGTAAACTCAAGATTACCCTGTGTAAACTGCTGAGCAACATTTTGTAAAACCGCACCACTACCAATGGCAGTTCGACCAGAAGAACCAAAAGCAGAGACGGCAAACACATCACCAAATTCTGCACGGGAATTTTTAAAGCCCGTGGTATTTACGTTGGCAATATTATTGGATTTGACATTAAGGTCGGCAGTTGCCGCATTCAAACCACTTAAAGCTGTACTAAATGACATAGCCCCTACTCCCTAAATTATTTCTTGTACTTCACGGAAAGGTACCGATCCGATACCTGCCAAATTGACTGTTAAACCCTGACTACCTGACCCGACCAAAACACTGTCAACACGCGCAACCGTGGCGGTACCAAATGCAGTATTTTTACCATCAACCGTGCCGGTTGCTTTGAACTGATAAACGCCTGCTGGCATGACTTGCTGCTGACTATTCAGACCATCCCAGCTGAAATTGGTAAACCCAGAGGCCGCACCTTTATCGATGGTTCTTACCAACACGCCGCCCTCGTTAAAAATTTGCACTTTTAAATCTGTTACTGGCTCAGCCACATTTATCTGGCCCCGCAATGGCGCATCCGGACTCATCGTCCCGATGGAAGACGGCACCAACACGCTGCGACCCACAAGAGAAGAGCCTTGCAGCGCTTGATCAGACTGCATCGCTCTAGCAAAACTGGAAAATGAATTTTGTAAGTCAGCGATACCACTGACAGTACCGAATGATGCAATTTGCCCCAGAAAATCACCACTTTCCATAGGTTTGAGTGGATCCTGATTTTGTAACTGAGTGGTCATCAGTGACATAAAATCTTCCATGGCTAACTGGCCGGGGTTATTGCTTTTTTTGCTGTCTTCGGCCGACGTTGTGCCATTCAAAAAGGCAAAAGGATTATTGCCAATACCATCAATAGCCATTTGCAAATCTCCTGTTATTCGCCGAGCCGCAGTGTTTGCAGCAATAATTGTTTAGAGGTATTAGCGACTTCCACGTTGTTTTGATATGAACGTGACGCCGACATCATATTGGCCATCTCAGCAATCGGATCGACGTTTGAATGGTAGATATAGCCATTCTCATCAGCTTGCGGATGAGCTGGGTTGTATTCCTGCCGGATCGGAGCCTGACTTTCAGTAATGCCATTGACCTTGACCGAACCTTGTTTGTAGCCCTGATCAAAATTATCCAGTACCGTCTGAAACACTGGATGACGAGAACGGTAAGTTTCGTTATAACTGCTGCTGACACTATCGGCATTGGCCATATTACTGGCAGTGGTATTGAGCCTCAGTGATTGAGCACTCATGCCGCTACCGGCGATATCAAAAATATTAAATAACGACATGCTTATTCTCCGCGTATTGCTTTGGTCAGGCTTTGAAATTTACCGCCGAGAAACTCCAGCGTCGCCTGGTACTGAACAGCATTCTGCATAAACTGTGCCTGTTCGATTTGTTCATCCACTGTATTACCATCCAGCGAGTCCTGAACCGTTGTCCGGTATTGCACTTGCGGGTTATCAGGGCCATTGCCCGTGAGCGGAATATGCTTTTGATGAGTTGTATTAAGATTGCCGCTTTGACCAGACGTTGCCGCTTTTAAGGCTTCACGAAAATCAATATCTTTGGCTTTAAAGTTGGGTGTATCGGCATTGGCCAGATTAGTTGCCAGCATTTCTGCCCGTTGCGTACGCACCCGCAACGCATCAGCGTGAATACCCAGTGCATTATCAAAGTTGATTGCCATCGACAGAC
>JBFJJO010000153.1:0-4204 GCA_041612215.1 Methylophaga sp.
ACTTGCACCTCGTGTTTTGA
This sequence comes from Methylophaga sp., assembly GCA_041612215.1. GTDB lineage: Bacteria > Pseudomonadota > Gammaproteobacteria > Nitrosococcales > Methylophagaceae > Methylophaga. The sequence continues at coordinate 21 of JBFJJO010000153.1, forward strand.
TTTTCAGCCATAGATTATCAAACGCCGAGCGGTTACCCTATTTTGATTTGCCAAGAAATATTTATGTCCATTACGAATCCTATTCCCACCGATTTTATTCAATCACAGGTTAAACTTGCTCTGCTTGAAGATATTGGCCAGCAGGATTTAACAGCCGATTTGATACCCGCAGACACACAAGCCAATGCCCGGTTGATTTGTCGGGAAGATGGCGTGCTTTGCGGCAGTGACTGGGTTAATGCTGTCTTTCAGCAATTAGATCCCGCGATTAAAATTCACTGGCAAAAACTGGATGCTGAGCGATTAAGTGCAAATGATGTTATTTGCGAAATCAGTGGTGCTGCTCGGCACATTCTGACCGCTGAAAGAACGGCGCTGAATTTTCTGCAAACGCTATCTGCTACGGCCAGTCTGACGAGACGTTATGCGGATGAACTGAACGGCCTGCCTGTGGCTTTGTTGGATACCCGTAAAACCTTACCCGGTTTTCGGATGGCACAAAAATATGCGGTGCGTTGTGGCGGTGGCATAAATCATCGATTTGGTTTATTTGATGCCATCTTGATTAAAGAAAATCATATTCTGGCTGCGGGCAGTATTAAAGCTGCCGTGATACAGGCACGCACATTACATCCTAATATTTCAGTGGAAGTTGAAGTGGAAAATCTGGATGAGCTAAAACAAGCCCTGAATGCACAGGCAGATATTATTTTGCTGGATAATTTTACGCTGACGGATTTAAAGCAGGCCGTTGATTTAAATCAAGGCCCAGCGAAGCTGGAAGCCTCGGGTGGTATTTCGCTGAACAATATCCGAAAAATTGCCGAAACCGGCGTCGATCGCATTTCAGTAGGCGCATTGACCAAAGATATCAAGGCGCTGGATTTATCGCTGCGTTTTTGCTGATTATTCCCAGCCAATCTGCCAGATTTCCTGATTGGCTTCATGCACAACACCGTTAGTTGCATTGATTTCGACTTTCATTTCACGACCATTGTCCATGTCGATATCAAACTCATAAACAGCGGTACCATTTGATTCAACTTCGTATTCAACTTCACGAATAAAACCTGGATACGCTTTTAAGACAATTTTACGAGCAGCGCTTTCACCGACAGTTACTTTGGATTTAAACAATGGATCATTGGGATTTTGCACTTCCCGCTCGACTTCCCAGATTTCACCGGTGTCCTGCACACACTCGATATCCCAATCCAGACCATCTTCGCCACGGACATCAAATTCATACATCATTTTGCCGGACTCATGCTTCTTCTCAACCTTGATGATTTGGCCGGGTTGTTGGTGCAAAACCTTTTGCATACAGATTTCAAAGCGGTCAGTGACTTTATCCATGGCCTCTGCGTGTCCCGGCATAAATACGACTAAGGTCATCAGAATCTGCAGCATATTAGTTCCTTTTCAATGTCTGTCTTAATCTATAAAAAAAGGCCGCAACAAGTGCGGCCTTTTTCATTAATAGTTTTACATCGTGTATTTAAAGCCAATCCAGCCGGCTCGCGGAGAGCTGGCACCAACAAAGCGCGGATCTTCGAAATCAAAGCCCGGTGCTTCATCTGGTTCACCATACAAACCAAAGGTGTTGTATTCACTGTCAAAGACGTTATCAACCTTGGCAAAGAACTGCAGATTCTTAGTCGCCTTATAACGACCATGCAGATTCATAACCTTATAGTGGCTGATTTTCTTATCAACATTGGCTTCATCACCACGGTAATACTGACTTGAAGCATAGTTAGCAGTAAAGCCAAGTGACAATTTATCGGTAAACGCATAATCTGCACCGATTTTGAAATTATGCGCCGGAATGCTTGGCAGACGGTCACCCTTCTTAACTGTGAATGTGGTCACTTCATCATCAACTTCCCGAGCGTATTGGAACTCATCCTCGAATGTGGCACGAATATAAGAATAATTCGCAAACCAGTTTAAGCGGTCATGAGAACCAAATAAGCCTAACTCAATACCGGCACGGGCCGTTTTATCAATATTGTCAAAGATACCTACGTTAAGACGTGGGTCATCAACATCATCTTCAACCGCCGGGAAGAAGAACAAATCATCTTTCAACTCGGTATAAAATACGCCAGCGTTCCAGCCAATTGCACCTTCCTGACCACGTAAACCAGCTTCAACTGTGCGGGCAATGACATCTTCCAAAGGTGGATCCGCCAAGAATGAATTAGGCAATGCACATGGTACATCAGGCTCTGAACAAGTAAGCTCTGATGGGGTTGGTGCACGATTTGACTCACTGTAACTACCATAAGCCGTCATATTTTCATTAACCGCATAAGTGAGGCCAACCGACGGGTTGAAGCGTTTGAAATCATGCGTATTACCGGCTTCATTCAGATCTTGCTCACCACCTTTACTGGTACCGGAGATATCAATGGCAATCCAGTTATAACGGCCGGCAATCGTCAAATCCAAACGATCTGTCAGAGAGTGGGTGTTAGTAAAGAACACACTATAGGTATCGGTCTGAATATTACCGTCAACAATCGTTTCATCAATAATGACACCCGTTCCATCCGTACCCCGTGACGGTGTGAAACGCGCAATTTCTGATTGTGAACTGTAATCAACATCAGATCGATCATAGCCGGCGCCAACAATCAGCTGATTTTCACGGCCAAACAGTGGTTTCAGGAATGTGCTTTGTAAGCTGAAGCCATAACTGTCCTGTTCGGTTTCACTGGTATTGTTCAGGGCAACAAAATCTTCTTCTTGAAAACCAAACTGGGCACCGTTAACCAGCACATCACCATCATCATCGACAATATCTTGGTCGCCATTAACTTCCAGCTCAGAACCATCACCATTAAAGGTACTGCGATCACTGACACGGTAATAAGTATTGGCCGACAACATCACATCATCTCTAAGCCAATGTGAACCATTTAAGCCAAACTGACGTAATTCATTCTGGGTATTATCAGGGTGCGTGAAGACCGCTTCGCGATCCATCGCTACCAATTCAATTGGAGCCGCACCATTACCGTTTAAATCGCTATCCACACCCAGGAAAGTGAAGTCCAGTGTTGAATCTTCATCGGCATAGCTCAATTTAGAAAAGAACTGCTCAACCCGAGATGGTGAAAAATCCCGCCAGCCATCTTCTTTGGTAATAGAGCCCGTAACGTAATAGGCCAGATTACCATCGCTACCGCCGCTTTCAATGGTACCGGAATCACGGTTAAATGAACCAGTGTAAGCCTCCAGACTATGGCCCGGATTTCGGAAACCATCTTTGGTTTCGATCGACAGTGCACCACCCAACGTATTTAAACCAAATACCGGATTAGAGCCCGGGATCAGATTCATATTGGCAATAGCTGCTTCTGGAATAAGCTCAAAGTTAATCGCATCACCAAACGGCTCGTTGACACGAATGCCATCCATATAAACTGATAAACCCTGCGCATTACCAACCAGTGGTGATGCGGTAAAGCCACGGTATTTAAGGTCTGGCTGGAATGGATTGTTTTGAGCGCTATTAAGGCTGATACTGCCAAAATTCTGGTTAAGAAAGTCAGAAATATCCAATGCCTGTGTACGTTCAATATCTTCTGCATTGGCAGATTGAACATTAGCGGCGATTTTATCTGCTTCCAGACCAACACCACCGATTGGCGTCGTACCAATGACTTCAATGTTGCTCAGTTCAACATTATCTTCTTCTGCGTACGCGGCCATTGAGGCTCCCAGCGCAGACAGCAGTAACGCAGGCAGTAGCCGACGCCGATATGGTATAGCCATTCTTAAATTCTCCCAGATTTTATATTGTTATGTATTACGCTTTCTATGAAGCTGGGTCGAATGCTAGCACGCGATGTTTCACAGGGAATTAGGAAAAATTCCTATTTTTCATAAAAGCCGCTACAGGCATGATGTTATAGACTCAAAACCAAGCCAACTGACCATGTAATTTGACCACTTCACCAATGATAAGCAAGGTCGGCGCAATTGGCTGTTCTCGCTCAGCAAGTCCCGGTAACTCAGCAATCGTTGATGTCCAGACTTTTTGATTTTCGGTAGTCCCCTGTTGCACCAATGCCGCAGGCATATCTGCAGCCATACCGTGTTTTAGCAATTGTTTGCTAAGTTCAGGCAATCCAGCAAGGCCCATATAAACAACAAGGGTTTGCCGAGGTTGTACT
>JBFJJO010000154.1:0-4160 GCA_041612215.1 Methylophaga sp.
CCATGGAGCAGGAATGGCTGAAACTTATCGCTAGTTTGTTCAATGACTTTGCAGATCTGTAACTGATCATCATTGAGTGGCCAGGTTTTTTCAGTAATTTCCTGCGTTATTTGAACGTCCGCTTGTTGAAAACGGCGGATCAATTTTTTTTGTTCCAAGCCCAGCAGACTGTTTTTGACAGAACCCAGTCTGGTTTTCAGTTCTGTTTCACTGAGTCCTTTTGGGCATTGCTGCAAGGCTGTCAGGACTTGTTGCTGTTTCGGGCCGAGTTTGACCGGCTTGTTATTGGTGATTTTCCAGATAGTTTGCTGATTGGCTTGCAGCGGTTCTCCCTGGCGGATTTTTTTTGGCAAGGCAGTGGCAAAACAATCGCCCAACGGATGGTGATAATACCGGCTCAGCCAGAGAATTAGCGCAAATAATTCTTTATCAACGCAAGCAGTTTCGTCGAGACGTTCGATAATGGGTTTTAATTTACGATCCTGATTTTCAATCGGTTTTACGGCTGTCACGATGCCAATAACGGTTTTATTGGCAAATGATACTTTGGCGCGCATACCTTTATGCCAAAGTCGGGCAGATTCATCTGACAAATAATCAAATGTTTGTCTGAGTGGACAGTTGATGGCGATTTCGATGATGCAGGACATTAATCAATATAACTTAATAGATAGAAAGATCTTTAGTGATGTTAATGTTTATTACCTGTGAATACCGGGATAAATTTGTTTTGTGGCTGTAAATGAACAACTTATCTGGTATCTCCCTTGTGGGTAACTTTACTTTTGCGGCACGGGACACCTGTGGATAAATAGTGTAGTTATCCACAGGTGAGGTTATCCACAAGTTATGATCCCCCCTGTGCCAGTAAGCATACCGATCCTGTACAGACTTTATACAGTGTAGGGTGAAATTTTAAGTTGTTGTAAGTAATAACAATATTAAAAAAGTATGTCAGCGCGAAAGGGCTATTTATTCATGACTGAATTAGCGGGAGAATGTTTTTTCACAGGCTTAATTTAACGGCCGCCAGTGTATAACTGATATGCTGTTGCGGCATTTTCTCTGGGACTTACTGATGTTATCGATAATTGTGGCTATGGATGAAAATAGATTGATTGGTAAAGAAAATCAGCTACCCTGGCGCTTGTCTGGCGATCTGCAATTTTTCAAACGTACTACAATGGGAAAGCCTCTAATTATGGGCCGTAATACCCATGACTCGATAGGTCGAGCACTACCCGGACGGCGTAATATTGTGGTGACTAGTCAAACCGATTACCAGCCCGCGCAAGGTTGTGAACTGGCTCGGGACCCGGATACTGCTTTTGCCATGTGTGCTGACGAAGCAGAGGTGATGCTGATGGGCGGTGCTTCGTTGTATCAGCAGTTATTGCCTAAAGCTGACAAACTGTACTTAACGCGGGTATTAACAGCCTTAGACGGCGATACCTGGTTTCCGGAAATCAACTGGCAGCAATGGCAGCTGCTGTCGCAGGAAAGCCATACAGCAGATGCCAAAAACCAGTTTGATTACTGTTTTGAAATTTATCAGCGGCTCAGCTGATAGGTTTCATAATGTGCAGCGCCAGCTGTAAATGCTCAGCCGCTTCGTGGCCTAAATCGGTTAGATAACCGCCATCATGTTCAGTGATCAATCCCAGTTCGTGTAACTGTTTAGCCGCGTTGATAAGACCCGGACGTGCATCATGATGAATTTTTAACCCTTGTAAAGTGGTTTCAAGGTTAAAGTGCAGCAGCACTTCGATTTGGTCGATTTGTTGTTGTCGCATGGAGGCTCCTTTACCGTTTTTATCAGTGTAGCGTGAAGCTCAGGGTAAGGGGCGTTTATTTAACAGACCGATAAATTTCTCGGCACCTACCGGCCGGCTGAAATAATAGCCTTGCATAAAATCACAACCCTTTTCCTGTAATGCCAGCAAATGTGCATGGGTTTCGACGCCCTCGGCCAGGGTTTTTAAGCCCAGTGATCGGGCTAAAGTAATGACGGCATCAACAATCGCTGCATCGTCTTCGTCATCAAGCATATCAAAGACAAAACCCTGATCGATTTTCAGCTTGTGGATAGGGAATTTTTTTAAATAATTAAGTGAGGAATAACCGGTACCGAAATCATCGAGCGACAGGTGGATCCCTGCATCAGATAGTAAACGCAATTGTTTGATGGTCAGTTCAATATTGAGCATAGCGACTGATTCAGTGATTTCCAGCTCCAAATGGGCTGCCGGTAATTGATGAGCTTTAAGAATATCGACAATATTGCTTACCAACGTCGGGTCATTGAATTGCACTGCTGACAGGTTAACCGCCATGACAATATCCTGGTGCCCGGCATCGCACCACTGCTTGCACTGTTCAATGGCGTTATTAAGAACCCAATCGCCTATGGTATTAATCATGCCTGTTTCTTCGGCAATGGGGATAAATTCCAATGGTGAAATATTGCCCAGTTGTGGATGCTGCCAACGCAACAAGGCTTCAGCGCCGATGATGCGATTGGCTGCCACATCAATCTGTGGTTGAAATTCCAGATATAACTCGTTACGTGTCAACGCAAACCGCAGTGCATGTTCTAATTCCAGCTTATGAACGATTTGCGAATGCATTTCTTCGGTAAAGAACTGATATTGATTTCGACCGGCATTTTTTGCCCGGTACATTGCCGTATCGGCGTGCTTATTAAGCGTTTCAGCATTGCTGCCATTATCAGGATAAATACTGATGCCGGTAGATAAACTGATAAATAGTTGGTTACCTTCAATTTCGAAGGGTTTGGTCATTTTTTCAACGACTTTCTGGGCGACATGGGCGGCGCCATCGGCATCTGAATCGGGCAGCAAGATAATAAATTCATCGCCACCGGTACGACAGACGGTGTCTTGCTCACGTACCTGAGCAACGAGGCGACCAGCAACAGCGATCAGCAAAAGATCGCCAATCGCATGACCGAGGCTGTCATTGATAAACTTAAAGCGATCCAGATCCATATACAGCAATGCCAGCTTTTGATGATGTCGATCACAGGCAATAATTGCTTGCCGAATCCGGTCACTCAGCAATGCCCGATTGGGCAGTTTGGTCAGTACATCGTGATGTGCCAGAAAGCTGATCCGTTGCTCAGCTTCACGGAATTTGCTGATATCAGACATGATGGCGACATAGTTTTGTCGTTCTCCCTCCGCATTATTGACCTGTGTGATAGATAGCCATTGCAAGTAGATCTCACCATTTTTACGCCGATTATGGATTTCGCCCGACCATTTGCCATTACGGTCCAGTGCCGACCATAATTCCTGGTAAAAATGACTGTCATGTTTACCGGACTGCAATAATGACGGATTCTGGCCGATAGCCTCGGCTTCCTGGTACTCCGTCATGGCCGTAAACGCCGTGTTTACACGAATAATCCGGTTTTCCGAATCGGTAATGATAATCCCCTCATTACTGTTTTCAAAAACCATCTCGGCAAGCTTTAAGGCATGCTCAGCATGGCGCTGACCAGTAATGTCGCGACCGATTCCGAGTGTCCCCAACGCTTCGCCCTGGGCATTACGAAACGTTGTTTTCAGGGTTTCCAGTAATATTTGTCGACCGTCCGGATAGGTCAGGGTTTCTTCATTTAAATGACTGACGCCGCCGGCAATCGCCAACCGGTCATGTTCAATGAAGCTATGGGCTTCTGCTTCAGGAAATAATTCAAAATCGGTTTTGCCGATGATTTCGGCTTCCGACATGGCCAGCAACTGTTCAACTGCCTTATTACAACGGATATATGCTCCTGTGGTGTCTTTGCAGAAAATCATATCGGGTGTGGAATCAATGATGCCCCGTAGCAAAGATCGTTCGGCCAGCAATTCCTGTTCAACGCGCTTACGTTCGCTAATATCGTCTGCGATGACCACAAAGACTTTACGATCACCGTAACGATCCAACTGCACTGAGGCGCTGATCGGATAACGACTGTTATCTTTGCGCCAGTGATAGGTTTCAAATTGCTGTCGGGTTTGCTGGCTTTGTTGCAGTGGTCGAAGTTTTTGCATCAGCTGGTCGCGATTAAAATCACGCTTTAAATCCAGCGGCGTCATTTGTCGCAGCTCATCCATGCTGTAACCGAGATTATTGCGGGCGCCCTGATTAAC
>JBFJJO010000155.1:0-4156 GCA_041612215.1 Methylophaga sp.
AATCCGCGTGAGCTGCGGGCCATTGCCGATATTTCTGATAAATATAACGTGCCGACGGTGAAAATTACCGGTGGTCAGCGTATCGATTTACTGGGTATTAAAAAAGACGATCTGCCAAAAATGTGGGCCGATCTAAGCGAGGCCGGTTTTGTTTCCGGTCATGGTTATGGCAAGGCGCTGCGTACCGTTAAAACCTGTGTGGGTAGCGAATGGTGCCGATTTGGTACCCAGGATTCCACTGGTTTGGGTATCAAGGTCGAAAAAATGACCTGGGGCAGTTGGACGCCGCATAAATTCAAGATCGCCGTGTCGGGTTGTCCGCGTAACTGCGCCGAAGCCACGATTAAAGATATTGGCGTGGTATGTGTCGATTCAGGCTATGAACTCCATGTGGGCGGCAATGGCGGCATCAAGGTGCGTGCTACTGACTTCCTGTGCAAAGTGGCTACCGAAGAAGAAGCCATGGAATACATTGCTGCTTATATGCAGCTTTATCGTGAAGAAGGCCACTATTTGGAGCGGACGGCACCGTGGATTGAACGGGTGGGTCTGAAGCATGTGCAGTTACTGGTCGTTGAAGATGAGGCTAATCGAAAGGCGCTGGCAGAGCGTTTTTATGAGTCACAGAAAAATGCTCAGAATGATCCATGGGCTGAAGAAGTCGCCAAACAGCCGCAAAAATATATCCCGATTAAGCAGGTAGGTTAATGGAAACAAATTGGACAGAAGTGGGCCCGCTGGAAAATATTCCACAAAAAGGGGCGCGTGTTTTAAATAGTAAAGATGGCGATGTCGCCGTATTTCGAACCAGTAATGATGAAGTATTTGCCCTGTTTGATCAGTGTCCGCATAAAAAAGGCCCTTTATCGCAGGGGATTGTTTACGATAAACGGGTGGCCTGCCCATTGCATAACTGGGTAATTGATTTAGGCAGTGGCGAGGCCACCGGCCCCGATGAAGGTTGTACGCGTAGTTTTGCCACTAAAGTGGAAAACGGTGTGGTGTTTATCGCTTTGTAGAGGAGCTGATTTTGGCTACAACCACCCGCACAACTTGTCCTTATTGTGGTGTCGGCTGTGGTGTCTTAGCGACACCCGAGTCTGACGGAACGGTGACAATTGCCGGCGATCCTTCACATCCTGCCAATTTCGGTCGTTTGTGTTCTAAGGGGTCAGCGCTCGGTGATACTTTGGGTCTTGAAGATCGTTTGTTGTATCCGCATATCGCGGGTCAGCGGACCAGCTGGGATCAGGCGCTGGATAAAGTGGCCGGCGAATTTCAGCGCGTCATCAATGAATACGGTCCCGATGCTTTGGCGATTTATGTCTCGGGACAGATTTTGACCGAAGACTATTACACGGCCAACAAGCTGATGAAAGGCTTTATTGGCAGCGGTAATATCGACACCAATTCACGGCTTTGTATGTCATCTGCCGTAGCCGCGCATAAACGCGCCTTTGGCAGCGATGCAGTACCGTGTAATTACGAAGATCTGGAAAGCTGTGACTTGTTGATCCTGACAGGTTCCAATTTAGCCTGGTGTCATCCGGTGTTATTTCAGCGTATCAGTGCTGCCAAAGAAGCACGGCCGAACATGAAAGTGGTGGTTATCGATCCCCGTAAAACGGCTACCTGCGATATTGCCGATCTGTTTTTATCAGTAAAGCCGGGCAGTGATGCCTTTTTATTTAACGGCTTGCTGAATTATTTAAAGGATTGCGATGCGCTCGACTGGAATTATATCGAGCAGCATGTCGAAGGGTTTGCCGCGACGTTGCAGGCCGCCAAAGAGACCACTGGCAGTATTCCCAAAACCGCATTAGCTTGTGAACTCAGCGAAACCGATGTGGCTGAATTCTTCCAGCTATTCGCTAAAACACCCAAAGTGGTCACGGTGTTTTCGCAAGGTATCAACCAGTCAGCCAGCGGCACCGATAAATGTAATGCCATTATTAACTGCCATTTGGCGACCGGCCGAATTGGTCAGCCGGGTATGGGGCCATTTTCGATGACTGGCCAACCCAATGCCATGGGCGGCCGTGAAGTCGGTGGTCTGGCCAATCAACTGGCTGCCCATATGGAACTGGGCAACGCCGAACATCACGATCGGGTCAGCCGTTTCTGGGGTACTGATAATCTTGCCCAAACCGCCGGTGCCAAAGCAGTAGATATGTTTGCCGACGTGGCCAGTGGCAAAATCAAAGCGGTATGGATCATTGCGACCAATCCTGTTGTCAGTCTGCCGGATGCCAGCGCGGTGAAAACAGCGTTGCAAAACTGCGAATTTGTTGTGGTCAGTGATTGTGAGTCGCGTACTGATTGCACCGAAATTGCCGATGTATTACTGCCGGCACTGGCCTGGGGCGAGAAAGATGGCACCGTCACTAATTCCGAGCGGCGGATTTCACGACAGCGTGCATTTTTACAGGCACCGGGTGAGGCTAAGTCGGACTGGCAAATTATCAGCGATGTCGCTGCCCGGATGGGCTTTGCCAATGCGTTTGACTTTAAATCATCGCTGGATGTATTTCGTGAACATGCTGCCTTATCGGGTTTTGAAAATGCAGGTAGCCGCGATTTTGATATCAGTGCGCTGGCCGATTTCAATGATGCTGCCTTTGCCGATTATCAACCCCTGCAGTGGCCATTGCCGGCCTCAAAACCTCAGGGTACGGCACGTTTGTTTGCCGATGGTCAGTTTTTTACCCCTTCCGGCAAAGCCCGTATGGTGCCGGTGACGCCGCAATACCCACAACTGTCGGATACCGAAAATTATCCGTTGATTTTAAATACCGGCCGTATTCGTGATCAATGGCATACCATGACCCGTACCGGCCGGGCACCACGTTTGAGTCATCACACGCCAGAACCCATTATCGAGATGCATCCGCGTGATGCGGCGCGCTGGCAATGTGCTGATAAATCGTTGGCAGTGGTTGAGAGTCCCTATGGCCGTTTAATTGGCCGGGTACATTGCAGCAATGCACAGCGGCTGGGCAGTGTGTTTGTGCCAATTCACTGGAATGGCCAGTTTGCCGCACATGCGATTGCTGATGCATTGGTGGCACCGATTACCGATCCGATATCGGGCCAACCACAGACCAAACAAACGGCAGTGGCCATTCGTCCGTTTAAAGCTTTATGGCATGGCTTTATTTTATCCCGGCAGCCACTGGATCTGGCGCAAACCAGTTACTGGGTAAAAGTTAGGGGCCAGCAATTCTGGCGCTATGAACTGGCCGGTGAACAAGCTTTATTAAATCCGTCATATTGGGCACAAACGGTGATTGGTCAGGATGGTGAGTGGCTGGAATTTGCTGATAAAAAAGCCGGCCGCTACCGCGCCGGTAAAGTGGTTAATGAACAGTTGCAGGCAGTCGTATTCATCGGGCCGGATCATCATTTGCCGGATCGCAGTTGGCTCAGCCAATTATTTGCTGCCGGCCAACTCGATAATGCCCAGAGACAAAGTCTGCTTATGGGAAAAGCACCCGGTGGTCAGGTTGATTTGGGACCGATGATTTGTGCCTGTTTTGGCGTTGCCGAACAAACAATTTGCAAGGCGATCAGTGAGCAAAAATTGCAAAACGTCGAGCAAATTACCGCCGCTTGTCAGGCGGGTGGTAACTGCGGTTCCTGTATTCCTGAACTGAAACAGGTTCTGGCGCGCACTGGGATGGACAGCTAGCACCTTCATGGTGCTGGTTAAATGTTCCACCCTTTCATAAAACCCATATAATTCAATAAATTAAAAATAGGCATACATCTTGCCTATTTAAGCTCAGATAAATTTGTGCACTGTAACGTCGCAGTGTCAGCCCTTGGTAATGCAGCCATGTTTCCCGCAGTTGCGGTGCATGGCTTTTTGTTTTTTAGAGGAATCAGAATGAAAAAAATTAACCGACCATTTGCGTTGAGCCTGTTTACTGTGACGTTGAGCAGTTTATTCGTCGTACCGCAGGTCGCAGCAGATGACACTTTCATTGAAGCAATGACGTCCGGCAAAGTCAGTTTTTCTGCACGTGCCCGTTATGAAAACGTCGATCAGGATGGCATCGATAAGGAAGCTGATGCCTTTACGCTTCGCAGCACGCTGGGCTATAAAACGGCGACTTTCCATGGTTTCAGCGGCTTTGTTGAATTTGAAGATGTTTCC
>JBFJJO010000156.1:0-4156 GCA_041612215.1 Methylophaga sp.
GCATTACGGTATTTTTGCAGGTTGCGGTGTGCAAATACCATTTGCTTTGACATCTGTTAATAGCGATGGGGGAGCTGCTTGTTGTTGAATTGGCTTTTGTGGCGGAGTCGAGTCAATGACCGCATTAAGGATTCTTTATGCATGAAACACTTTCTAAACTGACGCCGGGAACGTTTCCTGCAATCAAGCGCCGGGCATTGGAAACATTACAGGTCAACTTGGGTTATCTGTGCAATCAAACTTGTGTGCATTGCCATGTCAATGCCGGGCCTAATCGTACTGAGATGATGGATGATGCCAACACTGAACTATTGGTCAATCTATTGCAGTCTGGTCAAATTGCAACACTGGATCTGACGGGAGGTGCACCTGAAATGCACCAGCGTTTTAAATATCTGGTGACAGCTGCACGCCAAGCAGGTGTCCATGTTATTGATCGTTGCAACCTGACCATTCTCACCGAGCCTGGCTATGAGGATTTGGCGGCCTTTCTGGCAGAGCATCAGGTAGAGGTTGTAGCGTCACTGCCTTGTTATTCAATGGAAAATGTCGATAAGCAGCGGGGTAAAGGCGTATTTGGTCGCAGTATCGAAGGGTTGTTAAAACTTAATGCGCTGGGCTACGGGCAACCAGACTCAAGGCTGAAACTAAATCTGGTGTATAACCCGCAGGGTCCGAGTCTGCCGCCATCGCAACAACAACTCCAGAAGGATTATAAACGCGAGCTCAAAAAGCATTTTGACATCCAGTTCAATCAGCTTTTTACCATTACCAATATGCCCATCAATCGTTTTGGCTCTATGTTGATTTCCAAGGGTCAGTTTGAGGATTACCTCGAGTTACTCAAAGCGAATCATCAACCGCAAAACCTGAATGAGGTCATGTGCCGGCATGTAATCAGTGTTGATTGGCAGGGTTATTTATTTGACTGTGATTTCAATCAAATGCTGGGTCTGCCAATGGGCGGCAAACAGCGACGACATCTGCGGGACTTGCAAAATGCAGATGGCATGGGTGAGACGATTATGACTGCCGATCATTGCTACGGTTGCACGGCAGGACAGGGCAGCAGCTGTGGCGGTGCATTGTGATTAATGCCCGAGTGGCATTTTTTATCAGGAAGTTACCAGCATGAAGAAAATTCTGGTTACTATGCTTTTGGTTTTAATCGCTGCGTTTTTTGTGCTGGATTTGCAGCAATATTTATCACTGACCAATCTCAAACAAAGCATGTCTGAATTTGAGGCCTTAAGATTGGCACAACCACTGCTTGTGGGCGGTTTGTTTATGTTGGTGTACATCATTGTCACTGCATTGTCGCTACCCGGCGCAGCGGTGATGACGCTCGCTGGCGGGGCCTTGTTTGGCCTGTGGTGGGGGCTGTTATTGGTTTCATTTGCATCCACCATTGGCGCGACACTGGCATTCCTGGTATCACGATTTCTCCTCAAAGACTGGGTGCAGCAGCGTTTCGGCAATCGCCTGAAAACACTTAACGCCGGCATTGAGCGTGAAGGTGGCTTTTACCTATTTACCTTGCGGCTGGTACCGATTTTTCCCTTTTTTGTGATCAATTTAGTGATGGGTTTAACGCCTATCAAAACCTGGACATTTTACTGGGTCAGTCAGCTTGGGATGTTGGCGGGCACACTGGTTTATGTGAATGCCGGGACACAACTTGCACAGCTCGACAGCCTGGGCGGCATCATGTCATTTGATTTGCTGGCTTCGTTCGCCTTATTGGGCATTTTCCCGTTACTGGCAAAAAAATTGCTCAATATTATTCAGCGCCGCCGCGTCTATAAAGGCTGGCAAAAACCCAAAAACTTTGATCGTAATCTGGTGGTTATCGGTGCTGGCGCAGCGGGACTGGTTTCATCCTATATCGCGGCAACCGTTAAGGCGAAAGTGACGCTGATAGAAGCCCATAAAATGGGCGGCGATTGTCTTAACTATGGCTGCGTGCCCAGTAAGGCAATTATTCGCTCGGCCAAGTTAGCCCAACAGATGCGAGAGGCTGATCGCTACGGTCTTGACAATGCTGCACCACAATTTTCCTTCAAGCGCGTTATGCAGCGGGTGCACGACACTATCGCGAAGGTGGAACCGCATGACAGTATCGAACGCTATACCCGGCTCGGTGTTGAAGTATTGCAGGGCTACGCGACGCTTATCGATCCCTGGCGTGTGCAAATAAAACTGCACAACGGTGAAACACAGACCTTAACAACCCGTAGCATTGTTATTGCAACGGGCGCTGAACCACTGGTACCGGATTTGCCGGGCATTAATGAAACAAATTACCTCACCAGCGATACGCTATGGGAGGCGTTTGCTGCTATGGATGCACCGCCCGGACGTTTATTGGTATTGGGCGGTGGCCCGATTGGTTCGGAACTGTCCCAGGCATTTGCCAGACTGGGTTCAAAAGTGACACAGGTCGAACGTTCGCCACAAATACTGGGGCGGGAAGATGCGGTAGTCTCTGAGCTTGCATTAAAGGCGCTACAAGACAGTGGTGTAGAAGTGTTGACTAGTCATGAAGCGGTCAGCTTTGAATTGCAGGCAGATGAAAAGGTCGCGATTTTACGGCATGCTGAGGGCGACAAGCGTGTTGCTTTTGACAGCGTAATTGTTGCATTGGGCCGAAAAGCCCGTCTTGACGGTTACGGCCTTGAAAAGCTGGGTATTGAATCTGAACGTACACTGAGTACCAATGGTTTTCTGCAAACCCGTTATCCCAATATTTATACTGCGGGGGATGTGGCTGGACCTTATCAGTTTACGCATACTGCTGCACATCAGGCGTGGTATGCCGCTGTGAACGCGTTGTTTGGTCAATTTAAAAAATTTAAAGCCGATTATCGGGTTATCCCCTGGACAACCTTTATTGATCCGGAAGTTGCCCGGGTGGGCTTAAATGAACTTGATGCGCGTGAGCAAGGTATTGATTATGAGTTGACCCAATATGATATCAGCGATTTGGATCGGGCCATTGCTGATAGCGCTGCCCATGGCTTTGTCAGGGTGCTCACGCCGCCGGGTAAGGATCGCATTCTGGGGGTTACCATCGTCAGTGAACATGCCGGTGAACTGTTGGCCGAATTTGTTTTGGCAATGAAACACGGGCTGGGCCTGAACAAAATTCTGGGCACCATTCACACTTATCCGACCTGGGCAGAAGCCAACAAATACGCTGCCGGCGAGTGGAAACGTAATCATGCCCCGCAGTGGTTGTTTAAATGGCTGGATCGGTTTTTTCGCTGGCAGCGGCGCGCCTGATGATAAGCCGGCGTCTGTGGTTAACGTTGGTATGGTTTTCCAGCAGCGCGCTGGCTGATCCGGGTGGTCATGTTCAAGAGAATACGCTTTTAGCCAAGCATGTGGTCGTCATAGAGAACGGTCAGGCAATGCAGATCGAATGTGACTGTTGCTTAGACGATAAGCAATGACTGCATCACTGGCCATTATTGTGCCAATCCTTAATGAGGCGGCTAATATGACTTCGCTGATGGCCCATTTAGACAGTTTCCATGATCGCGGGGCAGAGATCATCATTGTTGATGGTGGCAGCACAGATGATGGCCCTGCCAAAATCCACAATAGATTTACATTGATTCAAAGTGAACCGGGCAGGGCCAGACAGATGAATGCGGGGGCAAAAATTACCCATGCAAAACATTTGTTATTTTTGCATGCTGATACACGCTTGCCTGAACAAGCAGATCATTGGGTGGCACAAGCATTGTCAGCACAACTTTGGGGTCGCTTTGATGTCCGTATTTCAGGTAAGCATCGACTTTTGCCGATGGTGGCACTGATGATGAACTGGCGCTCACGGCTGACAGGGATCGCCACAGGTGATCAAGCGATGTTCATGCGCCGATCCTTTTTCGAACAGCTTGGTGGTTTTCCGGAACAGCCACTGATGGAAGATATTGCCTTCAGCAAACGCTTGAAAGCCATTGATAAGCCCGCCTGCTTGCCTTATAACGTTACAACCGCTGGCCGGCGTTGGGATGGCAATGGTTTATGGCGAACGATTTTTTTGATGTGGTGGCTCCGTCTGGCTTACTGGCTGGGTATTGATGCATCGACATTGGCGCGTTGGTACCGATGAAACCTGTGCGGATCGTGATAATGGCCAAGGCGCCAC
>JBFJJO010000157.1:0-4096 GCA_041612215.1 Methylophaga sp.
CGCATATTCCTCTGCAGCAAGCATTGGCATTACTGGACAAACTGAAAGATGATGACAGTGTCTATGTACAAAAATCGGTGGCCAATCATTTAAATGATCTCAGTAAAGATCATCCACAGCAGATTTTAGATTTATGCCAACGCTGGCAAAAAGCGGCGACACCGGCAAGACAATGGATCATTCGCAGGGCGTTGCGCAGCCTGCAAAAACAAGCGGACCCGGTGGCACTGACATTATTGGGCTATCAGACGGATTTATCCCTAGATGTCACATTTCAATTAGTTGAAATCCAGTGCTACATTGGAGAAACAGTCACGCTAAAATTGACGATTAAGAATTGTAGCGAACAAAAACAGCCACTATTGATAGATTATGAATTATGGTTGAAGCGCGCAAATGGTGTTGCTTCGGTAAAAGTGTTTTTTTGGCAGCGATTAGTACTGGCGCCAGGGCAACAGATTGATTTACGCAAACACCAAAAAATGCAGCAACTGACTACCCGCAAACTGTACCCGGGACAGCACAAAATCCTTTTAAGGGTAAACGGTCAGGTACTGGCTAGCCAGACATTCCTACTTAGCCCATAACAAAGCCCAGTAATACCAAGCCCAGACAAAGCACCGACAACAATACAATCAATTCAAAAAAGTGCGACATAATCCATTCGTTCAGCTTATGCATAACATCCTCCAACGTTTAGTTAACTGACGGCATACTATGCGTGACCGTGCTAGGAGAGCTGTTGATCTGAATCAAACGTTAATTAATTGTACTGCTATTACAGGCGAAAAAAAACCGGCAGAAGGGCCGGTTTTTTTTGGCAATTTACACAGGCAATCAGTTGTTAAGCAGTCCGTAACCGACCAGCGCCAACCAGAAAAATGTGAACGCCATAATAATATGCGGGAATTTTTCAATCAGTAATGAATCAAGTTTTTTCAGCATAATGTTTTTATCCAATTTTTTCAGCAGCAGCAATATATCAACTATTGCTATTTTTTGCCAGCCTTAAAGTTGATTGAGGATCATCGTAGTACACGGCTGTAAAGGCGTGTTTTACTGCAGTTACCACCGGCCTGTTTAGCCTGGCGGCATAGCTTAATAATATTGCTGATTAAATCGAGAATCCCATAGCTGCCAGACGGAATTGGTGTGTAGGTAAGGTGACCAATACTGACGGTAACGGGAGACGTTGTGATGTCGTCTTCAATTAACGTCAGGTTTAGCGCGGACACTACCTGATGAATACGCTCTGCCAGCTGACGGGTTTGCAGGTAGGTCATGCTGGATGTTACAAACATAATTTTTTTGCGGCTGAAGCGGGTGATAAAGTCATTATCTCGATTCAAAATGGCATCAATGGCGTTGCTAATTTTTCGCAGGCAGCCGCTCTTATGACGGATATCATCAAACTGATCAACTTCGATTAAAAATAAAGAAATTGAATCTTCATTCGTAATGGCCCTTTGCCACTGCGAAACTACCTGTTCAAGAAAGTCCGCCTGATTGGTAACGGTCGCTTTGTTTGGTGCAGATTCAGAATCCATTAGAACAGCAAATTTGCATTTTAAAATATGGGACTTTTTAGCGTGTAAGGTATTGGTGTTGATAATAATAGTTGGTGGCCTCAACGAAGCCGCCGATACTACCGCAATCAAAACGCTGGCCTTGGAATTTTAACGCTAAAACAGGCTTTTCTTGCGCCATGGCTTTTAAGGCATCGGTGATTTGCACTTCACCATTGGCACCAGGTGGTGTGTCACGAATATAATCAAAAATATCATTGGTAAAGACATAACGGCCAATAATCGCGAGATTACTGGGCGCATCTTCTGGTTTAGGTTTTTCGACCATATCTTTAATGCGAAATACGCCCGGCTCAATTTCATTGCCGGCAATCACACCATAGCTACCGGTATTTTCCGGTGGCACTTCTTCGATAGCAATCACCGTGCAACGATGACGTTGATACAACTCAATCAACTGACTCATTGCTCGATCGCCTCCATTATCTGGCTTGGCGCACAAATCATCAGCCAAAATTACGGCAAAATCTTCAGGGCCAATCATCGGTTCACCACTGAGGATAGCATGGCCTAGACCAAGCATTTCCCGTTGGCGGATAAACATAAAATCGCAGTTATCCATGACATGACGGATGTCATCGAGATGTTTTTCCTTGCTGGTCCCTCGTATTTGATGTTCTAACTCGTAACTGGTATCGAAATGATCGGCGATGGCCCGTTTGCCACGGCCGGTAATAAAGCCCATGGTATCAAGACCTGCTTCCATGGCTTCTTCAACGCCATACTGAATCAGGGGTTTATTAACAATCGGCAGCATCTCTTTGGGCATGGCTTTGGTCGCTGGTAAAAAGCGGGTACCGTAGCCGGCCACCGGAAATAAACATTTTCGAATTTTCTGAGTGTCGGTCATTTTTACTAAGTCCTTATATTTGCCGAGTAAGCATATTATAAAATTAACATTACAATGGGGTTAAGTCTGTTCGGTATTACTCATCCAGAGCATTTGATAGGGAGCCAACGTTATTTTTTCTGGCCAGTCTATCAATAGGTTGCCACTTATCAAATCTCGCCAACTATCAGTTGCCACGAGATTTAAATCATTTATGTAAAGTATCTGATTACTGTCAGTAATATTAAAAACGCAGAAAATACTTTGCCGGCGATTATGGCATTGTCGCCAAAAGCCAAATAATGCGGTGCCTAGTTGCAGAGTATATTGCGTGGCATTTGGGTGAAATGCCGCTTGTTGTCGGCGCAACTGGATCAGCGTGGTCAGTTGTTGATAGACCTGTGCATGCGGTGAATCAGACTGGTTTAATTGCTGACGGATTTCACCGTCTTGCCACTGATGACGATTAATGGCCCGCGGATAACCCTGGGCTTGCACTCGCTGATAGTCATTACCTGTCGCTAATAAACTGTGCAGATAAATACCGGGGATACCCTCCAGCGCGAGCATAATGCCATGCGCACATATAAAACGTGGAATCTGCCATTTATCCGGACCTTTTACAGTGCCTTGCATAGCATCAAACAAGGCAATGTTAATTTCGTAAGGTTTTTTAATGCCATTGCTGGCTGCACGCCAGGAAATTTCGCCACCAAACCCCTGCATTGTGTTGATAAGCGTAGTGATTTCTTTGTCGCTCAGTAAGCCTTCGGCTGGCCGCAGACCAATACCGTCATGGGAGGCGATAAAATTAAAATAGGCGGTACCGTGCTGGGCTGGCGGCATACTCATCAGCCATTGTCGCAGGTAGCTGCTGTCACCGGTCATCAGGGTATTTAACAATAACGGTGGTAATGAAAAGTTATAAATCCAATGGGCTTCATTGCCGTTTCCGAAATAGCTGAGATTTTCGCGATTAGGGATATTGGTTTCTGTAATGATGATGGCATCAGGCTGGGCCTGTTCTATCAGTAAACGCAGCAACCGAACAATTTCATGGGTCTGAGGCAAATTTAAACAAGATGTTCCAAGTTGTTTCCAGACAAAGGCCACCGCGTCTAGTCGGAATAACCGCACCCCCCGATCCAAATAAAAACGGATTATACGGATAATGGTTTTTAATACTTTCGTATTGCGAAAATCCAGATCTGCCTGACTGTGGCTGAAAGTACACCAGACGTGTTGCTGGCCTTTACCAGTGTCGGTGGCTCTTAATAGTGCATTGGTCCGCGGCCGGACAATTTGCTGTAAATCAGCCGTATGGTCGGCAGTGTAGAAATAATCGTGGCCTTCACCATGGCCCTGCTCAAAGTTTTTAAACCACTGACTTTCTGTTGAGGCATGGTTAATCACAAGATCTGCCATCAACTTACAATCACCTGCAATGGCCGTGATATCGGACCAGTCACCGAGCGCCGGGTCTACAGCAAAAAAATCTTTAACGGCAAAGCCATCATCACTGCAATAAGGGAAGAATGGCAAAATATGCAAAATGTTGCTGTACGGATGCAGCAGATCACGGGCAAACCGTTGCAGGGTTTTAAGCGGAAATTCGCCGGTTTTGATAATACTATTGCCATAACAAATTACCGCAATATCATCAGCCTGCCATTTGTTTTTC
>JBFJJO010000158.1:0-4095 GCA_041612215.1 Methylophaga sp.
CGCTGATCTCTTCGTCCTGTAGGGTGTCGCTGATCGAGCTGATCATGTTGTCGACCCGGGCCGACAGCTCTTTGCTCCAGATGGTCAGGTTGTTGTTGTCGAGCCACTTGCTCAAAACGCCCGCCTGCGATTCGATCTGCATGTTGAGGGTGCGCAGGCGGATTTTGACCGGCCGGCCGTTATGTGTCGGTGAACCGTGGAATCAACAGGCGGTATTTAAAGGCATAGGTGTCCCGGTGATCACTGATTACGAAATCTGGAAAAACAATCCGGAAAAAGTCTTTGGTGTCAGTGAAAAATGGGCCGAAGAAAATCCCAATACCCATATTGCCTTGGTAAAAGCGTTGATCCGGGCGGCACATTGGCTGGATGCTGATAACAATGCCAATCGTACTGAAGCGGTCAATATTTTATCGCAGCCCTATTATGTTGGCGCTGATGCCAAAGTCATTGCCAATAGCATGACTGGCACCTTTGAATATGAAAAAGGTGATGTCCGTGAAGTACCGGATTTTAATGTGTTCTTCCGTTATAATGCGACGTATCCCTATTACAGTGATGCGATTTGGTATTTAACTCAGATGCGCCGCTGGGGACAGATAGCTGAAGCCAAGCCAGACGATTGGTACAAAGAAATAGCCAAAAAAGTTTACCGGCCCGACATTTATGCCATTGCTGCCCAGGAGCTGATTGATGAAGGCAAACTGACCGCTGAGGACTTTCCGGATTTTGCATCAGAAAGTGGTTTCAAGGCTGCACAAGATGATTTCATTGACGGTGTCGTTTATGACGGCCAGAAACCTAATGCCTATTTGGATCAATTTGCCATTGGTCTGAAAGGTGATGTGGTCATTGATTAAAGCAGGAAAAGGATTAAGCCGTTTATGAAAGACAAAATTATTTATTTTATGGAAACGGCCGGTCTGACATGGTTGATCCCGCTGGTGCGTTTGGCCAGCGGTGAATCACCGACGCGTCAGTTGCAACAGTTGTCAATGTTGATTGGCCTGCCTTTGGTGGCGATGATAGCGTTTCTGTTCTTCTGGCATGTCGGCGCGGCTCAGGTCGAAACCAGCCTCGGCCAGTTGCCCGGGCCGGTTCAGGTTTGGGAGCAAAGCGGTAACTTGCTTGATGAACACCAGGCAGAACGGGCGCGGGCAGACGCTTTTTATGAACGTCAAATAGAGCGTAATGCTGAAAAGTTGGCAGAGAATCCCGATGCCGATGTCAAAATTCGTGACTTTACCGGCAGGCCGACTTTTGTCGATCAAATCTGGACCAGTCTGTTTACCGTGTTTGTTGGCTTTTTGTTGGCAACGGTGATTGCGGTGCCAATTGGCATTGTCAGTGGTCTGAGCAATCATTTATATGCTGCCCTGAATCCACTGATTCAGATTTTTAAACCAGTATCACCGTTGGCCTGGCTGCCGATAGTCACGATGGTGGTCAGTGCCGTCTATGTGTCCAGTGATCCGATGTTTGAAAAATCGTTTATCACGTCAGCGATTACTGTCATGTTGTGCTCTTTATGGCCAACGCTTATTAACACGGCAGTGGGCGTGTCGAGCATTGACCGGGATTTGATTAATGTCGGGAAGGTGTTACGGCTGAGTTACCTGACCACTGTGTGGAAAATTGTGATTCCGTCCTCGATTCCGATGATTTTTACCGGCCTGCGGATTTCGCTGGGTATCGGCTGGATGGTATTGATCGCCGCCGAAATGCTGGCGCAGAATCCGGGGCTGGGTAAATTTGTCTGGGATCAGTTTCAAAATGGCAGCTCGGATTCGTTGAGCCGGATTATGGTAGCCGTGCTAACGATTGGTTTGCTGGGGTTTATCTTGGACAGAGTGATGCTGACACTGCAGAAGCTATTTTCTTACGATAAAAATGCGGTGATCCGCTAGGAGTCAATGATGGACAGTTATTTACAATTGGATCATGTCAGTATTGATTTCCCTACGGCTAACGGGCCGTTCAGGGCGCTGGACAAGATCAATCTGAAAATAGATAAAGGCGAGTTTGTCAGCGTTATAGGCCATTCTGGTTGTGGTAAATCGACAGTGATGAATATTGTCGGCGGCCTTTATCAGGCGACCGAAGGTGGTGTGGTATTGCAGGGCAAAGAAGTCAATGAACCAGGTCCAGACCGAGCGATTGTGTTTCAGAATCACGCGTTGTTTCCATGGTTAAGTTGTTATCAAAATGTTGAAATTGCCGTCAAGTCGGTGTTTGGCAAAACGCGTAGTCGCAGTGAAATTCGTGACTGGACGTTGCACAATTTAGAATTGGTAAAAATGATCCACGCCAAAGACAAACTGCCGGCGGAGATCTCCGGCGGTATGAAGCAACGTGTCGGTATTGCTCGGGCACTGGCGATGGAGCCTAAAGTTTTATTAATGGATGAACCGTTTGGTGCATTGGATGCGCTGACCCGGGCACATTTGCAGGATTCATTAATGGAGATTCAGGCTGATCTCAACAATACTGTCATCATGGTGACCCATGATGTTGATGAGGCGGTATTGTTGTCGGACAAAATTGTCATGATGACTAACGGCCCGGCAGCCACCATCGGTGAAATACTTGCGGTGGATTTACCCAGACCACGGGCCCGTCTGGCATTGGCAGATGATGCCGATTACAACCATTATCGAGCGGCGGTCATTCATTTTCTGCATCAGAAATATAAACGTGATGCAGCATAAAATTAGTGTTAATCGGCGAAAAGTCCTGAAGGTTATCTAGCAGGGAAGCAAAAGAATTGCAGATGGTTGTTGGGAGATTACTGCTTATTTATGGCTGGTTTTGCAAATAATGGCCCGGAAATTGAATTAATTTTTGCTCGTGCCAAATGAAGCGACTCACCGTGAATAAAATGTTGCCTGACAATCTCAGTAATTTATATGTGTCTGCCGACTATCGGCAGTTGACGCTGAGCAGTCATTTTCAGCCAATCTTCAGTATTTCGCATCGCCGTCCTGTAGGCTTTGAAGGCTTGATTCGCTGCAAGGATCAACAGGGTAAAAGCCTGTCGCCATTAGAATTATTGGCGATACCTGCAAACGGTCAGGATAATTTATCGCTGGATCGTTTGTGCCGCCGACTGCACATGCATAACTTCAGTCGTCAGCCCAATGGCGAAGCCTGGTTATTTTTGAATTTGAATTCCCAATGCCTGGTTGAACAGCGGCCGGATAACGGTTTTATGCAGGCGTTGTTCAATCAGACAGGCTTACCACCGCATCGCATTGTTATTGAAATTCTCGAAAGCGAAATTCAGGACAGGCAATATCTCAGAACGTTGATTAAGCATTTTCGTGATATGGGCTGCCTGATTGCGATAGACGATTTTGGTGCAGGCCATTCCAACTTTGACCGAATTTGGGAACTGGCGCCGGATATTGTCAAAATTGATCGCAGTCTGATTTTTGGTGCCGGTCAATTCAGTCGGGTAGAGCGGATTCTGTCCGGCATTGTTTCCCTGATACATGAAGCCGGCAGTCTGGTGGTGATAGAAGGGGTGGAAACTGAGCGTGAAGCGTTGGTCGCTATTGCTGCCAATGCCGACATGGTGCAGGGATTTTATTTTGCTAAACCTCAGCCAGCTATCCTGTTGGACAATAATTATGCTGGCAAAATTGATGAACTGCTAAAACATCAACAGTCCCAGCGATTTAAAAACAGCCATAATTACAATCAGAATTTCAAAAAAATCGAAACGCTGTTCCGACAAGCCATCAATCATTTTGCCATCAGTAACGCTTTCGATATCAGCAGTCACTTATTGTTTCAGGATCGCCGTGCAGTGCGTTGTTACCTGCTCGATGAAGCCGGTTATCAGATGGCTTGTAATGTCTATTCACCGCATTATCAGCAGCAAATGGATCCTCGCTATACGCCGTTGTTATCGGGTGACAATGCCAACTGGTCTCATAAGCATTATCACTTTCGTGCTGTCGAACATCCCGGGCAAATGCAAATCAGCCGGCCATATTTATCTGTAGCGGATTCGCGAATGTGTATTACTGTGTCACAGACCGTCGTGATGGACGACAAGTTATTTGTCTTCTGCTGCGATTTAGATTGGCTGGA
>JBFJJO010000159.1:0-4072 GCA_041612215.1 Methylophaga sp.
AGGCTGTGGCGAGTGCGCCAACGGAAGCTTGTTAGGTTTTGATTTCACCATGGCTTTACAGCCAATTGTAAACACTTCAACGAACAGTATCTGGGCGCATGAAGCGTTGGTCCGCGGCTTGAATAACGAGCCCTCAGGGCATGTGTTTGCCAATGTAAACGACGGCAACCGTTATCGTTTTGATCAAACCTGCCGCGTTAAGGCCATCAAATTAGCGTCAGAGTTGGGGATTGATACGTTGCTGAGTATTAACTTTATGCCGAATGCGGTGTACAAACCCGAGTTGTGTATTCGCACCACACTCATGGCAGCCGAGCGATATAACTTCCCTATAGAGCAGATCATCTTTGAGATTACCGAGGGTGAAAAAATCGAAGATTATGATCATTTGAAATCCATTGTGCAGTATTACCAACAGTCTGGGTTTAAAACGGCGATTGATGATTTTGGTGCTGGTTACTCCGGATTGAACATGCTGGCGGATATGCAAACCGATCTGGTTAAATTAGATATGGCGTTGGTGCGGAATATTGATACCGATAAAATCCGTCAAACTATTATCCGCGGTATTTTGCAGGTATGCGCTGATTTGGGTATCCGTGTTATAGCGGAAGGCATAGAAAGTCGCGAAGAGCTGAAAACGCTGCAATCAATGGGCATTGAATTGTTTCAGGGCTATTATTTTGCCCGGCCATCATTTGAGTCAGTTGCGGATATCGATCAGGCTTTATTTGCTTTTTAACTCGGTCTAACCGCGCTCTGCCATTTTTCCAGTTTGATTTGAAATGACATTGCAGCATGAGCTGGGCTGGTTGACGGTAGTTTTATCAAACTAATCCCGGCTGGCAGTTTTACATGACGCTGAAATAGTTGTGCTGCTTTCCCACCGTTACACAATACTTGAGTAATACTCGGATGTTGACGGAAAAATGCCTGAAAGTTGTTAACTTCAATACTGGCCAGCTCAATATCACTATCGAGACTGCCCCGTCGCTGGCAACTTCGTAGTACATCCCATAACGCAATTTTTTCATGGATAAGTGCCTGACAACGGGCCGCATAATCCAAATCCGGCCAGTTAAAAATCTGCTGCATAATCGGCCAAAAGGCGTTACGCGGATGTGCATAATATTGTTGCTGTTGCAGCGAGGCTATCCCGGGCATTGAGCCGAGAATTAAAATCTGTGCATTGGGGAGTGCCAGCCAGTCAAAACTTTCTGCCATCGATCCTGACATTATTGATATAGATTATCGTTGTGACGGATCCAACCATGCGGATGTCGATTGGCGGGATCATGATGGGTCCAGTGCAAAAGGCCACCTTTGTCATTCCAGACATATTCGCCATATATATCGACTTCATCACCGACCTGTAAATTATCAATGCGTGGAGCCAAGTCGATATTATGAGAAACTAATATCGTTAAGCCACTGGGTAATTCGATAATAAAACGCTGATGGCGGCTGCCATCATTATCGTCCGGTAATAGTCTGGTTACTTCACCACTGACTTCAAGCTGTACGTCTGACTGACGATTTTCATACAAGCTCTCGGCATTGATCGCGTTTAACGCCTGACGATCGACTTCTGCCTGATAAAAGCTACCTATAAACAGCACCACAGCAAAACCGAAAATCAACCAAATGCGCTGCATCATGCGTTTTTGTTTAGACATAAACGGGCTCCGAAAATATACTCGCCAATATGCCATAACTCGGCAAATCAGACAGTGCACAACGGCCAAATTTGTGAAACGCTGCTGATTTTTACTGTGTTATTGGCAGCATGTTTGCGCAATTAGTGAGGTTTCGGGCATTCACTTAACGTTGTCTCAATAAATCTACGATAACTTGCATTGCTACGGGGCAGTGATAATGGCAACTGATATGGCGGGATTATTGGTTGTTAGTGCAGTGGTTCAGTAGCCAAGGCAATATGGATATAGCTATTTATAATTTCCTGTTATAAGCCGTCATCGTTATAATATTGCGTCCATTGAAACCGTTTAGAGATCTTAGATGTATCAATATGATAAGTATGATCAGGCGATGGTCGATCAGCGTGTCGCGCAATATCGCGATCAAACTCGCCGTTATTTAGCGGGTGAGTTAACTGAAGATCAATTCCGGCCCCTTCGCCTGGCCAACGGCCTTTATATCCAAATACATGCGCCTATGCTGCGTGTCGCTGTGCCTTACGGCATGATGTCGGCAAAGCAGGTTCGTAAAATTGCCGATATTGCCCGTCGTTACGATCGTGGCTTTGTACATTTCACCACCCGTACCAATTTTCAGCTGAACTGGCCGAAGCTGGAAGATGTGCCTGATATTCTGGCGGAACTTGCAACCGTGCAAATGCACGCCATCCAGACCAGTGGTAACGATATTCGCAATACCACTACTGATCAGCTGGCTGGTATTAACGCCGATGAAATTGAAGATCCCCGGCCGTGGGCTGAAATCATTCGGCAGTGGTCAACTTTTCATCCGGAATTTGCCTACCTGCCGCGTAAATTCAAAATTGCCATCATTGCCACTAAAGAAGATCGTGCTGCGACACAACTGCATGATATTGGTCTGCGTATGGTGAAAAATCATGAAGGTGAAGTCGGCTTTGAAGTGCTGGTTGGTGGTGGTTTAGGCCGTACCCCAGTGATTGGTGTACAGATCCGGCCGTTCCTTGAAAAAGAAGATTTATTGTCTTATCTGGAAGCGATTTTACGGGTGTATAACCGCCTTGGACGCCGTGATAACAAATATAAAGCCCGTATCAAAATTACCGTTCGTGAGCATGGTATCAACCATATTCGAGAGCTGGTTGAAGCCGAGTGGGTGCATACGCGTCAGCAGTTGAAACTGGATCAAAAAGAGATTGACAGAGTTAAGGCGCACTTCACCGAGCCGGATTATGAAACTGATGCGGCCAGTGATGTAAGCTTCGATGAAATGCTGGCAGAAGATAAAGATTTTGCCCGTTGGGTCAAACAAAATACGGTCGGCCATAAAGTGCCAGGTTACCGTGCCGCGTATATTTCATTGAAAAAACCGGGCGTGCCGCCGGGCGATATCAGTTCTGAGCAGTTGGACGTGGTTGCCGATTTGGCCGATGAGTTCAGTTTTGGCGAAGTGCGCTCAACGCATACCCAGAACCTTATCCTCACTGATGTTAAACAAACCGATTTGTATGCCTTATGGTTACGTTTGCATGCCGAGGAATTGGCAACACCCAATATCAATACCTTAGGCGATATTATTTGTTGCCCGGGTCTGGATTATTGTGGTCTGGCCAATGCCACATCGATTCCATTGTCGAAGCAAATCATGCAGCGGTTTGATGATGCTGATTACCTTAATGATCTCGGCGATATTAAGATCAAATTCTCAGGCTGCATGAATGGCTGTGCGCATCAGAGCGTCGGCCATATCGGGATTCTCGGTGTCGATAAAAAAGGCGAGGAGTGGTATCAATTTACCCTCGGTGGCAGTTCCGAAGCGGATGCGTCACTTGGTGAGCGATTGGGCCGTGCTATCCCTAAAGATCAGGTGGTCGATACCGTTGGACATTTACTCGACGCCTATGTGGAATTGCGTCACGAAGACGAAAGCTTTCTCGGCACTGTCCGCCGCTTAGGCATTGATCCATTTAAAGACCGGGTATATGCAGATGCAAATAATTAAAGATCGCGAAATCGTCGAGGATAATTGGCAGCATCTCGATGATGATGTGCCGCTGACGGACGGTAACATCACGATATCGCTGAATCGCTGGCAGGAACAGCACGAAACCCTGAGCAAGCATGCAGGTGGTTTGGGTATACGTTTGTCAGGTGATGATCCCCTGGAAGAGATCGTGCCGGATTTAGCGCGTTTTCAGTTAGTAGTGCTTATTTTCCCGGCGTTTACCGATGGCCGCTGTTATTCCTATGCCAAACTGCTACGTGAGCGTTATGGCTTTAAAGCGGAAATTCGCGCCCAGGGTGATGTGCTTTACGATCAACTTTTTTACATGTCGCAGTGCGGCATAAACAGTTTTGAATTGGCCAATCCGAATCGTTTGACCAATGCGCTAGCA
>JBFJJO010000160.1:0-4056 GCA_041612215.1 Methylophaga sp.
CCGCTATTTATATACTGGCTGAATTTTTATTAGTGATGGTATTGTTGCCGCTAATATTTTTGTTTTTAAGCTGGCGAATACTATTGAAGATTGGCAAGTGGTAAGCGGCCCGCAAATTGGGCCGCCAATATCACATTAATCAGGCTTGTTTGGCTTCAACGGTTTCACGTTGATTCAGCGCATCAGCCAGCTGATTTAATTGTTGCAGTAAAGCAAAAAACTCTTTGTTTCCAAGGCCAGTCTGGCAGGCAACTTGTGTTTGAACTTCAGCGACCATGGGTTTGAGCTGTCGCGCTTTATCCGTTAATGAAATGCGTACAATCCGCTCATCAATATCATTACGTTGCTTACTGACCAAACCAGCGCGTTCCAGCCGCTTAAGAATAGGCGATAAAGTGCCGGAGTCGAGTTTCAGGCGCTGCATTAAATCCCGCACGGCAATGCCATCTTTCTCCCACAGTACCAGCAGTACCAAATATTGAGGATATGTTAAATCATGCTCATCCAATAATCGCCGGTAAACCCTTGTAATGGCATTGGTTGCGCTGTACAACGCAAAACACAATTGATTATCCAGCAACAAATTCTCGTGATTAGACATGGTTTTCCTCACCAAAAGCTATCCGTTAACTAAAAACGGTCATAACAAACAATAAAAAGTGCAGGTTATCATAATGCAGGCATTAACTATCAGCTAGCGTTCACAATTTTAACTTCACGCTGCGGGAATGGTATCTCAATATCGTGTTCATGAAACGCATCCCACAGCATCAATAGTAAATCGGCGCCTATCCGATTGGCACCGTCATCAATGCCTTCCATCCAGAATTCCACCAGAATATCGACACCGGAATCACCAAAACCGGCGATTTCAGCATCGGGCCTTTCCTCAATGGGGATGTCCTCGCCACTGATAACTCTGGGATGACTGGCCACGGTGTTACGGATCAAGTCGAATAAGAAATGCAGATCGGTTTTGTAAGCAACCTGAAATTCGAGTGCGTAGCGTTGTTTGTTATTTTTGTGTGTCCAGTTCGTAAAGCTGGTGGTGATAAATTGCTCATTAGGCACCATGATGTCTTTGCCATCAAAGGTTTCTAAAGTTGTCGAACGCATATTCAGTTCACGAATAATGCCTTTGCGACCATCTTCCATTTCGACATAATCACCGACACTCAGCGAACGTTCCAACAGCAGGATGATGCCCGAGATAAAGTTTGAAGCAATTGACTGTAAACCGAAACCAAGTCCTACACCCAACGCACCCCCAAACACTGCCAGCGCGGTAAGATTAATGCCCATAATCTGCAGCAACAGCAGGAATACGATAAAAAATAGCGCGATCTGAAATAGTTTGGCAAAGACTTCACGGGTGCCGGCATCTAAATCTTCCTGGCTGCGAATAATTTGCTGGCCGGCATGATTTGATAAACGGCCTAACCAAAATAAAATCGAACCAAAAATAATCACCCGAACCACGCCGTAAGCGGAAACTTCAATATTGCCTAATTGAAGAGAAATACCTTCTAAATAGGTAATGACTGGGGGCAGCCAACCAAATAAATGCAAAATGGCAATTGGCAATAGAATAAAGTAGGCAAGCTTTTTAAATAGTGTTTTGTGGACCAGTCGATCAATGATTTTGTACAACATAAAAATCACTGCCCAGCTCATGGCAACAGTCACCAGACCATCTTTATCGAATAATAGCTGACTGATGTCAGCGGCTACTGAAAGTGCCAGAATAAGCATCAGCGGTAATAATAAATCACGGCTGTTATAGATGGACTGTCGTAAATTCATCGCTGGTCCCGCTACGGGGGGCTGATGCAAAAGGGGGATATGGTTTCGAATAAAAGCCGTTATGCCATAACCTATTACGCAACCTAGGACAATCAAGCCTATTTGAGAGTAAAACAGTGGACTACTGGCCCAGGTCAGTGTGGTATTAAATAATTGATCCAGAAGTTGTTTGATTTGCTCTAAATCCATTAGCCTGACCTGTTGACGAAATTCAGCTAATGTAAAAGAGCCAGCTCTCTTGATCAAGTTAGATTGCATGCCCATCTCTAATGGGTGATGTAAAAAATGCAAAGGAGAATTCATGAATCCCAAAATCGATGTTCGAGGTAAAGCAGCGCTGGTTACCGGTGCCAATCGTGGTATTGGTAAAGCGATAGCAGTGGAATTTATGCAGCAGGGGGCTGCAAAAGTTTATTTGGCGGTGCGAAATACCGATTCTGTTAAACCGCTATTACAACAATATGGCGACAAAGTGGCGGTCATTGAACTTGATGTTACCGATGCAGCCAGCATCACTCGGGCAGCGCAAATTGCTGAAGATGTGCAGATCGTCGTCAACAACGCCGGGGTATTAAAAAATGCCACGGCACTTGAGCCAGCCGCTATTGAGGCACTGGAGTATCAGATGCAGGTCAATGTCGTTGGTTTGATGCGAATGGCACAAGCATTCGCGCCGGTATTGAAACAAAATGGTGGCGGGGCTTTTGTACAGCTAAATTCGATTGCATCGTTGCGTGCCTTTCCCGACTTTGTGACCTATGCCGCTTCTAAAGCTGCATCATATTCAATAACTCAGGCTTTACAAACTCAGCTGGCGGAGCAGGGCACAGCAGTAGTCAGCGTACATCCGGGGCCCATCCAAACTGATATGGCCACCGAGGCCGGTTTAGCCGATATCGCTGATCCACCTTCGATTGTTGCTGAAGCGATTGTGGCAGCATTGCAGGCCGGCGAGTTTCATGTTTTCCCTGATACCATGGCCAAAGAATTCTGGGCTGCCTATAAGGGTTTTGCCGAAAAAATCATTGAAGCGCAGCCTGAATAGGATCCAAAAAAAAGCCCCGCAGAGCGGGGCTTTTTTGCTTAAAATCTATTGCAACTTACGCGGCAACGATGTTTTCAGCTTGTGGACCTTTTTGGCCTTGGGTCACGTCGAATGTTACGCGTTGACCTTCAGTCAGGGTTTTGAAACCGTCGCCTTGGATTTGACGAAAATGTGCGAAAACGTCAGGGCCGTTTTCTTGTTCGATAAAACCAAAGCCTTTCGCTTCGTTAAACCATTTAACTGTACCAGTAGCTGACATGATGTCGTCCTATTCTAAATCTATAAAGTGCCCAAAATTGGGCGGGTATGCTGTAAGTGACGCGGGTGTTTGTGACAGGACGATTAAACTTAAAGGTGTTGCACTAAAGCGAAAACATCGAACGTGAAAACAAATCTCGGTAAAACTTGCAAGCACCGCCAAGACTATAGCCCTTTTCATGGAATGTCAAAAGATATTGCAATGTCTGCCGCTCTAAAACGGATTTTGTAACAATTAATTGGCTTTAACGTCCCAAAAAGACTAAGGCTTGTTTTGAGGATGATGCGATGCGGATGATTAGTATAGTGCTGTTATTATTCAGCGCACCATTGTGGGCACTGGAATTTTCAAGTACAAAACAGCGAACCACAGTAGTAGAGTTATATACCTCAGAAGGTTGCAGCAGTTGTCCGTCGGCAGATCGCTGGCTCTCCTCTTTACGAGATGATCCAAGAGTTTTTAAGGGCCTCCTGCCGCTGGTATTTCATGTTGATTATTGGGATAGGCTGGGCTGGAAAGATCCCTATGCCAGTATAGCTTACAGTCAGCGGCAATATGCCTTGGTACAGGAAGCGATCCTGTCACAAGCATATACGCCTGGTATTGTTGTTGACAGTCAGGAGTGGCGGCAATGGTTTCGCGGTCAGCGCGATTTAACAACCACGGTGCAACCAGCCAATATTTTGACTGTATCACTACAAGATAGGCTACTGACCGCTGAATATGACACCGATGAATCCTGCATATTGAATGTGGCTTATTTAGGAATGGGCATACGCAACAATGTGCTGGCTGGCGAAAATAGCGGCAAGCAGTTGCAACATGATTTTGTTGTGCTCAATCTTCAGCAGCGCAGTGGCCAACGACGCTGGAAGTTACAACTTGATAGCATCCCCGATAAAGGTCAGCAACAAACGGCTTTAGCTGTCTGGCTGACGCCGCTTGATTC
>JBFJJO010000161.1:0-3914 GCA_041612215.1 Methylophaga sp.
ACTGGGCGCTGAAAACTACAACAGTACCACCAATGGCGAAACATCGTATTCGGTGGTTGCGGATCCGGAAGGTACAGAGGTTAACCAGGCCTATTTAAGTTATCAGGGATTTGACTCAATACTGAAATTTGGCCGGCAACAGATAACTTACCGGGATGCACCATTTCATCGTTTTATCGGTAATGTCTTATGGCGACAAAATCAACAAACCTTTGATGCATTTTCCATTCAACATACCGGCTTGCCGGATACGCAATTGAGTTATGCCTATATCAATAAAGTGAATACGATTTTTGGTGAAGATGCGAATAGAGGCATTATCAAAAATGGCAATATTGATTTAAATGGTCATTTCGTCAATCTGCAGTACAGCGGCCTGCCAATCGGCAAGTTGGAAACTTACGGCTACTTCCTCGATTATCAGGATGCCGAGCCAACGTCATCCAAAACGCTGGGTTTACGCTTGAGTGGAGCACAGCCTTTATCCGATGCATTCAGCGTAGTGTATGCCGCCGAATATGCCAGCCAGGATGATTATAAAAGCGGTGTGATGGATCGTCAGGATTATTATCTGGCCGAAATTGGCGGTAAATATAAAGGCTGGTTGCTTAAATTGTCACATGAAGTTCAGGAAGGCGACGGTACGTTCAGTTTCAATACTCCGCTCGGTACCAACCATGCCTTTCAAGGTTGGGCCGACCAGTTTTTAACTACGCCGGTGCAAGGTCTCCAGGATAACTATCTGACGCTGGTTGGTAATGTACTAGGTGCTAAACTCGTCGCGGTTTACCATGATTTTGAAACTGATCAAGACAGTCTCGATGCCGGAGATGAGTTTGACATCATGCTCGAGAAAACCTTCAAAAAGCATTACACCTTAGGTGTGAAATATGCCGATTACAATGCTGATGAGGAGTTCGGTGGTGTAGATACTGAAAAGTTCTGGGTTTATGGCCAAGTTAAATTCTGACCTCTATTCTCAAATCACAAAAAAAGCCGGGCTTTACCCGGCTTTTTTTTTGCCTGTTACATATGCACCAGATTAGCGCGGCTTGAACCGCAGATTAACCAAATTAATGCAATTTATGATTTTTGTTATAGATTAAAGTGTTGATTTATATGTGTAAATCGTATGGCACGGCTTATGCAGATTGTATTGTGGAGCCCAACGAAGGAGGCCAGACAATGGGATATTTGATTGACGCATATTATCTGTTTCGCGAACTGTTCAAGTTATTGTTCATGGTGTTGATTTCTCCGCTGGGATTGGCGGCAGGATTCTTCCTCAGCTGGGGATAACATGATGCCATTTTGGTCTATCAGCATCGCCAGCGTACTGTTGCTGGTTTTGGCAGTACGCGGGCGCCGGCAACAGCGTTTGCAGCATCGGCAACTAAGGCTGGGCCTCATCCATCTTTCACGGCTGCAGCAGCTTATCATGCTCTGTCAGCAGCATCGCGGTACCAGTAACGCCGTGGTCAATGGCGATCAAAGTCTGCGACCACAATTAATGAATCTGCAACAACAAATAGATAGCTTTATCAATGATCGGCAAAACCAGGTGCTGGAACGTTTCCCGCAATGGCAGTCTTTTATCGATCACTGGCCTCGTCTAAAACAAAGTGTCCTGGACAGCAATCAAAAAGCTTTTCTGCTGGTGCGCCAGCATAACGTGATGATCGATGTACAGTTATCTCTGATTGACGATGTGTCTCGCTATTACCGGTTACATCTATTGATGCTCGACAATATGACACGGGTGTCCGAGGTTTGTCTGGATACCCTGCGCGTTGCAGAAACCATTGGGCAGATGCGTGCGATTGGTTCCGGGATATGTTCGCGTGGCAGAGTCGATGGCGCTGATGCAATTGCATTGGAATTTCTGCACC
Organism: Methylophaga sp.; assembly: GCA_041612215.1. Taxonomy (GTDB): domain Bacteria; phylum Pseudomonadota; class Gammaproteobacteria; order Nitrosococcales; family Methylophagaceae; genus Methylophaga. Next base: position 1,890 of record JBFJJO010000161.1, read on the forward strand.
GATCGGTGCAGGGCCGCACAGAAGAATTGCTGCGTGAACTGCAGTCCATCAAAAATCCACAGTTGCGTGAGGTTTTGAACAATCAGCTGCCTTTGATAAGAGATCATATCAGCCATTTGCTGCAACTTGTCGAGCAGGAAGTACTGAGTAAAAAAATCACTCAATTAGACGCTACAAAGTATTTCAGTGTTGCCACTCGCCCCATCGGCGCCGTACTAGACAGCTTTAATATCATTACTCAATACGCTGTGAATAATTATGCAAAACTCATCTAATAAATCTTTAAAAAACCATGCTTTTGGTCATCACACTATGCTGGTTTGTGATCAGCCAGATATTACTGGGATTATCACCGATGCCCTGGCTGATAGCGAATATGCTATTGCTCAGCCGCTGCAAAGCCTGTCGCAGTTATCAATCAGCCAGCATCTCAGCGATATGACCATGTTGATCATTGCCGTTGACCGCTGTGACAGCGACATCATGCTGATGATCGAATTATTGTTGGCAGAAAAGCCACTGCCAATCGTCATTTTTACCCAGTCATATGATCCGCAGGCACAACAAAAAGCGATTCAAGCCGGCGTGGCTGCATTTGTTGTTGATGGTTTGCAGACCAACCGGTTACTGCCTTTATTGCAGCTGGCAACCATACGGTTTGCTCAGCAACGTAGTTTGTTGGATCAGGTAGATACGCTGCGCACCCAATTGGCTGAACGTAAAGTTATCGATCGTGCTAAAGGTTTGCTGATGCAACAGCGCCAATGTAGTGAGGATGAAGCTTACAAATTGCTACGCACCACGGCAATGAATAAAAATATGCGGTTGGCAATGCTGGCACAGCAGGTGGTGTCGGCGGCCAGCCTGCTGGAATCGGCTCGCTGAAAACGTCTGCACTGCAATGGTGCCAGGACTGATTCAAATGAGCCAATGCAAAGCAACAAGCACTCCGTAAAAATTACTCCACTACCTAACATACTGTTTTTGATGTTTTTTTAAACAGGAGTATTAATGGCATGTTTTCTGCTAAAGATTTGTATCACTCCAGCGTTGGAGTGAGCATTGACGGTGCATGGCGGCACCAATTCGTTGACCCGTTTGGAGATGTATATGTTTAAAGCATATAAAGTTTTGGATAAAGTTGAGCCCTTAGCGTTATCAGCTTGTTTATTATTAGGCTCGGCATTGTTCAGCATGACTGTTAATGCAGCGCCCGGTGAACTTGAAAAAGAAGAGTTAACCCTTGGCTTTATTAAGTTAACGGATATGGCCCCTCTGGCCATTGCCTACGAAAAACGATTTTTTGAAGATGAAGGCCTGTATGTCACCCTCGAAGCCCAGGCAAACTGGAAAGTACTGCTTGATGGGGTTATCAACGGGCAATTAGATGGTGCTCACATGCTGGCTGGCCAACCGTTGGGTGCAACCATCGGCTATGGTACCGAAGCCGATATCATCACGGCCTTCAGCATGGATTTAAATGGTAACGGCATTACCGTCTCCAATTCGGTCTGGGACGCTATGAAGCCCAATATTCCCATGGCAGAAGATGGCAAACCGGTGCATCCGATTTCTGCCAGTGCTTTAAAACCAGTGATTGAAAGCTATAAAGACGCCGGTAAACCATTCAATATGGGTATGGTATTTCCGGTATCCACGCATAACTATGAATTGCGTTACTGGTTAGCTGCTGGTGGTATTCACCCGGGTTATTACGCACCGCACAAAGGCGATACCAGTGGCCAGATTCAGGCTGAAGCTTTATTGTCAGTGACCCCTCCACCACAAATGCCGTCAACTATGGAAGCCGGCACTATCGATGGCTATTGTGTCGGTGAACCGTGGAATCAACAGGCGGTATTCAAAGGTATAGGTGTCCCGGTGATCACTGATTACGAAATCTGGAAAAACAATCCGGAAAAAGTCTTTGGTGTCAGTGAAAAATGGGCCGAAGAAAATCCCAATACCCATATTGCCCTGGTAAAAGCGTTGATACGGGCGGCACATTGGCTGGATGCTGATAAC
>JBFJJO010000162.1:0-3790 GCA_041612215.1 Methylophaga sp.
CCCACCAAACATGAAGTGCGGTTTCGTGAAGCGCGGCTGATTCATGGGCTGATCACCCGGATTATTCGAGATTGTCTGACGGAGCAAACCGCTGCGCCCGTTAGATCGCCTGACATAAAGCAAAATACTTCGTATAACGTTGCCGAAACGACCAGCCACTATGAACCGCAGACTTTAATTCCCTCTGCTTCCCCGCCAGCTTCGAATGCACTGCATATTTTATCGGGTGCTTATGCGTTAACCATTAAAGCAGATCAGAACTGGCTGATTGACCTGAGCCGGGTCGATCAACAACTTCGCCAGCAGCAACTCAGCCAATCACTTGAAAACCAAACCGTGACCGGCCGGCCTGTGCTGGTACCGATTGATTTTCCCGCTAGTGACGAACAACGTCAGGCAGTCCTCGAACACGAGGATTTGTTGATCGCCTGTGGTTTAAAGATGCTGACCACCACACAAGGGATTCAAATTCGCCAGTTTCCGGCTTTGCTTGGTGCCGTGCCGCTGCGGGATTTACTGGCGCAGGTATTGGTTGCGTTAACGTCATCATCTGTAGACTTAACCGGGTTGCAACAAACCCTGCTCAATCTGCTGCCAACACACACATTATTTAATCAGCAACAGGCCGAGACCCTGCTTAAACAAATACAAGATCACTGCTGGCAAGACGCCGAATGGGCGCGGCAACTTGATAAATCGGTACTTGCTGACTTATTCTCGACGCAGATCTATTACAACCCGAGGCGTTAACTATGGCAGAGTTTGCCCGAACCGGTTCCGCTTGGCTGGCAGCATTGTTGGCTGTAGCTATATTATTCATGTTTGGTTATTTATTATTTACCGATGGTAAAAATCTGCCTAAACAACAGTTTGTAGATCCACCGATAGAGTTGGCTGAGCCAGACTTACCACTGGAAACCATTGAGGTCGATGACGATCTGCCAGACCAGCAGGAAATCCGCGAAACTGAAGCCAGTGCCTTTGTGGATAATCTGGCACCAGAACAGCAACAAGCCATCACCATCAACGAATATCAAGATCAATTTGTCCGCCCGGACAGCATTATTGCCTTGCCGAGGCTCGAAGAACGGGTTACCACGCTGGAAAAATTAATGGCGGATGACAGTCTTGAGGACGACACGCCGCTGACACTTAATTACATTGAAGAAAGCCGCGAACAAACTACGATTCGTGACATTGGCAAACGCGAGGAAGACCATATCGCGCCCATCACTGTGATCACCGGATCGGGTGAAGAAATTACTGCACCGTTAACGGATTTACTGAAACGCGATGATATTGATGAGACGGTCACCGAAATCCGCCGTGAAAATAAACAACGCCAATTGATGGCAGGAGAGCTGGCTGATTCTGGCATCGCCAATGAGCAGGAAATGAATGTCACGATTAATCGCGGCGTACAGGAGATAGCAATCAAAGACATTCTCGGCGATGACATGATGACCGATAACAGCCTGCTGTATCTACATCGTGTGACCGAAGCTGATCGACAAGGTTTATGGGGCATTGTTCAAACAGGACTGATTGATAAATTCCGCCGCGGCATGCGTATTGAAGGACTCGGCCGTCAATCAACGGTAAGTGTCATTATCCCACCTGATGCCGATGAGCCGTTGCCGGATGGCTTTAGCTCATTTCTGGGTAAAATTCTTAATGGTAAAGTCACTACCAGCTATGTCTACAACTTCAAAACAAACAGCATGGGCCGGGATCCCAATCTGATTCACCCGGGCCAACAGTTGATTTTGATTCGTTTCAGCCCTGATGAATTACGGGATATTTATATGTATTTTGCAGAGCGGCGTGGGCAATCGGTTAAAACCTTCGCGATTGGCGACTGATGTGGCTGGAATTAGCGATGATCGGCATTGCCGTGATGATCATCGTTGTGGCCTGGCTAACGCCGCTGGACTAAATAATGACCTCATCCTGATTGGCCTGGCGAAATTTGCCATACCGCAGCATCACGCTTGGCAGGACCAGCAAATTCAAAATCGTTGAAGATACCAGACCACCAATAATAATAGCCGCCATCGGCCCCATGATTTCACGCCCCGGACTATCAGCATTTAATGCGATGGGTAACATCGCCAGCGCAGTGACCAGCGCGGTGATTAAAATCGATGGCAGCCGCTCCTGGGCGCCACGGATCGCCGTTTCCATATTCCACGGCTCACCCTGTGTTTCAACCAGATAATGATAATGCGACACCAGCATGATCGAGTTTCGCAGCGTGATACCAAACAAGGTCACAAACCCGACCAGCGAGCCAATCGACAGTACGCCGGTAGTCATCAACACAGCGAGGACACCACCAACCAGCGAAAATGGCAGATTGATTAACACCAGCAACATATTTGGCAAACTGCGCAGTGCCATATACAGCAGCAGTAACACGGCAATGCCTGCCAGGCTGGAATGAACAATCAAATCCTCCCGTGATTGCGCTTGCGCGACGGCAGCACCGGTAAATTCCGGATAAACATCGGCACTGAATTCAACATCGTCATGCACCCGCTCACTGAGCTCGGCAAAAAACGAATTCAGATCCCTGCCCGCGACATTGCAAGTCACCGTCTGCAAACGTTGACCGCCCTGATGCAAAATCGCATGGCGTCCAGCGATCTGATTCAGCTCCACGACATCGGCCATCCGAATCATAATGCCATCAGCACTGCGCAGCGGCAGATCCAGTATCTGTCGTGGTTGTTTGCGTAGCGTTTCCGGCAGCACCACCACGACATCAAACAAACGATTACCCTCATTAATCCGGCCAACAACGGCACCGTCATAAGCGGTTTGTAAGGTATCCATGACTTCAGCCGGATTTAAGCCCCAAAACGCCAGTTCATCCAATTTCAAACGCAACTGCACTTGTGGCTCACCGGCCGGCGCGCGAATTTGTATATCGGCTGCACCGTCTATTTCGGCCATGACCGCAGCAACTTGCTTGGCTTTTTGATCTAATTCGTCGAGATCTTTGCCAAAAATGTTCACCACCACCGGCGAGGTGTAACCAGAAATAGTCTCATCGATGCGTTCCACCAGAAAGGTATTCACTTCCGAGGCCATACCCGGAAATGCCTCCAGCACCTCGCGTATTTCATCGAGGATCGCCTGCTGCTCGGGACCGCTCAAACCGGGCTGCAAATCAACCTCATATTCGCTGTAATGGGTACCAAAGGTATCGGCACCACGCTCCGCACGACCCGCCCACTGTGAGGTCGCCCGCACACCGGGAATCTCAGCCACCCGTTTCTCAATCAGGCCTCCCGCGCGCAACGATTCTTCAATAGACGTACCGGGAATACTGGCCGTATGAATGATGTAATGGCCTTCTCGCAGTTCCGGTAAAAAACCGCCACCGAGAAACGGCAAAGTGGCGATCCCGCTTAAACAGAACAGCAGCACGCCAAATAAAACCAGTTTCGGATAACTGCTGACCGAACGCAGCAAACGCCCATAAACCGGCGTCATTTTGCGGATCAAAGGCGGCTCGCGGGTATCACGCTGCATTTGCTTGCTCAGCAACAGATGACAGAGCGCCGGTGTTACCGTCAGTGCCACCAACAAGGATGCAAAAATCGCCAGAATATAGGCCTCACCGAGGGGCTGAAACATCCGACCGGCCACGCCACTTAACGTCAGTAGTGGCACAAACACCAACATGACGATAAAACTGGCATAAACCACCGAGCTGCGCACTTCCATTGACGCTTCATAGACAACCTGCATAGTCGGTCTGGGCACCGCCAAGGCGGCATTTTCG
>JBFJJO010000163.1:0-3787 GCA_041612215.1 Methylophaga sp.
TCCAGAGAAGGGTTTTGTGAGCATTATGCAGCAAGTTTTGCCGTATTAATGCGCGCTGCCGGCGTACCCGCACGTATTGTTACCGGTTATCAGGGTGGTGAAATAAACCCAGTTGATGATGTGATGGTTATTCGCCAACGTGATGCGCATGCCTGGGCAGAAGTCTGGCTGCTCAATAAAGGTTGGCAGCGCGTTGATCCAACAGCCGCGGTCGCACCCAATCGTGTGGAAATCGGTATCAATGATTTACTGTCCGATGCGCGCCGTTCGCCAGCTTTTCTGGGCGGTAATCTGGGTTTGGAAAAGTTCTGGCAGGATGTCAAAAACAACTGGGGCGCACTAAACAATGCCTGGGATATCTGGGTCGTCGGATACGGGCCGGCTTTGCAAAAAGCGTTGCTCAGTATGCTCGGCATGCAACAACCCGACTGGCAGAAAATGGCATTATGGCTGGCGATTTTGATTAGCCTTATTTTCACCATCATTGCCCTATTGATGCTCTGGCAAAAACCGATTGCCGATCCGGTACAGCGTTATTATCAGCGCTTTTGCCAGAAACTGGCGCAAAGGGGTATTCATCGCGAGGCGCATGAAGGTCCGCATGATTTTGCCCGGAGAGCTGCTGCCCGATTACCGGAACAACAAGCGCAAATTTGGCAAATCAGTTCACTGTACCGACGGTTGCGCTACCGGCAGGAAAGCACGCTACTTGATGAATTTAGCAAAGCGGTTAAGCAATTTTCAACGCGCCGTTAAATGTGGCTTTTGCCAAGCCATAGGTCAATAGCGGAAAATAACCCCATCTTCAATTGAGGTTAATAATGGCGCACGCAAATCCCCTGTTTGAACGCACCCATATTTTGATCGGCGACACAGGTATCGAACGACTGCAGAACAGTCATGTATTTCTGGCCGGTATGGGCGGCGTTGGCTCTTATACTGCCGAAGCACTGGCACGTATGGGCATCGGTAAATTAACACTGGTTGACCATGATGTCGTGTCAGGCTCTAATCTTAACCGGCAGCTGGTGGCCTTAAAATCGACCGTTGGTGAACTGAAAGCTGACGTCATGGCTGCACGCATTCGCGATATCCACCCCGATTGCCAGCTGACCCTTGTGACCGATTTTTTAACACCGGATACCATTCCTCAAATCCTTGATAACGGTTATGACGTTATTATCGATGCCATCGACAGCATGAGCAGCAAATCGGCACTGTTGGAAACGGCCTGGCAAATGCAGTTACCAGTATTTGCCAGTATGGGCGCTGGCGGCAAGCTAGATCCGACACAGGTGCGCACCGGCGATTTGATGGATACCTCAATCTGTAAACTGGCCAAACAATTACGTTCTCAACTGCGTAAACGCGGTGTCGGACGTGGTGTGCAAACGGTTTATTCACTGGAACCACCATTGCCGCCATTGCCACCAGAGCCGGTCAGTCGTGGCCGCGCCCGGGCAGTGAATGGCACGGTCAGTTATATGCCGTCCATTTTTGGCCTGACGCTGGCCGGTCTGGTTATTAACCATATTATCGGTGATGCGCGGCGTGAATCAGCTGAGTGAAGATCCGACTAATGTGGTTAATTGCGACTTAGCTATTCAGCCGGCGCTGACACAGTTACTCAACAGGTATGGCATTGAAATCGTTGCTTTAGCCGATAATGAAGCCATTCCCGGCAGTTTTTTTGGCGAACGTGAAGCCGGTCTGAAAGGTAATCAGTTACTCATTCGCAGCGATACACCCGTGCATTCAGCGTTACATGAAGCCGGTCATTACATTTGCATGGACCCATTACGTCGGGCCGCGCTGGATACGGATGCCGCGGGTGATTATGACGAGGAAAATGGCGTCTGTTACCTGCAAATTCTGCTCAGTGATTATCTGCCCGGTGTCGGCCGCAAACGTATGTTCGAGGATATGGATAGTTGGGGTTACAGTTTCCGGCTAGGCAGTGCCAGGGCATGGTTCGAAGAGGATGCTGAAGATGCCCGCGACTGGCTGTTACAACATCAACTCATTGATGCTGCACTGCAACCGAGCTTTTTGCTTCGCCAGTTTTAATCACCTAAGCTGGCAACGTTTATTTTATTTGGGGAACACCATGTCTGAACTGCAATCACCGGTCACTGCGTTGCTAAAACAAAAACAAATTGCTTATTCAGTGATTGAAATCCCCTTGAATGAAGACAAAAAACCCATCCGCAATTTGGAAGAATGGCTGACCAGCGAAGGCCGAGATCCGCATTCGGTGGTGCGCAGTTTGTTGTTTAAGACGGGTTCAGGTCAGTTTGTATTGCTGGCCGTGGCCGGCGGCGGCCGGGCTGACTGGGGTGCGCTGCGTAAGCAACTTGGTGAGAAAAAACTGCGTATGGCTGAGTTTTCCGAAGTCTCGGCAGCAACCGGCTATGTGGTTGGCGCAGTGCCGCCGATAGCCTTGCCTGATGCCATTGATGTGTTAGTAGATCAAAGCACCTTTAACTATGATGAGGTGATTATTGGCAGTGGCGTTTTGGGTTACGCCTTAGCGTTAACGTCTCACAACTTACAAAGCCTGTTTGAAGGTGCAGCAGTCGGCGAATTTGTTAAAGACTAAAACCCGTCTGAATTTGGTTACGACCTGCCTGTTTTGCCTGATATAGCAGTTGATCGACGCTGTTGATAAACACCTGAAGTGTATCGCTATGTTTGGGGATAATGGTATTAACGCCCAAGCTGATAGTCAGCACATTGCCTATCTTTGATTGCGGGTGAGGGATCTGACATTTAAAAATATGCTGACGGCAGCGCTCGGCGATTTTGCTGGCAGCGACCGCATCAGTTTCCGGTAATACCAACAAAAATTCTTCACCACCAAAACGGCCAAAAAAATCTTTAGCGCGGGTTGCCGTCCCGGCCAGCGACTGTGCCACTGTGATCAGACATTCATCACCTTGCAAATGACCGTAGCTATCATTAAATTCTTTGAAGTAATCGATATCCAACAAAATCACTGATAACGGCTGCTGATGCCGCTGGGCATAATGCCATTCGGTTTCCAGCACGTTATCCAACATGCGCCGATTGGCAACACCGGTCAGGCCATCTTTATAGGAGAATTCTTCCAGTTCCTTTTGTACAATCAACAGCTTTTCTTCGGTGGCTTTGCGTTCGCTGATATCAAGCATAAAGCCAATCAGTGAATCAACATCGCCGTTGTCGTTGCGCACCACATGCACCACATCACGGATCCAGACGTAATCACCATTCTTGGTCAGGGCCCGATAATCAGCTTCATGGTCGGTGCCAGCTTTGGACTGTGCCACACAAAAATCAACGACCCACTGGCGGTCTTCGGGATGCATGCGCGATGCCCAATCTTCGACACTGACCCAACTTTCCGGCTTCCAGCCCAGCAGTGTTTCGATTTGTGGGCCGATATAGGTGAACTGCAAGGTCGCCCAGTCAATTTTCCAGGGAATGGCTTTAGTCGATTCCAGCAGCGTTTTATAAACGCTGGGGTCATCATTAAATGGACTGGCCGTTTCAGTCATCGCGCAGCCTCAAAATATAAACAAATTTTAGCCGAAAATCTGTTATTCAAAAACGTTGTTTAACGGATTTTGCGTACCCGTACACTACGGTTTTTGATTTTACCTTGTGCCAAAAATTCCATTGTCTGACGCAGCGCCGGTCTGGCAATCGCAACATAACTCGACATATCCATAATGCTGATTTTGCCAATGCTGCTGCCAGCCAATCCGGCATCGCCGGTAAGCGCTCCCAAAATATCGCCAGGACGTAA
>JBFJJO010000164.1:0-3743 GCA_041612215.1 Methylophaga sp.
CGGGCTTTTTTATTTATATTTACTCAAGGTGGATTACCCCCCAAAATCAAACCGTACGCCGGTCATGATGGTACGACCGATTATCGGTGCTTCATATTTCAGGAAACTGGTATGCCGGCGGCCATCTTCATTGAGCAGGTTACGGCCCTGAACAAAGACTTCACCGCCTTTAAAGCTGTCAGGACGCCAGAACAGGTCGAACGACACCAGATTGTAGCCACTGGTATTGTCTTCAGCAATCGCCGTTTTGTTTTGTTTAAATATCCGCCGATAATCCACGCTAAAGTCCCAGTCGCCATAACCGGTATCAAAACCGACACCCAGGCGAGTCGGGCTTATCCGCGGAAGATTACCGCCATCACGCAATTTACCACGGACATGATCGCCACTGAAACGCACACTGAGTGGCACAGGCCCATCAATGACATCAGCAATCGCCGTGAATTCCGCACCATAAAACTCGGCATCGGCTTGTTCATTAAACACCAGTGTATCGCCGTCGATGGTGACAGCATTGCCAGTGCCATCGTCCTGGGCTTGGGTGTAAATAAAGTCTTTTACGCGGTTATAAAATAATGTGGCGTCATAACGAAAAATCCCCGAGTGACGATCCAGACCGATTTCAAAATTGGTATAGGTTTCCTCATCCAGATTTGGATCGCCAATTTCCACTGTGCCGGCGGCAGCATGACTGCCAAAGGCATACAACTGTTCAGCAGACGGTGCGCGCTGCGAACGGGTAACGGCGAGACGCAGATGGTGACTGGTATCAAGATCAATGATAGAACCGGCTGACAGACTAAATGGCGTGAAATTGCGATCGCCTATATCTGCAGCCTGTTCGAGTTCACCACCACTAGGCAGCTCGATATGCCGTTCTTCCGCTAAACGCGATGGATCGGAATCAACATGGTCAATGCGTGCCGCAAATTCCAACCGGCCGAAATCAGTTGGCAATTCTTCGAGCAAGAATATACCGAAAGACTGGGTCTTATTGGCACGAACATAAAAACCTTCGCTGCCATGTTCTTCGCCACCATGACCGTGACCAGCGCCATCGGCCTGAAAATCACGATCATTAAACTGTAGACCGAGCACACCCTGCCATAAGCCAATCGGTAGATGTACCATCTCCAGACGTAAATCGGTTTCATCATTTTCGAAGCTGGTTTCAACTTCGCTTTCAACAAACTGACCATTATCCAGTTCGGTACCAACCTCCTGCTGACTGAATTCGGTATAGGCCATTTTCAGACGGGCAGTGGTAAAGCCGGGCAGGGGATTATTAAATTCACTACGAAAATCCACGCGATCATAATCGGCGCGGATTTCTTCCTGTTCTTCTTCGCCGATACCGAGCGTTACTTCCGGAATACCGTAATTGGTGCGCCAACGGCTGTAGCCTAAACCAGCATGGCCCCAGTCACCTTTAAATAAGCCCGTGACTGAAAACGAATCGGTATCAGTTGCACTGTTTTGTAATGTATCTTTGTCGCCGACAGACTGGCCACGTTGCTGGAAACCATCAATATCAAAATCATGACTTCGGCGCAGACTGTAATCGGTACGCAGCACAAAGCTGTCAGTAACGGGTAATTCCAACCCTAAACGTCCAGTGCGTTCATCACCATTGAAGCCATAACCCATTTCACCGTTAACGCGTGGGGCATCACCAAACTCTGGATTAAAGCGATTGCTTTTAACATTGATGACGCCGCCAGCCGCGCCACTGCCGTAGAGCAGAGTTGCCGGGCCACGGAATACTTCAATTTGCTCGGCGCGGCTGGGATCAATCGCGATGGTGTGATCGCCACCTTCACCTGAGACATCAACGGTTTTCATACCATCTTCGAGGACTTGTACCCGTGAACCCTGCAGGCCACGTACCACTGGCCGGCCAACACCGGGGCCAAAGTCCGAATTAGCGACACCGGGTAGACCATCAAGGGTTTCACCGAGAGTGCCGGCACGTTTTTTATCAAGATCTTCATCAGCCAGCACAGTCACCGGCAAAATTAGTTCATCGGGACTGCGTGCGCCCAATGGATCGGCCGTCACGGTCAGGTCAGGAATTTTAACCACATCGGTATCTTCAGCCATTGCAGCTAATGGCATCGCAGCCAGCGCTGCACCCAGCAGCACGGCCAGTTTATTTGGGGTAAACATAAAAAAATCCTCATAACACTACAGATCTCTGCCGGAGAAACGGCACGATCCAAAAAAACAAAAATGTTTGTTAGGGCGTTATGAAAAAACAGGCGGGCCGCGAATCAGCTGCGGCAGGTGACGATTTTTAACCGTCAGGTGCTGATCGGCAACGACAATGATCTGTGACAATGTCGTTGTATGAGTCATCAGCAATGGTGGCGTGGCGCCAACTACTGGCGTGTGTTTGATGATTTCTAGCCGCTCGCATTGGGCATCAGCAGTGTGAAATGGATGCGCCGTGTCATGCCAAATGGCGAAGCTCTGCAAAGACAGCAACAGGGCTGCCAGCAGATAAAGCCATTTATGATGATGACGGGTGATAGACATGATTAGCGGAGTAAATTAACCAGTAGTTGTTCGTAAACGGCAGATAGTATATCCAGATCTTTGACTGAAACACACTCATCGATTTGATGAATTGTCGCATTCAATGGCCCCAGTTCAATGACTTGAGCACCGGTGGGTGCAATAAAACGCCCGTCTGAAGTGCCGCCGGATGTTGATAACTCAGTGGTATAGTCCGTCACGGATTTAACTGCATCCTGAACGGCTTCCAGTAACTGGCCGCCAGCGGTGCGAAACGGTTTGCCTGATAATATCCAGTCAAGCGCATAGCTAACTTGATGTTTATCCAGAATGGCTTCAACGCGTTGTTGCAGTTGCTCATGGGTCACTTCCGTGGAATAACGGAAGTTAAATACCATTTCAACGCTGCCGGGAATGATATTAGTGGCGCCGGTGCCACTGTTAAGATTCGATACTTGAAAACTGGTCGGCGGAAAATCATCATTGCCATTATCCCAGACTTCAGCACACAGTTCTGTCAGCGCCGGTGCCAGTCTGTGCAGGGGGTTATCGGCTAAATGCGGGTAGGCAATATGCCCTTGCTTGCCTTTAACGGTTAAGTAGCCATTGAGTGACCCACGCCGACCATTTTTAACGACATCAGCGATTTTATCGCTGCTGGTGGGTTCGCCAACCAGACACCAGTCAATATGCTCCTGACGGGCTTGTAGGGTATCAATCACCCGGACAGTCCCATCTGTTGCCGGACCTTCTTCATCACTGGTCAGCAAAAAGGCAATGCTGCCCTGATGCTCGGGATAGCGGTCAATAAACCGTTCACAGGCGGTGACCATCGCCGCGATACTGCCTTTCATATCGGCAGCGCCCCGACCATACAGCGTGCCATCAATAATGTCGGCAGCAAAAGGATCATGGGTCCATTTATCTATTGGACCAGTAGGCACCACATCGGTATGGCCGGCAAACACAAACAGCGGCCCTTGATGGCCTCGACGCAGCCAGAGATTATCAACTTCACCAAACCGTAAATGCTCGGCATTAAAGCCTTTATCAGCCAGACGTTTGGCCAGCAGCAGCTGACATTGGCGATCATCCGGCGTCACGCTGTTACGGCGAATTAATTCCTGAGTCAGTTCAATGGTTGATGTTAATTCACTGTCCATAACGATTTTGGTATTCCTGTTCATTAAAGCCCACGTAACAACCATCAGCATCGTAAAGTACCGGCC
>JBFJJO010000165.1:0-3742 GCA_041612215.1 Methylophaga sp.
ACAATATCGGTACCACGACCCGCCATGTTGGTGGCAATGGTCACCGAACCCGGTTTACCAGCCTTGGCAATAATTTGGGCTTCTTTTTCGTGGAATTTAGCGTTCAAAACCTCGTGCGGAATTTTCGCTTCCTTCAACAGACGGTCAACATATTCAGAGGTCTCAATTGATGCTGTACCAACCAGTACCGGTTGTTTGCGTGCCACGCAGTCTTTGATGTCTTCTAAAATGGCATCGTATTTTTCTTTACTGGTTAAATAAATCCGATCAGCTTCATCCTTACGTGCCATTGGCCGGTGCGTTGGGATCACAACCACTTCCAGACCATAGATGGATTGCAGCTCATAGGCTTCCGTATCCGCTGTACCGGTCATACCCGACAGCTTGTTGTACAGTCGGAAATAGTTCTGGAAGGTAATGGAAGCCAGCGTTTGGTTTTCGTTCTGGATTTTTACGCCTTCTTTGGCCTCAACTGCCTGATGCAGACCTTCTGACCAGCGCCGACCCGGCATAGTCCGGCCAGTGAATTCATCAACGATAACCACCTGGTTATCCTGGACGATATAATCGACATCACGCTGGAACAGCACATGCGCCCTTAAAGCTGCCGTGACATGATGCATTAAGCCAATATTGGCGGCATCATACAAGCTGGCATCCTCACTGAGCAGACCGCTTTCAGTGAGCAAATTTTCGATTTTTTCATGGCCAGCTTCAGTAAAATGCACCTGTTTATTTTTTTCATCAAGGGTGTAATCACCTTGTTTGATGATTTCCAAGGTATCGCCTTCGCCCGTTGTTTCTTGCCTGGTAAGGTTAGGGATAAGTCTGTTGATTTGCTGATAGCGCTCAGAGCTATCCTCCGCGGGTCCGGAAATAATTAAAGGAGTACGGGCCTCATCAATCAGGATCGAGTCGACCTCATCGATAACGGCAAAATTCAGTTCACGCTGCACTTTATCTTCGATACGAAACGCCATATTATCGCGCAGGTAATCAAAGCCAAACTCATTGTTGGTGCCGTAGGTAATATCCGCTAAATACGACTGACGGCGCTCATCGCTGCTCATGCCGCCAACAATAACGCCGGTAGATAGCCCCAGAAAACCATATAATTTGCTCATCCAGGCAGCATCACGGCGCGCTAGATAATCATTGACCGTAATGACGTGGACGCCTTTGCCAGGCAGCGCATTCAAATAAACCGCCAGCGTTGCCACCAGTGTTTTACCTTCGCCTGTTTTCATTTCGGCAATTTTGCCCTGATTCAACACCATGCCGCCGATCATCTGAACATCAAAGTGGCGCATTTCCAAAGAACGCTTGCCGGCTTCACGAACCACGGCAAAAGCTTCTTGCAAAATATCATCGAGCGTCTGGCCATCGGCAAGCCGTTGGCGAAACTCTATAGTTTTCGCAGCAAGTGAAGCATCATCCAGTTCAGCGTAGGTAGTTTCCAGTTCATTAATTTGCGCAATATTTTTTTGTAATTTTTTGATGACACGCTCATTACGGCTGCCAAAGAACTTACTGAAGAAATTACCTACCATGACTAAACTTACCTGTTATCTGTGCAGCGTCTGCGGTGAATAGGATAAATCGCGTGATTATAACGCGGACAGCAGACAAGATCGAAATCTTGTCTGCTTGTTTTAATTGGCGACAAAAAAACCGATTACAAGGGGCTTATTCGGTATCGATATAATTGTGTGGATTGACTGACTTGCCATCTTTGAGAATTTCAAAGTGGACATGCGATCCGGTAGAACGACCGGTTGAGCCCATTAGCGCAAGCACATCGCCTTTGGCGACACGATCGCCAACTTTGACTTTCAGGGTTTTGTTGTGGGCATAGCGTGTTATATAGCCATTACCATGGTCAACTTCTACCAGACCACCATAGCCGCCTTTTATCCCCGCCCAAGTGACGATGCCATCAGCAGCGTTTTTGACACTGGTGCCTGTTTTTCCGGCAATATCGATACCATCGTGGAAGACTTTTTTACCATTAAAGGGGTCAATACGATATCCATAAAAAGAGGATACCCAGCCATCTTCAACAGGCCGCCCAGTAGGAATAGCAGCTGTAATACTATCGGTAGTCAGGAAATATTCTTGTAAAGCAACCAGCGTATCTTGCTGGCTGGCAAATTCTTCATTTAGGCTGGCAATACCTTTTTCCAGTTCTTCGCTGGTCAGCAGACTTGCGTCATGCTCGATCCCCCCCATGCCGGCACCAATATCAAAATCAAATTCACTGACATCAAATCCAGCGACTTCAGCAAGTCGTTGGCTAAGCATCTTTAAACGGATAGCCTCTGCTTGCAAACCACCAAGCTGTTGCGCATAAAACCCTTCCAGGGCCTCATTTTCAGTAGTGTTGGTAGAAATAGGCTGATGTATCGCGGGAGTTAAAAATTGTGACGTTGGGAACGAATAGTTATCTGATGGTGCTGGCGGATTTAGCCAATTCATCACCGCATAAGTACTGCCGGCGATGGCGGCAATCATCATGGCACCCAACATAATTAGCCGCATTCGGCTAAGATGCCATTGTTTATGGCCTGCATTGTTGGTCGGTATTATAATGATCTGCATTGTTTACGCTCAGTCTTGGAAATAATTCATGTCGAACAAGCCCCGGGCTTTCGCCAAGCTCTGCCAACAGCATCCTCACTTACTACAACTCCACAGTCGCGCACAGAAATTAACCCAGCTGGATAGTCTTCTGCAAGCAATTTTACCTAACAACTTTACCGGCCGTTGCCGGCTGGTGAATCGCGATGGCTCTGAAGCTACTATTATTGCCGAAAATGCGGCAATTGCCAGTTTATTACGCTTTCAATCTCGTAAAATTTGTCAGCAATTATCTACACAAATTGCCAACCCTATACTTAAAATTACCGTCAAAGTCCGTCCGGAGTATCGATTGCAACCTGCGCGTAGCCGTCTCAAAAATTCATTGGTACTATCAAATGACAATGCTCAATTATTAGAACAGACCGCTGAGGGCATCAGCGATCTGCAACTGAAAGCCGCGTTACACCGTTTGGCAAAACGCGGTGGTAAAACTTAATCAGTTGACAATAGATGCTGCCGGCCGGCTGAACAGGATAGGCGCGTCTTTGTCTTCTTCAAAGCTGACCAGTTCCCAGGCATCTTCCTGCGCCAGTAATTTGCGCAGCAGGCGATTATTTACTTCATGGCCGGATTTGTGACCGACAAAAGCACCGATCAGGCTATGACCCAACAAATACAAGTCACCAATGGCATCCAGTACTTTGTGACGGACAAACTCGTCTTCGTAGCGTAAACCATCTTCATTGAGCACCCGGAAATCGTCAACAACGATGGCATTATCCATACTGCCACCCAATGCCAGATTCATTTCCCGCAGTTTTTCGATATCTTTCATAAAACCGAAAGTCCGCGCCCGGCTGACTTCGCGAACAAAGGATGTGGAGGAGAAATCAACATCCACTTGCTGCGGCCGGCCGGTAAATGCGGGATGTTCAAAGTCAATGGTAAATGACACCTTAAAGCCTTCAAATGGCTCAAACTTGGCCCATTTATCTCCATCCTGAACTTGCACGGTTTGCTTGATCCGGATGAAGCGTTTGGGTGCGTTTTGCTCCTGAATTCCAGCGGATTGAATCAGGAATACAAAAGGCCCCGCACTGCCATCCATTATGGGTACTTCTGCCGCGCTGAGATCCACATAGGCATTATCGATGCCTAATCC
>JBFJJO010000166.1:0-3724 GCA_041612215.1 Methylophaga sp.
AAGCCAGCCTCAATGATCTCAAATCTTCACAGAGTGCTGCTTCGCGGCAATTGCTGACAATAACTGACAAGCTCGACAAACAACCCGAACCAGTGGTGATGATGGCCACACCGGAATCGCCTCAGAAATGTCCGACGGTTGCCCCGCCATCAATCGATGACAAAATTATTCTCGGCCGAACAGAATGGCTTTGGTTAGAAGCAGTTAACCGCGTTTTCCGTGCTCGTATTGATTCCGGCGCCACCACCTCGTCTCTATCAGCACATCATATCGTTGAATTTGAACGCGATGGCAAAAAATGGATACGTTTCAACATGGTGCCCGATGATGATGTAGATGACAGCTACGAAGTTGAGGCACCTTTAGTGCGTTTCGCTCGGATCCGTCAGGCATCCAGTCAAGAAATCGATCGCCGTGCCGTGGTTGAATTGACCATTAAAATTGGTGAATTTACAGATACTGCTGAATTTACGCTGACCGACCGGACGTCTATGACTTATCCGATTTTACTGGGTCGTGAATTTTTGCGTGATATTGCGTTGATTGATGTAGCGAAAAGCTATTATCAACCCAAACCAGAACCGCTCGCAGATCGTCCCGCTTCAACGCCAGATACTGATGAAGACGCTGACAATTAAGATTAGATAAGGATACCTATGGCATCGCGTACGCCGTTTTATGTTTTAGTCGGCCTGTTATTAGTAGCCGGCATTGGTCTGACCTTACACCGCCACATGGCGCTCGATATTCCCTGGTTGCCGGGCGAAACCCGACAAACCTGGTCAATTGAGGCCAAGGTCGATTTTACTGCTGACGGTGAAGAAGTCATTGCGTCTTTGGCTATTCCTGGCACGCAACGTGGCTTTACCCCGTTAAATCAGCAAACAGCCAGTCCCGGTTATGGCCTTGCATACGAAGAACGCGCTAACGGCAAACGGGTGGAATGGTCAATCCGTCAGGCCAGTGGTAATCAGTCTTTATATTACAAAGTCGATATGCTGGTTGATCCCTATGCCATTCCTTCACAAGACATCAAAACACCTGTAATTAAAGCGGTACTTGAAAAAGAACCTTATGCCACTGCTGCGCAGCAATTATTGGATGGTGCCATGGCCCGTTCAGCTTCGCCATATACCCTGGCTCGTGAGCTGATTGTCGAATTTAATAATCAAAAACAAACAGCTGAATTGCTGGCTCAGGTAAAACCGCGCGTTGCCTGGTTAGTGCAATTGCTGCAGCAGTCTGATGTTCCCGCACGGCAAGTGCATGCACTGGAACTGGAAGACGGGCGCCGTCGCCAATCGCTGATTGATTATTTGCAGGTGTTTGATGATAAGGATTACGCCCTGTTTCATCCCGAAACTGGTAAACAAGGCCAACCTGAAAACCTAATGCTTTGGCAATATCACTCCGGGCCGGTGCTCGAAGTAATTGGTGGCACAAATTCCAATGTGACGTTTTCTATGATCGAACAGGAACAGCCGTTTGGTGTTGCACTTAATCAAAAATTCGCTGACAGCCAACTCCTCAATTTCTCACTCTACGATCTGCCAATTGAAGAACAGGCTTTATTTAAAAATATTTTGCTGATCCCGGTGGGCGTACTGATGGTAGTGTTGATGCGGATTCTTATCGGCATCAAAACCTCCGGTACCTTTATGCCAGTGTTAATTGCCCTGGCTTTTATTCAAACCAGTTTGATTACTGGTTTGGTTGGCTTTTTACTGATTGTCGGCGCAGGTTTGATTATAAGATCTTACTTGTCCCATCTGAATTTACTACTGGTGGCGCGAATATCGGCGGTAATCATTATGGTGATCGGCATGATCGCACTGTTTTCGATCATTGCTTTTAAAGTGGGTCTGACTGAAGGCATGAAGATTACTTTCTTCCCGATGATTATTTTGGCCTGGACTATTGAACGCATGTCTATTCTCTGGGAGGAGGAAGGCGCCAAACAGGTCATGATTCAGGGTGGTGGCTCATTGGCAGTAGCGATAATTGCCTTTTTGGTCATGAACAATGAGCTGGTCAGGCATTTGACCTTCAACTTCCTGGGCATTCAGTTAATTTTAATGGCTATCACGCTGATGGCTGGCAGCTATACGGGTTATCGTCTGTTGGAGTTAAAACGCTTTAAACCGCTGACCGAGATTGATAAGCCATGACCGGACCGCTGACCTGGTTTAAAGATATTCGCGACAAATATGTGCATCCCAGCAAGCTGAGTAAGATCGGCGTGTTGGGCATGAACGAGCGCAATATTTCCTATATTAGCCGCTACAATCCGCGCCACTTATATCCGCTGGTCGATGACAAGCTGAAAACCAAAGAAATTGCGCTGGAAGCCGGCGTCAAAGTGCCGGATTTATTGGGCACGGTTAATGAACAACACAGCGTGAAGGACTTAATTAATATCCTGCCGGCAGATAAAGGCTTTTGTATCAAACCGGCCAATGGCTCGGGCGGTAAGGGCATTTTAGTGGTGGTCCGTCAGGATGAAAATGGCTACCGTAAATCCAATGGGCAATATGCCACTATCAGCGATTTGGAACGTCACGCATCAAATATTCTCGCCGGACTGTTTTCATTAGGCGGTAAAGCTGATGTGGTGATTATCGAAGATCTGATTCATTTCGATGATTGTTTCAGTGGTTTTAGTCATGAAGGCGTGCCCGATACCCGGGTTATTGTATTTCGTGGCTTTCCGGTGATGGCGATGATGCGTTTATCGACCCGTGACTCCAATGGTAAAGCGAATCTGCATCAGGGCGCTGTTGGTGTCGGTCTGGATATCGGCGATGGTCATGCACTCCGCGCTGTACAATATGATAAACCGGTGTTGCTGCATCCTGATACCGGTGTGAACCTCATGACGCTGAAAATTCCGCAATGGGAAGAATTGTTGCACCTTGCCGTGTCATGCTACGAAATGTCAGGCCTCGGTTATCTGGGCACCGACATTGTGCTCGACCGTTTCCAGGGTCCGATGCTGTTAGAGCTGAATGCCCGTCCCGGTCTGACTATTCAAATTGCCAATGGTCGTGGTTTATTGCCACGCTTACAGCACATTGAACGGCTTGGTAAAAAACAACGCATGAAACCGGCTGACCGCGTTGCTTATGCTATTGAGCATTTCTCGGCGCGTTAAATCTTGGTTCAAGTAGCGCCAAATGCCTGAACAACGGGTAATACCAGCCTGCATTTTGGGATATCTTTCAATTATTGGACTTAGTGCTTTAGGTTTTTTGCTGGGCAAGGCTTTGCTTAATATGAAACAGCTGGAACCCAGTGCCACCTTTAAAGGTTCGTCCGAAAATGCCTATCAGGCGAAGACTGTCATTTAGCCGATTCTGTTTACTGAAGCCGATAGTGATATGAGTTAGCAGTACCAGACAATGAAATCATACCGAAAATGATCGAAGAAGCGACACAAAACGCCCGCGAAATCACCGAAAATTTGCCGCTAATTCCAATAAAATAATCTCGGCAAAATAAAACAAGCCTCTCAAGGCCAGTTCAGCATCAGTGCACACGACAATAATCCGCACATCAAAAAGATACGAGTAGTATCAACTGTCGAACATTATTTATCAGATTAAATCTGCCTTTTGCCAGCCAGTTTAAACGGCCAAGTTGGTAATTACTGCTAGTTTCCAATGTTCATAGTGGGCAAATTCGCCATTTTTACCTGATTACGGCCCGCTTTTTTGGCGGCATACAA
>JBFJJO010000167.1:0-3574 GCA_041612215.1 Methylophaga sp.
GATGCTGGTAATAATATGGTAGTTGGCGATCCCGTCTCTGATAAAACTGCGGTCGGCCCGCTGATACGCCCAAGCGAAGTTGAGCGCGTTGATAACTGGGTAAAGGAAGCCGTCAATCAGGGTGCCGAATGTCTGTCGGGTGGTAAAACCCTGCCAAATAACTGCTACGCCCCCACGGTGTTATTTAATCCACCAGTAGATGCCAAAGTTACTCAGCATGAGATTTTTGGGCCCGTTGTCTGTATTTATCCCGTTGCCGATTTAGACGAAGCGGTCACTGCAGCCAATAGTACTGATTTTGCCTTCCAGGCCTCGGTATATAGCCAGGATATCGATCAGGCGATGTATGCTGCTTCCCGTTTAGATGCCTCGGCGGTCATGATTAATGAACACACCGCGTTCCGTGTTGACTGGATGCCATTTGCTGGCCTTAAACACTCTGGTCACGGCACAGGTGGTATTGCATATTCAATGGAAGACATGCAAATCGACAAAATGATTGTGCTGACATCGAAATCGATTCCCTGAGCGATAGATAAAAAAAGACCGCCCGAGGGCGGTCTTGTCTGTCTCAAAAGCTTAGTATCAAGCTTTATTCATCCATCATCCGTAGCATCCACGCGGTTTTTTCGTGGATAGTCATACGATCACCGACCAGTGCTGCCGTAGATTCATCTTCAGCTTCTTCAGCAAGTTTCAATGTTTCACGGCAGGTTTTGACCACTTGCTCGTGACTATGATTTAGGATTCTGACCATTTCTTTGGCATCTGGCACGCCGTCAACTTCTTTGATAGAGCTTAATTCAGCGAAAGCTTTATAGGTGCCCGGAGCAGCAATACCTAAGGTACGGATACGTTCAGCAATCTCATCAACTGCGGTGGCCAATTCGGTGTAATGCTCTTCAAACATTAAATGCAAATCCCTAAAACGTGGGCCACTTACATTCCAGTGGAAGTTATGGGTTTGCAGATACAACGTGTAAGAATCTGCGAGCAGATGCTTAAGACTTTCAGCAACCTTCGTACGATCTTTCTTATTAATACCGATATCAATTGAACTCATTCTTTACCTCCTGATAAAAATTCCTGTTAGGCCTGCGTCGCAAATTCAACACTCGACAAAGCCTTTAAATTAACCATTTAGCTGACCTTATAGTCAAGTAGCCAAGCCAACCAGTTCCTCAATTCGCTTCGTAAGATTTAATTGAATCAAAACTTATGGCTAGATGAACCTGTTAGAAAATTATGTATTCATCAATCAAACAATAGCTAATATTTCTTCTGTAATGATGCTATGGGTTAATGGCAATATCATCATTAATCTAGATTAATATGTTTAACAGTCCCAATGGTTTATTTCATTAGCAACCATCGAATTTTTCGATTACTGACCTTAACGAATTGAACGGTAGACGGGCTTACGACCACGTTTACTCAGCACTAATTGCCAGAGCTGACCTTGTTTGCACCGAAAAAAACCCGCACAGGCATGCAGGTAATATTTCCACATCCGATAGAAACGCTCATCGTATTTACTGCGTAATTGCGGCCAGGCGCTATCAAAATTTTGCCACCAGGCCATCAGCGTATTGTCATAGTCGGGGCCAAAGTTGTGCCAGTCTTCAATTAAAAACCGGCCATTGAGAACCTCGCCGAGTTCTTGTACCGACGGCAATCTGCCATTGGGAAAAATATACTTATCAATCCAGGAGTCTACTTTTAGGGTGGTGCGCGCAACACCAATGGTATGCAGCAAAAACAGGCCCTCATCTTTCAATAAATGCCGGGCACTGTCGAAATATTTCGGGTAGTTTTTAGGACCGACATGCTCAAACATACCAATCGACACGATTTTGTCGAATTGACCTCGCATATCCCGGTAATCTTTTAACTCAATGGTGACAGGCAAGCCGGCGCAACGATCTTGTGCCAATTTTTGCTGCTCTTTAGAAATAGTGATACCAACCACTTCAACGCCAAATTTCTCAGCAGCATATTTTGCGAAACTGCCCCAGCCACAGCCGATTTCCAATACTTTTTCACCTGGCTTGAGTTCCAACTTGCGGCAGATCAAGTCTAGCTTTGCAATTTGCGCATCATTGAGATTGTTGGCCTGCGCCCAATATCCACATGAATAACTCATGGTCGGATCAAGCATCGCCTCAAAAATATCATTGCCGGTATCGTAGTGCTGCTCACCAACCTGAAAAGCACGTGAACTGGTTTGCAGATTAAACAGGTTTTGCCGGGCGATTTCACCCAGCAATCGCAATTTCACGCCGCTCCCCAGAAGCCTTTCAACGTTAACATTTACTAAGCGAGTAAATAAGTCATCTAAGGCATGGCACTCCCACATGTAGTCCATGTAACTTTCACCAAAGCCCAGCGATCCTTGCGTCAAAATCCGCCGGTAAACACGCTCATCAAAAACTTGAATATCCCATGGATTGTCACCGTTAAACTTTACGCCTGCTTTGGCGGCGATATCACGAAGCACTGGCGGTGCTTCGGCGGTTTCCGTTTGTCGCCGGTGCTGCTCGTTGTAACCAGACTGTCCTGACTGTGTGCGTTGATTCATAAAACAACCAAGCTCCCTGTTAGGTGACTCCCCAACAATAGCGCATCTCCGCAGTGATTTGTATCAGAAATTTTCTTATTTTTTAGCTAATCAAGGGTTTATGACTGATAAGAGACTCAAGAACGCAACGCAATTGTCGATGATTGCGTTATCATTCGTAGCTTTAGCCAGCTTTGTTAAGACACAGGATTTGTCTGTATCAGTCGAACAGGCTTTTGCTATCTGAGCATGTTAATGAAGTAAAATCTGCCCATCACAAACGTTGAATTAACATTGCTGAGCAGGTCACTGCCATGAATGATTACATAAATTGTGACTGCAGCTGAAGAACAAAGCTATCCAGTTGAGCAAGATTATTAAACTCGCTATCGCCAGCAATGCCCCGTGGACGCGGAACATTTTTCGGAAATAGAGACATGGTTAGCCAAAATGCTGTTGGCAGCTCTGCCAGAATGATAACTGCATCAATGCAATTGCTTCTTTAATATAGCGACCACTGCCATTGATTTGGGAATTTAGTCTATCGGAACAAACCGCTGAAATTTCCGCTGACAAAGCTGTGCTTTTATCTGACTTAAATGACCGACTCATTTCTGATGTTCTGAAGCCTGTAGATTCCACAACGACGGTGTGGATTTATCCATCAACAATTGCAGCAAACCGGTCAGCTCGTTTTTACCGCGCGTCGGATTTTAGCCGGCATGCCTCTGGTGCTAAATGCTTTTTTACTATTAAACTGACGGCACCTTCGGTTTCAAGATAGTCAGAACCATTTATGTAGTACGCATAACTGACGTAAGCACCTGTTATTGCGTGCTTTACGCCTGTTGGTTGTGCCGAGATGAATAAATACCAAAAATTCTAGGAGCTTGCTGCGCAATTTATGGTAAAACAGGCGAGTGAGAGATACTCCCTCAGCTTACAAAGCGGGTAACGAGGCCCATATCAGCGCTGTCATTTCGACAGTGCACATGCATCCTCAATATTGGTATCGAA
>JBFJJO010000168.1:0-3414 GCA_041612215.1 Methylophaga sp.
GCAAAGATTGAGGTTTCGGCAATATCGAGTTGGTGCAACAAACTTTCTGTACCTCGCAATAATCCCGCAAATATTGATACCAGCAATGACAAAGCCAGAATCCATTCACCGGCTTGCCAACTTTTGGGATGCCGAACTCTCAGCACCGACAGCGTCATGCTAAACACAATAAGCATGTACAACATAACTACCGTCATCCGACCACTGAAGCTGGGCATCACAAAGGTAAACATAATAAAGCCGGCCAAGCACCAGCAAAGATAATATAGATAAAAATGCCA
Organism: Methylophaga sp.; assembly: GCA_041612215.1. Lineage (GTDB taxonomy): Bacteria > Pseudomonadota > Gammaproteobacteria > Nitrosococcales > Methylophagaceae > Methylophaga. The sequence continues at coordinate 282 of JBFJJO010000168.1, forward strand.
GCGCTGGCGAAGACCGTTTAGTTGAACCATGCCATCGTAAATAAGCAATATCGCCAGTGCCAGCGCCATATCGGCAATAACGATGGTGACAAAATCCGGCAATAGTCCGCGCATTAACAGCAGCCCACCGAAAACACAGTAGGCGGCATATGCGTAGGCAAATGCTTTAAGACCATTAACAATGGCCCCGACACCGCGGGCAATAACAAAAAACACGATGGTCATCAAAACTGAGAACAGTAATGAAATTTCGAACAGAGCTCTGGCGTCAAGAAAGTTGATCATCAGGCTTTTCCCCTGGCATTAAGCCCAATCAAGCATAAAAAGATTCATCTGACGTAATTAACATCCATTTATGCTGCAAAAACAATCCTTTAACGGCTAAAACACCATGATATCAGGCATTTTTGTTCAATTCATTTTTGTGAATTTGTTCAAAAAAATCAAGTTACTAATATATAAGATGTGCAAATGCGTTTAGTTAAGCTCAATTTATCGGGCAAAAACCCTTTTACTGCAAACCTTTAAACGAATTATCTGTCTCTGGTAACACTAGCCTTTGTCATGCCTCAGAATTGTGTTACAAACAACCCTAGTAAAACACTTTTTTCTAACCTCGGCGCCCAAGGATATTTTTCGCCATGAAAACATCTGATCTGCTGGTTAAAGCACTGGAAAACGAGGGTGTTGAATATGTCTTCGGCATCCCTGGTGAAGAAAACCTCGATCTGCTCGATTCGCTGCAACATTCTTCTATCAAATTAATTGTCACCCGCCATGAACAAGGCGCCGGCTTTATGGCCGCAACCTACGGCCGGCTCACAGGAAAACCCGGTGTCTGTTTATCAACGCTCGGTCCCGGCGCGACCAATTTAGTCACGCCAGCGGCCTATGCCCAGCTGGGTGGCATGCCGATGCTGATTATTACTGGCCAAAAGCCGATAAAAGCAAGTAAACAGGCATTGTTTCAGATTGTTGATGTGGTCAATATGTTGCGGCCAATTACTAAGTACACGAAACAAGTGGTACACGGTAATACCATTGGCGCCGTAGTGCGTGAAGCCTTTCGTATCGCCGTGCAGGAACGGCCTGGCGCTGTGCATATCGAGTTGCCGGAAGATATTGCCGCAGAAGAAGTCACCGAACGGATTTATGTGGTGGAAAATATCCGTCGCCCGGACGCCGACAGCACCACGATTAAAGATGCACTGAATCTGATCCGTGAAGCGCAGATGCCGCTGCTGCTGATTGGTGCCGGCGCCAACCGTAAACGGGCCAGTAAAGCACTGACGCGGTTTGTTGAAAAAACTGGTATCCCTTTTTTTAATACCCAATTGGGGAAAGGCGTTATAGATGAACGTCATGACAGTTATCTGGGGACTGCCGCATTATCTGAATCAGATTATTTACATTGCGCCATTGAACGTGCCGATTTGATTATTAACGTTGGCCATGATGAAGTCGAAAAACCGCCATTCTTTATGACCGAAGGCGGTGCCAAAGTCATTCACATCAATTTCCAACCCGCCGAAGTTGATCCGGTGTATTTCCCGCAACTCGATGTAGTCGGTGACATCGCCACCTCAATTAACCGCTTAACCGACACCCTGAGTCCGCAGCCACAATGGGACTTTTCATATTTTTACCGTGTAAAACAAGAGGTTCGTAAACGTCTTGGTAATTATAGTGACGATTATCGTTTCCCGGTATTACCCCAAACAGCAGTGACCACAATTCGTGAAGTGCTGGGCGAACAAGATATTTTGGCGCTGGATAATGGCCTCTATAAAATCTGGTTTGCCAGAAATTACCCCGCTTACGACAACAATACTTTGCTGCTCGATAATGCGCTGGCCACCATGGGTGCCGGTTTACCCAGCGCTATGCTGGCTAAATTGATTCATCCGGATCGTAAAGTCATGGCAGTCTGCGGTGATGGCGGTTTTATGATGAACTCGCAGGAAATGGAAACCGCCGTTCGCTTAAAGCTGGATTTGGTTGTGGTCATTCTCAATGACAATGCCTATGGCATGATCAAATGGAAACAGCAAGGCATGGGCTTCAAGGATTACGGCCTCAGCTTCAATAATCCGGATTTTGTTAAATATGCCGATAGTTATGGTGCACATGGCCATCGGCCGAGCAGCTACACCGAGTTTGAAAAAATGCTTCGCGAAGCGCTCAATGCCGGCGGTGTACATTTAATTGATGTCGCCGTCGATTACTCGCTGAATCACTCAATCCTCAATGAGGGTCTGAAACAAAAACTGTGCATTTTATAAGGAATCATTATGTCTGCCGCTGTCCACTATCCTTTGCAAATCCCCGGCGTCAGCCACAGCAAAGGCCGGCAAATTAACGTTACCAATCCCTACTCTGGTGAGTTACTGGCAACCGCTGATACCGCCGATGCAACTGCTGTCGAACAGGCTTTAACAACGGCTTATCAATTATTCCGGGATCGAAAAAATTGGTTATCCGTGCCAAAACGGCTGGAGATCCTTGAACAAGCCATGGGAATAATGCAGGCCAAAGCGGGTGAGCTCGCCTATGCTTCCGCCGAAGAGGGCGGCAAACCGCTGATTGATTCACAAGTAGAAATGGCGCGCTGCATTGATAGTATCCGTCATTGTATTGATACGTTGCGGCATCAAACAGCTCATCCCGTGCCGATGGGGGTCAATGGCGCCTCGCAACATCGTATAACCATGATGCAAAAAGAACCCATTGGTGTAGTAGTGGCTATCAGCGCCTTTAATCATCCGCTGAATTTGATTGCCCATCAGGTAGGTCCAGCAATAGCTGCCGGTTGTCCAGTCATCGTCAAACCTGCCGAGAATACGCCGTTATCGTGTTTCCGGTTAGTCAATATCTTCCATGCTGCTGGCCTGCCGGCCGAATGGTGTCAAACGTTACTCACTGATAATCATGATGTCGCTGAACAACTCGCAACTGATAAACGGGTGGGGTTTTTAAGCTTTATCGGCAGTGCCAAAGTGGGTTGGTATTTACGTAGTAAACTAGCGCCAGGCACGCGCTGTGCATTAGAGCATGGTGGTATTGCACCGGTTATTGTCGACAAGTCCGCCAAACTGGACGCTATCGTGCCAGGCTTGGCAAAAGGCAGCTTTTA
>JBFJJO010000169.1:0-3396 GCA_041612215.1 Methylophaga sp.
AGATACTGTGTTGATGTTGATTGACGAACAAAACAAAAAAGGTGGTCTTTTAGGTAAAAAACTAGAACCTGTTGTGGTTGACCCTGCGTCTAACTGGCCTTTATTTGCTGAAAAAGCAAAAGAGTTAATTGATAAGGAGAAAGTATCCGCAGTATTTGGTTGCTGGACATCCGCCTCTCGTAAAGCTGCTTTGCCAGTATTTGAGCAACAAAATGGTTTGTTGTATTACCCGACATTTTATGAAGGCTTAGAGCAATCCAAAAATGTTATTTACACCGGTCAGGAAGCGACCCAACAGATCCTTGCTGGTCTGGATTGGGTAGCAGAAGAGAAAGATGCCAAAACTTATTACCTGATTGGTTCAGATTACATCTGGCCACGTACCTCAATGAAAATTGCCCGTATTCATATTGAGCAAGTATTGGGCGGTAAAGTTGTTGGTGAAGAGTACAAGCCGTTAGGTGATACCAACTTTGGTTCGGTTATCAATAAAATCCGACTCAAAAAACCGGATGTTATTTTCGCAGCCGTGGTTGGTGGCAGTAACGTTGCCTGGTTCAAGCAGTTGAACTCAGCTGGTATTACCGGTGATAAACAAACGTTGCTGACATTATCTGTGACCGAGGATGAAGTGCTGGGTATCGGTGGTGAAAACCTCGAAGGTTTCTACTCAGTCATGAAATATTTCCAAAGTCAGGATAACCCTAATAACGAAGCTTTCGTCAAAGCCTTTAAGGAAATGCATGGCCAAGACAGCGTTATTGGTGATGTCACGCAAGCTGCTTATTTAGGCCCTTGGTTGTGGAAAGCGGCGGTTGAAAAAGCCGGTAGCTTTGATATCGACAAAGTGGTTGAAGCTTCCAGAACGGGTGAAATTGAGTTGGACACAGCACCTGAAGGTTATGTGAAGTTACATCCCAATCACCATTTGTGGAGCAAGACCCGCGTTGGTAAATGGAATGCTGATGGTCAGGCGACAGTGGTTTACACCTCTGACCTGATTGAGCCAAATCCGTTTCCTGAAGGTTACCAATAAATCGTAAATAGACTTTAACAAGCCGACAGGCTGGTCGCTGGCCAGCCTGTACGGTGAAGTCTCAGTTGGTCATTTCCATTTTGAATAAGCTGTTTCGGAGTAACCGCTATGGGTGCGTATTCAGTACAAGAGTTAACGTCAATTTTCGCCATGCAAGGCTTTGCCGGTATCAGTTTATTTAGTGTGTTATTGCTGATGGCATTGGGGTTGGCGATTATTTTCGGCCAGATGGGCGTCATTAATATGGCCCATGGTGAATTTATGGCAGTAGGGGCTTATACCACCTACCTATTATCAGTTTTGACCCAAGCCTATTTTCCAGCGTTCATGGATTATTATTTTATCTTCGCAATTGTTGCTGCCTTTTTGGTGGCGGGGATCCTCGGATTTCTCACAGAATTTATACTGATAAGACATCTATACAAGCGGCCACTGGATACGCTACTGGCGACCTGGGGCTTGAGTCTTATCATGCAGCAAACCTTCCGTTCATTGTTTGGCGCCCGGGAAGTTAGCCCAACCTTGCCGGACTGGTTAATGGGCTCTTATATGCCCAACGATTCAATCTTTATTCCGATAAACGGCATGTTTGTGCTTGGTTTAACCACTGTGGTAACCATTGGCGTTTATTACCTGATGTTCCGATCTTCGTGGGGCCTGAATGTCCGGGCAACGACGCAAAACCGGGTGATGAGCGGCGCGGTCGGTATTAACACCAAAAAAGTGGATAGGCTGACATTCGCGCTGGGTTGTGGCATTGCCGGGATTGCCGGTGCAGCTTTTACTACCATTGCCTCGACCGGACCAACGTCAGGTTCGCAATACATCGTTGATACTTTCATGGTCGTGGTATTTGGCGGCACAGCAAGCTTGTTTGGCACTATTGCTTCAGCATTCAGTATTGCGCAGGCACAATCCATTCTCGAATTCTTCATCAGCGGTTCAATGGCGAAAGTCATTACATTGCTGACGGTGGTCATCATTCTGATGATGAAGCCAGAAGGTTTGTTCTCAAGCAAAGTTCGTAAATAAGTTACAGGAGATGAGCATGAATTTTGTTTATGAGCGTTTTTTAGGCGGCAGAAATGGTGCTATTGGTCTGGGCATTCTGGCGGTACTTATCCTGATTGTGTTTCCGTCAATTCTGGATACCTTTCGGCTTAACTTAGTGGGTAAATACCTGACCTATGCCTTTGCGGCAGTGAGTCTGGTTTTATTGTGGGGATACGGCGGCATTCTTAGCTTGGGACAAGGTATTTTCTTTGGTCTCGGTGGTTATGCCATGGCCATGTTTCTGAAGCTGGAGGCGTCTTCTCCTGAAAACACCAGTATTCAGACGACACCGGGGATTCCAGACTTTATGGACTGGAATCAAATCACAGAACTGCCTTGGTTCTGGGTGCCATTTGAAAGTTTTGCTTTCACTTTACTGGCGATCTTTGTCATTCCTACGCTGCTGGCCTACATCATTGGCTATGCGATGTTTAAGCGTCGGGTCGGTGGGGTATATTTTGCGATTATTACCCAGGTTATTGCGGTCATCCTGACGGTATTAATTGTTGGGCAACAAGGTTTGACTGGCGGTATTAATGGCGTCACCGATTTACGCACGCTAAACGGCTGGGATATTCGCTCGGATTCGGCCAAGAATCTGTTGTACTTCATCAATGCCTTCTTATTATTGGGCGTCATTATGGTCAGTAAATTCATCCTGACCAGTAAGTTTGGCCGGTTGTTGCTGGCGATGAAAGACAAAGAGGATCGGGTGCGCTTCTCAGGGTACGACGTTTCCAATTTTAAAATCTTTATCTTTTGCGTTTCTGCGGTCATTGCTGCGATTGGTGGCGCCATGTTCACGTTGCAAGTGGGCTTTATGTCACCGTCATTTGTCGGGGTAGTGCCATCAATTGAAATGGTTATCTTCGCTGCAGTTGGCGGACGGATGTCTTTGATAGGTGTGGTTTACGGTACGTTACTGGTTAATTTTGGTAAGACCGGATTCTCGGAAACCTTCCCGGAATTATGGTTGTTCCTGATGGGGGGGCTGTTTATCGCGGTAGTGTTGTTCTTCCCGAATGGTATTGCCGGTATTTTCAATAAATATGTCAGCAAAATACCGTTTTTAAACCGTTTTTATGAAGATCCTGAAAAGTCAGCTATCGATGCACAAAAAATAGCAGACAACCACGATTCGGAATCATCAGCTGAGGGAGCGAAGTCATGACCACCAATACAGATTATCTTTTAGCGATTGAAGATTTAACGGTGTCATTTGATGGCTTCAAAGCCGTAGACAACTTAACCATGTATGTGGATAAAAATGAGTTGAGGGTTGTCATCGGGCCTAATGGCGCCGGCAA
>JBFJJO010000170.1:0-3310 GCA_041612215.1 Methylophaga sp.
AAAAAAAGCCCCGCCAGTGCGGGGCTATTTCAGTAATCAGATTAAACTATTACTTTTTCAGTTTTTCCAGCATTGACTGTACTTCTTTGCCGGCAATTTCTTTACTGCCAAGACCAATGGCAATAGCAGCACCAACAGCTACAGCACCCAACATCAGGCCAAAGGCAATGTTAATAATGTCTTGCGCCAGACCCAGTTGACGTAAAGCCATAGCAATGGTCAGGAACAAAATTGCCACACTGGCTAGGCTGGATGCCGTAGACGGCATACCTGCATCAGCAATCAATGTTTTGACCTTACGGGCAACATAAATACCGATAGCCAGAATCAAGGCAGCCAGAATAACTTGGACTGTAAAGGCAATGATGGCGGTAACAATCGCACTGAGTGGATCAAAATTAATCAGTTCTGTTGCGCCAAGAACGGCAAACAAAATCACACCAATCAATACCAAGCTACCCGCAAACTGACTTGGCGTGCGTTCAGTATTCATTTGGACGCCAAGGTTGGTGACTATTTTGTTGAAGCCTGCAGCGGTAAGCAGATCGGTGACCAACTGTGCCACTAACTTACCAATGTAATACGAAATACCAATGACTAATGCCGCTGCTAGGATGCCGGGAATGGCAGCGAAGATCATTTGAATCATATTTTCAGCTGGTGCGGAGATAGCAGCAATTTTAAGCGCATCCAGAGACTGTACGATAATCAGTAGCAGAATAAAGGTATAAGTTACTGTACCGACCAGTTCAGAAAATTTAGTTTCCAATCCACTGCGTGCGCTCAGGTTATCAATCCCTGCAGCAGCCAACAAACTACTGACGACTTGCTTGACCAGGCGGGCAACAAAATAACCAACGAAAAAGATAAGTAACGCAGAAAGGATATTTGGTAAGAAGCTAAACAGCTTGGCAAACATATCCTGTAGTGGGACGACCAAGCTTTCAATTTGTAATGCGCCCAGAATCATGGGTAAAAACATCAAGAAAATAAACCAATAACCCGCTTGGGCGAAGGATTTGCTCACCGTTATATTGTTTTCATCTGATTCTTCAAGGCTGTTTAAACGTTCATCAAGCTTAGTAAAAGAAGAGGCTTTTTCAATGGTTTTTTTAACAATCGCTGCCAGAATCCAGGCGATTAACAGTAAACCCAGAGCCGCACCCAATTTAGGTAAAAAAGCAAAAATTTGTGTCAGAAGGTTATTTAATGGCTGAGACATCGAAGTCAAATCCAGCTTCTCAAAAAACGTCAAAAAGCCAAAACCCATTATGATCCAGAAGGTGGTTGTCGAAACAACTTTTTCGATGGGGAAGTTTTCTTTTAATCCCACTGTTTTAGTGAATTTATTATCAATATCAGAATGCAGTAAAACGCGATGAATAAGACTTTTCACAATTCTGGCGGCAACGTAAAAACCAATCAAATATAGAACGGCGGTAATAAACTGGAATATGGCACCGTTATATTGATTCCAAAAACCCGTAATTTCTTCCATGGCGACCTCTCATTATATTTAAGTTACACGTGACTCACCCTAGCGTGACTCATCTTATTTGTCCAAAAAGATTGTGACATTTGATGCTGACAAGAGCCCGGCTACATCTGCAATACGGGTAATTGGCTATAAATATCCGCAAGTGCTCCAGCATTGAAGAAATAAAGAATAAATAACAGTTTAGCGGCGATTTAAAGATAATTTGCAAGGAAATTAGCTTAAAGTCAGTCGTCTGATGGGTTTAGCGTTCTGTATGGTGATTATCTTTATATTGCTCAGTTGTTGTGTCGAGTTAAACCAGATTTTTGATCATCTGGTTAGTTACAGGATATTGTTGCCATGCTAGACATTGTCTGGCATGGCTATTCAAATAATATGTTGTCAGCAGCTGGAATCCAGCTGCATTAAAATCTAAAGTAAGCTGCGGCTGAACAAGTTCAGCGCCAATTGATAACCAATCGCTGCGGTTTGAGCATCATAACGGCCGCCATCACCTTCATCACGCATAAAGGCATGTTCGGCATTAAATTCATGCCAGGTAAAGGTGATATTGGTTTTATTAAGCGTCGCGTAGATTTTATCGAGGCCGTCGCGGGGTACATGGTTATCCTGTTTGCCCCAAATCATCAGTAATTCACCTTTGATCTCATCGAGGCGATCCATGCTGTGCTGGCCCGGCTGGTTCGGAATATTCTGGTTATGCAAATCGGTGGCATAAAAACAAGCTGTGCCTTTAACTTCAGGCTGTAAAGCTGCACGAAACGCTAAATGGCCACCGATGCAATAACCCATTGCACCAAAGTGGCCGTTGCACCAGTCCTGTTGCTGCGCGTATTTAATCGCCGCCGCATTATCAGAATCGTAACCCTGTACATCCTTGGTCATTTTGTCGTTATTGCCTTTTTCACGGCCGGCATCGTCATAACCAAGCACTGTTCCAATCGGATTCAGCTCATGAAACACTTCCGGCACCATCACGGCATAGCCATGACTTGCCATAAATCGTGCGGCACGTTCAATTGGACCGGTCTGTTGAAAGATTTCGGAATAAAACAAAATTACCGGATAGCTGCCTTCACCCAACGGACGGTGAATATAAGTGCGCATAACACCGGTTGGCGTATCAATATCAACAAAATGGCTTTGGATTTTCATATCAGACTCGTCTTGGTTACTTAAAAATGTCGTGCAGCATTGTACAACGACTGGGGAGTCTCATGAATCTTTGGGAATATCAGTGTCCCTGTGACGTAACTGATTATATTGGATGAACAGGCAGACACTGTTGCCGGAAGCAAGATGTGGTGGCACAGTATGTTCAGGGTTGCTCACACCAAATCGATATTGAAAAAACGGAGTGTCCAGATGACCATCGTGCAGGACGATACCGACAAATTTTTTATTCGCAAAGCGGTGGAAGCTGATCTGCCTGTTCTGGTCGACTTTCTTGCCAAACTGGCACTGCATGTTGCCGGTGCACCATCATTGAATCTTAAGAAAAAAGAACGAAGCCGACTGATGAATGTGCTGCGCGCTTCGCTGTCCGATCCGGACAAACGCATTATTGTTGCAACAGCATCTGGTGACAGTCCGATAGGGATGGGCTATCTGTATATTTCGCCTAACCAGGGTATTTGGGAGCAGGCTGAAGAGACAGAATCCAAGTCTGCATTCATTGATGATGTCTGGGTGGAGCCTGACTTCAGGAATTTGGGTATTTTCAGTGCGATCATTCATGAGCTGGTCGAATTCGCAGCACTTCATGATGTTCATGAACTGATTCTCGAATATGCCCTTTCCAATACAGAGGCA
>JBFJJO010000171.1:0-3218 GCA_041612215.1 Methylophaga sp.
CACAGTCATTTGACAACCACTGGCGACCGGTTTCATGGCGGCGACTTTCAACCCGTGTTGTTGCAGGGCGTAAATCAAACCGACGCTGATGACTGTTTTACCAACTTCGGTATCGGTACCGGTGACAAAAAAGCCTTGTTTCATAAGCGTCTTTTTAATTGATCCAGACTAATCCGGATACTGCCATCTGCAGCAACCGTCTGCTGTTTTTCTGCGCCCCAGGCATGGCCATAAATAACTTCATAAGTGGCGGGCAATTGACCATCTTTAAGGCGAAATTGTTCTGCGGCTGCCAGCATGTTTTTCAAAGCCTGTTTACCGGTCAAACCTTTACGGCGGCCTGGCAACTGATTACGGGCACCCAATAATTTTAAATCACGCATCATTTGACTGGCATCTGAATATCCGAGCTGATGCCGATCAACATCGAGTACTGCATCCTGCAGACCACTTTGTTGCATCGCTTCCGCAACATCATGCATATCCAGAAACTGGTTAATATGCGGATAACTATCAACGGCTGCCCAGCTGTGTCGTAACTCCTGCAACGTATCCGGCCCCAGCGTGGTAAACATCAGTAAACCACCCGGTTTCAGTACGCGCTGGATTTCAGCGAAGCTGGCCGTTAAGTCACACCATTGCAATGCCAGATTCGCATAAAGCAAATCAACACTGTTATCAGCAAGTGGCAGTGCTTCAGCATCACCAGCCAGATACTGAAACGACTTATCCGGCCAAAAGCGTTTAACCCCCTGCTGCATCCGGCTACGCGCTTGATATAACATCGCCGGCGCAATATCCACTGCGACAATATTGGCTAAAGGATAATGTTGTTTTAACAGCGGCAGATTACGGCCGGTACCAGCGCCCAGATCCACAATCGTTTGGGGTTGGACTTTGATCAGTTTTAAACGATCCAGCAATTCATCCGCCGTTTGCCGCTGCAATATGGCTACATCGTCATAGGACTGTGCTGCATTGCCAAACGATGCGGCAACCCGACGTTTTTCTGGTCGATTTTCAATCATGGATCATGCTTTTTAGCATCCCCGCGCTTTGCGCCGGATGGGAAATAAACGGTGCATGGCCGGCACCTTGCAAAATCTGACAGTTAATCTCCGGCTTTAAGCTCATTAACTCTGCTGCCAATTCTGCCGGGATCAGATTATCCCGCTCGCCTAAAAGCACACTGACCGGTATATTTAAATCCGCCAGCATTTGCCGGCCATCAAAGCCTTCCAGGCAATTTAGCCCCTCGCGTAAAGCAACAGGATGCGCGGCATGGCCCAGCATTACCTCATTTTGAAGCATACCGATGGTGTCACGGGCATACTGAGCACCCCGCGCCATAAGCATTAAAAATGACTGCATTAACTGTGCGGGGTCTTGACCCAATGCTTTAGAAAAATCATTAAAAGTAGCAACGGGCATGGCTGGCTGCCAATCATCGCCGGCAACAAATTTTGGTGTCGCTGCCACCATAATCAATTGCTGCACTCTATCCGGATGAGCATGAGCAAACTGCAAAGCAAACTGCCCCGCCAATGACCAGCCCAACCAAATCGCCGATTTTGGCAACTGCGCTGCCAGCGCTGGTAATAATTTATCTGAATCAAAAGCACCTGTTTGCCAGTCGCTATCACCATGTCCGGGTAAATCGACACAGTGCAGCGTAAAGTCATTTTCGAGAAAAGGTTTCAATAGCTGCCAGACCCGACGGTTCATACTCCAACCATGCAGCAAGACCAGATCCGGTCCCCGCCCCGTGACCTCAATAAACATGGCATTGCTCCAGTGCCGATAATAATTGCGTTACCTGTGTTTCAGTATGATTAGCAGATAGGGTAATACGCAGTCTGGCGGTATTTTTCGGTACCGTTGGCGGTCGGATCACACCGACTAAAAAACCAAGTTGTTCAAGTTGCTGACCGACTGCCAACGCGCGTTTTTCATCCCCCATCAGGATAGGCTGAATCGCGGTAAATGAATCCATTAATTGCAATCCCAGTTGCGCGGCCCCGTCACGAAATTGCTTGATACGGGCCTGTAACCGATGACGACGCTCGGGTTCATTTTCAATGATTTCTATCGATTTTAAGGTGGCAGCGGCAATCGCCGGTGGTGGCGCAGTAGTGTAAATAAAACTGCGGGCTTGTTGGGTCAATGTTTCAATCACTAATTCATCGGCAGCAATAAATGCCCCGGCGGTCCCAAATGCCTTGCCAAACGTACCGATCAGAATCGGCTTGTCTGTGAGCTTATCGGCGAAATATTGTAAAGACCCTTTACCCTGCTCACCAATGACACCCAGACCATGGGCATCATCAATCACCACACCGGCACGGTGTTGTTTGGCCAAAGCCATGATCTCCGGTAACAATGCCAAATCACCATCCATACTGAAAACACCATCACTGACGATTAATTTACGTTCAGTATTGGCAACACTATGCAGACGCTTGTGCAGCATCGCCATATTGTTGTGCGGGTAGCGGATTAATGTCGCGTTAGACAATCGGCCACCATCAAGCAGTGAGGCATGGTTGAGTTTGTCTTGTATCACAGCATCACCGCGATCCAGCAGAGCATCAACCACGGCTAAATTCGCCATATAGCCGGTGGCAAAAAGCATCACTTTTTGCTGGCCGGTAAATTCGGCCAGTGATTCTTCAAGCTGATGATGAAACCGGCTGTGGCCGGTCAGTAAATGTGCAGCACCACTTCCCAAACCTTCGATATCGACAGCTTTTTTAAAGGCATCAATCAGTGCCGGGTGGTTAGCAAGCCCCAGATAATCATTACTGCAAAAGCTGATTAAATCGCGGCCATCAACGTTAATATTAATGCCCTGCGCCCCATCACGCAGCCGGGTTTGCCGGTAAAGACCGTCTGCCCGGCGTTGGATAAGCGCCTGATGCAGGCTGTCATGCCAGGGCAGTTGCGACATCAGTATGGCGTTATGCGGCCGAGCAGTGTTTATCCGCCTTCGGCGTAATATCCAATGGTGTGATACCCAGACGCTGGAATAATTGCTGATCATGCTGGGTATCGGGATTATCCGTGGTCAGCAGTTTTTCACCGTAGAAAATAGAATTGGCACCGGCTAAAAAGCTCATAGCCTGCAATTCATCAGTCATATTTTCACGACCGGCTGATAAACGCACAAAGGATTTCGGCATCATGATTCGCGCGACAGCAATAGTACGGACAAACTCAAA
>JBFJJO010000172.1:0-3205 GCA_041612215.1 Methylophaga sp.
AAAGGCGGCATTGTCGCCGGTGTTCTATTCATCCTGCCGGGCGCACTCGCCATCTTTGCGCTTTCCTGGCTTTATGTGTCGCTCGGGGAGCTGGCGGTGGTCGAAGGCGTCTTTTTTGGGCTGAAGGCTGCTGTGCTTGCTATCGTCGTTCAGGCACTGATTCGCATTGGCCGCCGAGCGCTGAAAGGGACTCTGAAACCGGCGTTAGCGGTAGCCGGATTTACCGGCTTATTTGTGTTTGATTTACCGTTCCCACTGGTGGTTATGGGAGCAGGGATTATTGGCTACGCCGCTGCAAAGTGGATGCCGATACAGGCTACAGATCAGCCCGGGCCTGAAATCGATACACCAATAATCGTTCGACCTGGAACCAGAAGGGCAGCGCTGATGTGTTTGCTGTTGTGGCTGCTGACCGTGGGGGGGCTACTGGCATTTTTGGGCTACGGCAATGTGTTCTCCCAGATTGCGGTGTTCTTCTCGAAGATGGCCACGGTAACGTTTGGTGGTGCTTACGCTGTTCTTGCTTATGTCGCCCAGCAGGGGGTGGAACATTTTCAATGGCTTCAGCCCGGTGAAATGTTAACAGGGCTTGGTCTGGCTGAAACCACACCGGGCCCACTTATATTGGTAACGCAGTTTGTTGGCTTTCTTGCAGCCTACCGAGAAGCCACTATTGAGCCGAGCCTGCTGTATGCCTCTCTTGGTGCATCGCTGACCTTATGGGTAACCTTTTTGCCTTGCTTTCTATGGATCTTTGCCGGGGCACCGTATGTGGAGAAGCTGCGAGCTAATCATTCACTTTCCACAGCTTTGGCGGCAATCACCGCAGTGGTGGTCGGTGTGATCGCAAATCTGGCTTTATGGTTTGCTGTCAATGCATTATTTGCAGAGCAGCACCGGGTCGCCGGGTTTGGTGTGGACATGAGTCTGCCGGTTCCGGGCAGTGTTGATTTTCCAATGCTGGTTTTGGCAGCGATTGCTTTTATTTTGGTATTTAGGCTGCGGTTGGGAATTCTGCCCTTGCTCGGTATTTCAGTGATGCTTGGTGCGCTTTGGGTGCTGTGGACTGCATAAATATCGTTGAAGCTAAAAAGGTTAGCTCAGTTTCGGCAAGCCACTTTTTTTGCCTGTGGGTAAATTGCGAAGGTGTAGTATTGCAGGCACGCGAAACCAGGCGATTATTGGCTACTTTCCATAACAATCTGTCGTTGTATGACCGAGTATCTGCTATCCATATCTGATATTGGCATCATGCTTTTTTAGTTGTGACTCAATCTGTTCGGCTGATCTGCTTAGCTGAAGCAGTGGGCATAAACCAATGGATATTGAACATTTCTATATTTTCTGATGGTTTTTTAAATAAAAAAAACGTGCTTTGATGTAACAAATAGACGATTTGTGAGACTTATTAAAACGCACAACATTTTTGAGAGGCAGAAAAGTGGGCAGCACCGAAACCAATATACATTCACCATGGAATATCTTGATCCTCTGTACCGGCAATTCGGCACGTAGCATTATGGCAGAAGCCTTGTTTAACCATGAGGCCAGTGCATTTTTTCAGGCGTTCAGTGCTGGTAGCCGGCCGACCGGCGAAGTTAATCCTTATGCAATAGAGCTGTTGACCCATCACGGCTTTAATTTAAGGGATTATTACAGTAAAAGCTGGCTGAATTTTACCCGTCCTGATGCGCCGGATTTGGATTTTGTACTCACTGTTTGCACCAATGCTGCCAATGAAACCTGTCCGGTGCTTAAAGGGACCTACCTGAATGCCCAGTGGATCTTTCCGGATCCTGCTGCTTTTGATGCTGCCGATGCTGCCAGAGCGGCTTTTCAATCAGTATTTTTAGTGATGCAGGCGCGTATCCGTGCTCTGAAAGCCGCAATCAATCCACAAACAGATAAAGCAGAGTTGCACCGTTTAATTCAGCAATTGGTTGACCGCATCCCCTATACGGTCGATAGCAAAGATTCTCAAGCAATTGCGCTTAACCTTTAATCTATATTTTATTCCCGGGAGCCCATCATGCATGAACTTGTTCAGGATTATTACGGACAGCAACTGCAATCGTCAGAAGATTTGAAAACCTCGGCCTGTTGTGATGCCAGTGCCGTCCCTGAATGGCTGAAACCATTGTTGGCGAATATCCATGATGAAGTGATGCGCCGCTATTACGGCTGTGGATTGGTTTGTCCACAAGAGCTTAAAGGTTGCCGTGTGCTGGATCTGGGTTGTGGCGCCGGGCGTGATGTATATGCACTTGCACAGCTAGTGGGCCCTGAAGGGGAAGTTGTCGGTATTGATATGACCGATGAGCAACTGCAGATTGCCAGAGCACACCAGTCTTATCATGCCGAAAAATTCGGCTTTGACAATGTCCGCTTCCTGCATGGCTATATCGAAAAGCTTGATGAATTAGGCCTTGAACCGGGTTCATTTGATGTAATTGTGTCCAATTGTGTGATCAATCTCTCGCCCGATAAACTGGCAGTGATGCGCGGTGTTTATGATTTGCTGAAACCGGGCGGTGAGTTTTATTTTTCGGATGTTTATGCTGACAGACGGATTCCCGAAGCAGTCCAATTGGATCCGGTTCTGTATGGGGAGTGCCTCGGTGGGGCGCTCTACTGGAAAGATTTTGAGCGGCTGGCGCATCGTAGTGGTTTTACCGATCCGCGACTGGTTGATGACCGGGTGCTGGAAGTGACCGACGCTGAACTTAAAAGACGCATTGGCGTTATCGGATTTTATTCCGCGACCTATCGGCTGTTTAAAATTCCCGAGCTGGAAACGGCTTGTGAAGATTATGGCCAGGCAGTGATTTATCAAGGCACAATCACCCATCAACCTGAGCGATTTGTGCTCGATCAACATCATGATATTGAAACCGGGAAGGTTTTTCCTGTATGCGGCAACACCTGGCGTATGCTTGCAGATACGCGGTTTGCATCACACTTTCAGTTTATTGGTGATTTTTCAAAGCATTACGGTATTTTTGCAGGTTGCGGTGTGCAAATACCGTTTGCTTTGACATCTGTTAATAGCGATGGGGGAGCTGCTTGTTGTTGACTTGGCTTTTGCGACGGAGTCGAGTCAATGACCGCATTAAGGATTCTTTATGCATGAAACACTTTCTAAACTGACGCCGGGAACGTTTCCTGCAATCAAGCGCCGGGCATTGGAAACATTGCAGGTCAACTT
>JBFJJO010000173.1:0-3149 GCA_041612215.1 Methylophaga sp.
ACAGGTGGTGCGGAAATAATCTTCCCGGTACCATTTATGAAAAAAACCTTACGCTCTTTCCGTCTCAGTACTTTTATTGATTTTGGTAATGTATATGATGTTGATCAGAGCTTTGATGCAGGATTGTTACGTTATTCAACCGGTGTGTCAGCTATTTGGATTTCGCCGTTTGGTGCTATGTCATTCAGTATTGCAGCACCGCTTAATGCCCAAAGTGGTGATGAGAAAGAAGCATTCCAGTTCTCGCTGGGATCAACGTTTTAGTTAATTTATCTGGAGTTGAAAGTGAATACAGTAAAAGTAATGTTGGTATCACTGGCCTTATTGGTGGCCAGCCCAGCCAGTTTTGCTAACGATTTAAAAATCGGTGTGGTTAATGCCAGTCGTATTCTGGATCAGTCACCGCAAAAAGACGCCGCTTTAAAACGATTGGAAAGTGAGTTTTCAGCGCGTAGTAAATCTTTGGAAGCCAAAAACCGCCAACTTCGTGCTGCACAAGAAAAACTACAAAAAGATGCAGCCATTTTGAGTGCTGATGAGCGTGATGCGCAAGAGCGTAAAATTATTGGTGATCAACGTGAATTAAAACGTCTGCAGGAAGAATACAGCGAAGACTTATCGATTCGTCGAAACGAAGAGTTACGCAAACTCGAAGAAGAAATTGCTGAAACCATTGTCTCCATCGCCAAAGCAGAAAAGTATGACCTGGTATTGTATCAAGGTGTTATTTTTGCAAGTGATAAAGCTGATTTGACCAGCAAAGTGCTGGAAAAGCTGAAAGCCAGATAAGCCTGCGTGGTCTGGACATTATCGGCACTGGCAGCTCGGGTTGATGGCCGGCTGGTCGGTGCAGCAGATTTACCAATTAAAACCGTCGGCACTTTGCAAAATGCAGGTGCCGATGCCATTAGTTTTCTCGCTAACAGTAAATACCGTAAGTTTCTGAAAACCACGCAAGCGGGTGCCGTGATCGTCAATACGGCAGATCTTGAGGTGGTTAATGGTAATGCCATTGTTGTTGATGATCCTTATGTCGCCTATGCCCGAATCGCTGCCTTATTATATCCACCAGTTCAGGTGGCACAGATCGGGATCCATGCTTCGGCAGTAGTCGACAGCAGCGCCCAAATCGATAAAACAGCGGCGATAGGGCCACAATGTTATATCGGGGGCAATGCCAAAATTGCTGCCAATGTGCAAATAGGGCCGGGCTGTATTGTTGAGCATGATGTCAGTGTTGGTGAAGGCAGTATCTTGGTGGCCAATGTCACATTATGTCGTGGGGTGTCGGTTGGCGAACGCGCCAAAATTCACCCCGGTGTTGTCATTGGTGCCGATGGCTTTGGGATTGCGTTGCATCAAGGGCAATGGATTAATGTGCCGCAAGTGGGCAGTGTTCAGGTTGGCAACGATGTTGATATTGGTGCCAACACAACAATTGATCGGGGTGCCATTGAAGATACCGTTATTGGTAATGGCGTTAAACTCGATAATCAAATTCAAATTGGCCATAACGTTACCATAGGTGAGCACAGCGTTATTGCCGGCTGTGTTGGTATTGCCGGGAGTACGCAGGTTGGTAAAAACTGTGCGATCGGCGGCGGTTCTGGTCTGGCCGGTCATATTGAGATTTGTGATGGTGTGCAGTTAACCGGTATGAGTATGGTGACGAAATCAATCAGCCAGCCGGGAAGCTATTCATCCGGTATACCTGTAGAACCAACTCAGAATTGGCATAAAAGTGTCGTACGTTATCGGCAATTGGAAAAGTTACATGCGCGTGTAAAAGCATTAGAAGCGCTACTGGTTGAAAAGCCCAGCTGAGTTATTAAGCTTTACCGTCTGGCTTCGTGCCAGTAAGATTACGCGAGTGTGATACCGCTAAAGATGCAAGGAAATCAGTTTGAACACCATTGATATACATGAAATTCAGCGCCTGCTGCCGCATCGCTATCCTTTTTTGCTGATTGACCGGGTTGTTGAATTTATCCCTGGTGAATATCTGGTTGGCATCAAGAATATTACTTTTAATGAGCCTCAGTTTACTGGTCATTTCCCTCAAAGGGTGATCATGCCGGGCGTATTAATTCTGGAAGCATTGGCACAAGCGACCGGTTTGTTAGCCTTTAAAACAGCCGACCATATCCGTTCTGACGAAGCATTATATTATTTGGCCGGCATTGATAATGCCCGGTTTAAAAAACCGGTTGAACCCGGCGATCAGCTACGTTTAGAAGTTAAACTAATTAAAAATAAACGTAATCTCTGGAAATTCAGTGGTGAGGCCAGTGTTGACGGAGAAATCGTTGTCAGCGCTGACATCATGTGTGTTAATCAAGAAATGCCGTCGTGATACATCCAACCGCCATAATTGATACCAAAGCCAAGTTGGCAGCAGATGTCAAAGTCGGTGCCTACAGTGTCATTGGGCCGGATGTCGAAATAGCTGCCGGATGTGAAATCGCATCCCATGTAGTGATTGAAGGACCCAGTAAAATCGGTCAAAACAACCGTTTTTTCCAATTCGCCTCGATCGGCGCCGAGCCACAAGATAAAAAATACAGTGGGGAAGCGACCCTGCTGGAAATCGGTGACAATAATCTTTTTCGTGAGTCTGTCACCGTTAATCGCGGCACGTCGCAAGGTGGTGGTATCACTAAAATTGGCAACAATAACTGGATCATGGCCTATGTCCATATCGCCCACGACTGCATCATCGGTGATGACAATATTTTTGCCAACAATGCGTCACTGGCGGGGCATGTCGTGGTCGATAATTATGTGATTTTGGGCGGCTTTACCCTGGTCAGTCAGTTTAACCAATTGGGTGCCCACGCCTTTAGTGCGATGGGTAGTGTGATTTCCCGGAATGTGCCGCCGTATGTGCTGGTCTCCGGACACATGGCTGAACCTGTTGGCATCAATGTAGAAGGTTTGAAACGGCGTGGTTTTAGCGAATTACAGATCCGCAATATCCGTCAGGCCTATAAACTGGTTTACCGCAGTGGATTGCGTTTGGAAGATGCCCGCCGTAAATTGAACGTAATAGAACAAGAAGCTGATGAACTGGCCTGTTTTACTGCGTTTTTAGATGAGCAAAAAGGTGGCATTATCCGCTGAGTCTCAGCGGATAATGCCCAGTTTAATCA
>JBFJJO010000174.1:0-2963 GCA_041612215.1 Methylophaga sp.
CCGGCTTGCTGCAACGCATTTTGGTAACGTGGATTGCTTTGTAGGAAATCAACATAATCATCAAAACTTTGCTGATAATCTTCGTAGCTGCGAAACCTTGATTGCTCCTGAATCGGTTGGCCGTTGTGGTATTCAAGAACATTCTTGCTGGTGTAATCACCAGTCCAGCGGCTGTCTGCTTTGATGTTAAACAGGTTAAAGCTACTGCCCTCTTTGTCCTGCAAAACATGTTTACCCCAGTCTGTTTCGAGTGCAGCCTGAGCAATAATCGCCTCGGGTGCAGCGCCTATTTTGCTGGCCGCTTTTTCAGCCATTGGCCACAGGGTTTGCACAAATTCTGCCGGCGAGTTAAAACGCGCAGGTATAGACCGTTCAGGAATTGATCGTTTTGCTTCGGTTACTAATGCGGGTTTATCGGTTGCCACGGATTCTTCTGGTGCTGTCGGTTTCAATTCTCGGATGTACTCAACTAGTCTTGGCATTGTTTGAATGGTGTCGGCCATAAAGGTTTGGCCACCGATGGGCATATCCGCTGCGTTCGGATTACCGCCCAGTTGACGGATAATCATGTCTTGTAAGCCCAGGCCGCCACTGGCTGACAAATCCATGGCCAGTTGCTGATCGGCCATGTCGCGATACATATCGCTTTGCTCTGAATCAAATATGCCTTCACTGAGCTGAGCCTGACGCATGCTTTTCAACATTAAACTGACAAATAAAGACTCAAACTGCGCAGCAACCTGACGTAAGGTCTGATCTGCCTGATCGGCTTTGCCAGCTGATTCCCGAAGTTGGTTCAGCCCGTGAAAGTCAACCGCAGTATGGTTAATTTGATCCAGTGCCATTAGATAACGACCAGCTCTGCGCGTAATGCGCCGGCTTGTTTTAACGCTTCAAGAATGGCAACCAAATCGCCCGGTGCTGCACCCACCTGATTGACGGCGCGGACAATTTCATCCAGCGTGACACCTGGATCAAACAAGAACATCCGGCTGTCTTCTTCGCTGATTTCGATATCAAAATTCGGCGTAACCACAGTCTGCCCCTGTGAAAACGCGTTGGGTTGGCTGACCTCAGGATTGGCCGAAATCGTCACAGACAAATTGCCATGGGTCACCGCTGCCGGGCTGACGCGGACGTTCTGACCGATTACCACAGTACCGCTGCGTGAATTAACCACAACTTTGGCAGCGGCTTCGCCGGGCTGCAGTTCAATATTTTCGACCACTGCTAAAAATGGCACCCGCTGGCTGGGATCACGCGGCGCGCTGACCCGCACCGAACTACCATCAATGGAATAAGCAATGCCGCCACCCAATTCTTTATTGATGGCATCGGCCAAACGACTGGCGGTGGTGTAATCCGCCTGATGCAAATTCAGAATGATATGGTCGCCGACATTCAACGCGTTATTAACGGTACGTTCAACTGAAGCACCATTAGGAATCCGGCCGGCACTGGGCACATTAACAGTGACCCGTGAACCATCTCCCGCTTGGGCGCCAAAACCACCGACAATTAAGTTACCTTGAGCCATGGCGTAAATTTCACCGTCGGCACCTTTCAGCGGGGTCATAATTAAGCTGCCACCGCGTAAACTGGTGGCATCACCCAATGAAGAAACAGTGACATCAATATTCTGACCGGGCTTGGCAAATGCCGGTAAATCGGCATGTACCATCACGGCGGCAATATTCTTACTTTTTGGATTGGTGCCCGGCGGCAAGGTCACACCTAACTCACGCAACATGCTACGCAAGGTTTGCCCGGAAGCCAGAAACTGGGTTTTATCACCGGTGCCGGTTAAACCAACCACCAAGCCGTAGCCTATTAATTGGTTAGATCGCACGCCGTTGACCGATGCCAAATCCTTGACACGCTCAGCGTGTGCCCAGCTTGAACAAGCCAAAAACCCCACTAACAACCACAGTTTAATTTTCATATTGGGTCTCATTTAAAAAGGCATCAGCGCACTGGCAAAAAACCGGCTTAGCCAGCCCATTACATTGGCATCCTGGGTCGCACCATCACCAGTGTAGGCGATTTGCGCATCGGCAACGCGTACCGAAGAAATCGTATTATTGGCGTCAATGTCACGCGGACTGATCATGCCGGAGAGGCGAACGTATTCATTACCCTGATTGATAGTGACGATTTTTTCGCCACGGACCAGCATATTGCCGTTGGCTAACACCTCAACCACAGATACCGTGATATCACCGCTCAAAAAGTTGTTCTGCCCACTTTCGCCTTCGCCCTGGAAATCCGAGTTTGAGTTCAGTGAAAATGCCAGGTTGTTGTTATTGGTATTGGCTAGTGGCAGCTGGCCAGGCAAGCTGAACTGTGGCTGGGTACCAAATATTGTCGGGTTTTGCATGTTGTAACCGTTTTGCTTGCTGACCGCTGTTTCACTCTCTTTCTCAGCATCGGTTTGCTCTTCCAGGCGCACTGTCAAAATGTCGCCAACCCGCCGCGCCCTATAGTCGTCATAGAGAACAATATTGGTCTGCGGGTTAAAAATAGCGCCATCATTGCGCTCCTGAGCTGCCACTGACGTTGCCACTGGCCTTACAGATGCAAAGTTAGGATCTCTTTTCGGTAAATCGTTGGCGCAAGCGGTCAGCATAATTAAGCTGCCAGCAACGCCCAAGCGCATCATGAATCGGATCATGACTTCCTCCTGATTATCATTGATCAGAAGTAAGCAGGCTTCGTGCCAAGATTAAGCGCTATAGATTGCTTCAATGCCTTGGCAATGACGACAACGGTAAAAGCTTCTCAAAATCTCCTCCGGGCAAAACATTTTTTCGTCATTGCGAGGAGCGCAGCGACGCGGCAATCTTTTACAGTCAGTAGTTTGTTTTCCTACCAGTCTCCGCTCGCGGCTAAAGATGGCATTCATAATCATGTATGGGTTGCATGCAATTTTTAAGCAACAAAAGCCATTTCTCTAATTAGAGACC
>JBFJJO010000175.1:0-2950 GCA_041612215.1 Methylophaga sp.
ACCAATGTTTCGTGCAACTTACGGCGAACATAACGACAAAGCGGCACTGAAAGTTAGCAAGATCATTGAACATCCCAAAGATCCGACGCCCAATTACCAGCTGAAAAAGGTAAGCCAAAAATGAGTGAAGACAGCAAACAATCCGATCAGGATCTGGCCGACGAATGGGCGGCAGCCCTAGAAGAACAAGTGGACGACAACAGCGCTGACGACGACTGGGCATCTGCTATGGCAGAACAGGCCGATGCAGAAACGAAAAATACAGCGCCCAAACCAGATGCCAAAACGGCTCCAATGACCAAACTTGATGATAGCGCTACCCCCCGTGGCGACGTCAATCTGGATATGGTTTTGGATATACCGGTGACTATTTCCATGGAAATTGGCCGTACCCGTATCAGTATCCGTAATCTGCTGCAGCTCAGTCAGGGTTCAGTGGTAGAGTTGGATCGTTTAGCGGGTGAGCCAATGGATGTGCTGGTCAACGATACCCTGATTGCTCACGGCGAAGTGGTGGTGGTCAACGATAAATTTGGTATCCGTCTGACTGATGTGATCAGCCCGGCTGAACGTATTAAAAAATTACGATGAAATCTTTGTTCTTCGTTCTCTGCGGCCTGCCGATGCTGGCAGTTGCCGAGACCGCCCAGCGCGAAGCGCCGGGGGTCGATGCCGGTAATTTATTGCAAACGCTGTTTGGCTTGTTGCTGGTATTAGCGCTGATTGTGGCGATGGCCTGGCTGATGAAACGCAGTCAACAATGGCATGGCATTGGTCAGCAACAATTTAAGGTCATTGCCGCCCTGCCGCTGGGTCCGCGAGAAAAAGCCGTATTACTTCAAGTCGGTGAACAGCAGTTATTACTGGGTGTCACCCCGCAAAATGTCAATTTACTGACCGCCTTGGAACAGCCATTGAATTTAAATGCGGGTCAGCAGAGCACGGTATTTAGCGAAAAACTCAAACAATTCATGCAGCAACGGAGTAAGTAATGCGGGTTTTACTGACTTTTTTGCTGTTATTGAGTCCGCTGCTGGCGATGGCCGAACCGGGTATTCCGGCACTAACGCTGACCACCGATGCAGAAGGTGGCCAAAGCTATTCACTGACCTTGCAAATTCTGGCGTTGATGACCGTGCTGACACTTTTGCCAGCCGGTTTGATGATGATGACTTCATTTACCCGCATTATTATTGTGCTGGCAATTTTGCGTCAGGCAATGGGTGTTCAGTCCACCCCTTCGAACCAAATTCTGATTGGTCTGGCATTATTTTTAACGATTTTTATTATGCATCCAGTGTTTGGCAGCGCTTATGAAAATGGTGTTAAACCGTATATGGATGGTGACATGCAGGCCAGTGAAGCTGTGCAGGCTGTCAGTGGCCCGTTTCGCGATTTTATGATTGCCCAGACCCGGGAAAGTGATATTGAGTTATTTGCAGAAATCGGTGGATATGAAGCATTGCAATCGGCCGAAGATGTGCCGTTCAGTTTGTTGCTACCAGCCTTTGTGACCAGCGAATTGAAAACAGCTTTTCAAATTGGCTTTTTGATTTTTGTGCCGTTTCTGATTATTGATTTGGTGGTGGCCAGCGTGTTGATGGCAATGGGTATGATGATGCTTTCACCGATGATTATTTCGCTGCCATTCAAACTGATGTTATTTGTGTTAATTGATGGCTGGGCGTTGCTGATGGGTACACTGGCCTCGAGTTTTTATATATAGCGATGACTCCTGAAACCGTTATCACCGTGATGCATCAGACGCTGGAAATCATTATCCTGCTGATTATCGTCATTTTAATGCCGGCGCTGGTGGCCGGTTTGCTGGTCAGCATGTTTCAGGCAGCAACCTCTATTAACGAACAAACGCTGAGTTTTATTCCCAAATTGCTGGTGACTATTCTGGTGCTGATGTTTGCCGGCCCGTGGATGCTGAGTATGGTCACTAACTATGCGCTGCGCATTTTCGAAAACATTCCTTATCTTATTGGCTGAGTGATGAGTTTTTCGCTGGCCGAACTCAGCGGCATCATTGGCAGCTACTTATGGCCATTTATACGTATTGCCGCGATGGTAATGGCGGCGCCAATTTTCAGTGCCAATTACATCAACACTCGCCTGCGCTTGCTAATTGCGCTGTTGATTACCATGGTGGTAGTGCCGACAATAAACACGCCTATGCCACAGGTCAGCGCCGTCAGCGCCGAGGGTTTATTACTGATCACCCAGCAAATCCTGATTGGTATCAGCTTAGGCTTTATGCTGCAGTTATTATTTAATGCCTTCATTATTGCCGGTCAGGTCATTGCCATGCAGATGGGGTTGGGCTTTGCCTCACTGGTGGATCCACAAAATGGCCAGACGGTCCCTGTTATCAGTCAGTTTTATCTGATTTTTGTGAGCCTGATTTTTGTCAGTATCAATGGGCATTTGGTGTTAATTCAGGTACTGGCCGAGAGCTTTTTTACCATGCCAGTGGGTAGTGGCGGACTGCCCATCGAATCATTCCGGGACATTGCCCTATTGGGTAGCTGGATGTATGCCGCAGCAATTTTAATTGCCCTGCCAGCGATTGGTTCGCTAACCATGGTCAATCTGGGCTTTGGTATTTTGTCACGGGCGGCACCGCAAATCAGTCCGTTTTCTATCGGCTTTCCGATGAGCATTATTCTGGGCTTTGTCATTATGCTGTTCACCCTGCCGCTGGTCGGCCAGCATTTGATTGATCTGTCAGATGAAATGCTGCAAATGACCCGACTTTTGGTACAAGGCAATGGCTGAACAAGATAGCGCCCAGGAAAAGACCGAAGAGCCCTCCGCCAAGCGCCTGCAAGAGGCGCGTGATAAAGGCCAGGTACCGCGTTCGCAGGAACTGAATACAGTAATGGTATTACTGGCCAGTGCTGCGGCAATGTTTGTGGTCGGCGAAGGTCTGATTCAAAGCTTG
>JBFJJO010000176.1:0-2887 GCA_041612215.1 Methylophaga sp.
TATACGCCTGGTATTGTTGTTGACAGTCAGGAGTGGCGGCAATGGTTTCGCGGTCAGCGCGATTTAACAACCACGGTGCAACCAGCCAATATTTTGACTGTATCACTACAAGATAGGCTGCTGACCGCTGAATATGACACCGATGAATCCTGCATATTGAATGTGGCTTATTTAGGGATGGGCATACGCAACAATGTGCTGGCTGGCGAAAATAGCGGCAAGCAGTTGCAACATGATTTTGTTGTGCTCAATCTTCAGCAGCGCAGTGGCCAACGACGCTGGCAGTTACAACTTGATAGCATCCCCGATAAAGGTCAGCAACAAACGGCTTTAGCTGTCTGGCTGACGCCGCTTGATTCGCTGCAAATGATTCAGGCAGCGGGGAGCTTGCTTGAATAAGAGCGCCTTGTGAAACTATTTTTTAGACTTTTTCTTGGCAGATTTTTTGTTTTTCTTGGCTTTTTTCTTATCTGATTTTTTGCTTTTCTTTTTGTCACCTTTAGCTTTTTTTTCAGCTTTTTTGGTTTTTAGATTCTTCGGGGTGTCCTTTTTCAAGCTGGAAAAGCATTCCAGTTGTTTACTGCGAAAGCGGCCCAGCCAATAACGGAGTTGTGGCAATGTCAGACCAGCATGCGTTGCGGCTGCGGCCTGTGTCATACCATCATCAACTGCCAACAAACCTCTGGCCCGTGCGGCATCCGGGTTTGTCATCCCAGCAATTTTTTCAAGTTTTTTGCGAGTTTTTTTATCAATGCTGAGTAACTTGTTATCTGATTCCATGATTGTCTCCCAACTATGATGCTGGCAAAGCCTGACCGTCTTTAATCATGCGTTGGCCCTGGCCTAAATGCAATACGGCACCAAACAAAAATTGTCTTGTTGGCAACACTGTCGTCAGATTGAAGTCATAACGCTATGCCTTTTATCTCGTCTAAGACGCAACGCTTATTATCTGGCCTGCTTGCCATACTGCTGCTAGGCGGCTGCGATCCGTTTACTTCGCCGCAGAGTTTGATGGATGAATATCCGGTTCGACTGGCAAGAGTACTGGACGTGAAAACCGAAAATAGCCCACAAACAACACCGGCTATCTGGCCAAGGGTTCGCGAGCGGCGGGTCATTATTCCAGATATCGAAATCAATATGCTGGCATTTTTGGACTTGTACGGCTGCGATTTGCAAGTCGTGGTAGGGGAACGAAATGCCATTCTCGGCAAGGTCATGCAACCACTAAACCGGCTACGCTATTCGCTGCGATTTATTCAAGAGGCGGGCATTTGTATTGAAAATATTGATGATGCCCCTTTAAGGCAGACCTTGAAACAAGCCACTATATTAAAGCGTCAGCAACTGCCGGCAGAAATCTGGCAAGCCAGTTGGGCCAGTGCTGAAATGGCCGGACTGCTCAGTCATACTGCCCAACCGATGGCTGTTGATCGACCGCTTGCCAATAGTCAGCAGTTATCAGAGGATTTTGCCTATTTAAACAAGACCATTGACGCGCTGCTCGCAGACAACAATGAAACAGCATTAATCCGTTGGGGCAAAATCCAACAGCGCTGGCAATACCAGGATGATCTGGGCGCATTGATCAAAGCCGCTCAACAACTCACCCAGATGCTCAACACTGGCAGTGCTTTACTCAAACAGCGCATAGATGAAAAACCGCTGTGTTATCAGGGCAAACCCAACCCAAGTGCCCGGCAGCTGGAAAGCGTATTTTTCAAAGTCTATATCGGCCATATCCAACCCTATATTGCGCTGGTCAGCCAGCATCGCGATGTATTGTTACCGTCAGTCAGACAATTTGCCATGCAGCAAATGGATACAGCGCCTGTCGCTGTTAAAGCCTATTGGCAGCAATATCTGCTCGAGGGGCAGGAGAGTATCTGGACAGCATTTGATTTGGCAGTGAAAAACCACACCCAATCCTGGCAGGACTTACTGGAACAATGCGGCCTCAAGCCCAAAGCCGCAAAACCAAACTATGGACAACAAAGGCAAAATTAATGGCATATGCAGCAATTATCATCGGTGGCAGCGGCGCGATTGCCAGTGCTTTGAGACAAGCTTTATTAAGTAATGATGATTGCCAGCAAATATGGCTGTTTAGTCGCCGTCTGCCACCAGCGGCATTGCCGTCAAAGATTCGCTGGCAAACTGTTGAATACACACAATCGGCGATTAAAACAGCATTGGCAGACTGTTTGCCCGACAGCTTGCCGATCCAAAAAGTATTCATCTGTAACGGTCGCTTACACGATGCACAATTAAAACCGGAAAAACGCCTGGAGCAATTTAATGCTGAAGATTGCCAGGCCATTATGCACAGCAACAGTATCGTGCCCATGTTGTGGGTGCAGGCATTACTACCGTATTTAAAATCAGCGCAAAGTTGCCAACTGGTCGTGTTTAGCGCTCGCGTCGGTAGTATTGGAGATAATCATTTGGGTGGTTGGTATAGCTACCGGGCCAGTAAGGCCGCATTAAATATGCTGCTAAAAACCACCGCTATCGAATATCAGCGCCGTGCACCAAATGTTGCCATGATCGCCTTTCATCCCGGTACCACCGACACGCCCTTATCTAGACCGTATCAACAAAATGTGCCCGCCGATAAATTACTGACCCCGGCATTCGTTGCAGAAAATTTATTAACCATTCTCGATAATTTGCCCGCAGCAGAAAGATTACGATTTCTGGACTGGCAAGGCAAAAAAATTGATTGGTGAAGAAATAACGCCAATAAGCAAATTTCGCAGAAATAAAAAAACCACCCGAAGGTGGTTTCATTATGTGATGGTGGAGGCGGCGGGAATCGAACCCGCGTCCGCAGATCCTCTGCCTTCAGCTCTACATGCTTATTTCATCTATTAGTTTAACTTCA
>JBFJJO010000177.1:0-2800 GCA_041612215.1 Methylophaga sp.
GCAGGCCGACATAACACAGGCATAAAATGCGGTTTAATCAATATCATAGGCTTATGTTTCGAACAAAATCAGATAGGCAGATTTAATAACATTAAATTCTATAAAAACAAGGTTATCATCCCCGATTCAGATGTTTTTACCTATATTTACAGCTGCTTGGTCCTGTTGTCAAAGACGGCCGTTGCCGCTAATTGCCGGTAAGTTTCAGTGTTTTATTCAGGTATCAATGGGTGATTAATGTCATGGCAAGAGGTTGTATGTTACAAGGTATTGTTTGGGGTAAGACCCTAAGCAGTGCAGTTTTTTGATAATGCGAACACATGGTGTGATGGCATTTGTCGTGGGACTAGTCTTGATTCTGGCCGGGATTTTCTGGGGCAGTTTTGTGGCCGGTACGCCCTATCCGGAGCCGACACCTTCGCAGCAGACTAATTATCAAATGCATATGGCCATTACTGAGCGGCTGCTGTTGGTTGGTGGTTTTATGAGTTTTGTGCTGGCGCCCTTGTTGCGCGTTTTTCGCCGCTGGCAGCTACCAAAAGATAAAGCTCAGTAAGTGTCTTTCTGGCGACTTGACGGGCTTTTAGCAAAAGCGCAAATTGTGAGTCAACCTCATTTAATATCAATCGCTTGGTAAAGAAAAACGTATTTGGGGTTTCCCCACGCAGGGCTTACATAACCAGCATAAGGAGTGCGTTATGCGGTCTGATTTTCAGTATCAACGTTTAGATAAAACGGCATTGTTATGAAAATAATCGGCATCTTATTGGCACTGCTGATGGTTGGCTGGTTGCTGTATGGGCAATTGGCTTTAATGCCGCCGACACTGGATGTGGTGAGTCATCAAGAAAATGCGACACCGCGTGTGCCCACTACGCTCCAGCAGCTTGATGTATTTGATCAGGAGATTAATCAGTTCGTCACCGAGTCGGCAGCAGAGCGCGCCCGGCAAATTGAACAGAATCAGTAATTCGCTGCATTATCAGCACAATGGCGAGGAGCAAGCATGTTAATTAATAAAGCCATAGATCGGCAATGGGCTGTAACACCTTATCAGGGTATTGAGCGGGCGTTATTCAGAAACAATCAACACGGTGGCAGGTCATCATTTGTAAAGCTGGTTGCCGGTGCACGGTTTCCAAGACATCAACATCTGGGGAGTGAAGAAGTGTTGGTGATCTCGGGCAGTGTGCAAATTGCCGGTCAAGAACTGGCACAACATGATTATTTATTTACTGATGCCGGTGAAGTGCATGAAGTGCTGGCACTGACGGATGCAGTGATTTTTGTGGTATCCGAAAAAGCAACGCCGGTAATTGAGAAAGACTGATAATTAGTCTGTCTCATGCCAGCGGAAAGTTTTCAGGCAGATCGATTGTTGCTGGAAAGTTATGCCGTCAGCTTCAAGTAAGGTTTTTTGGCGAATAAAAGTGGCTGTTCCAAATGGAAAAGCCAGTTGGCCATTGGCTTTAATGACCCGGTGCCAAGGCAATGTGGAATTTTCGGGTAAGTGTTTTAGCGTCGTGCCAACAAAACGCGCATGACCCGGATAACCGCAGCGTCGGGCAATATCTCCATAGGTCGCAACTTTACCCGATGGAATAGCGGCGATGCTTTGCCAGATAATCAGTTTTAATTCGTCAAGCGACATTGATAATTTGAGGTAATGATGAAACTTTGCAAATTGGATTCAGACCAAGCATAGCAGTCGCCGGCATCTCATGTCAGGGCAGAAGCTCATGTGCATGGCATGGTTTCTTGTTACTATCGCAACAGCCCTCACCGTCGGCACAGAAAACAAAGCTTTCATACTAAATAATGGAGAAATAACATGGATAATTTTCTGGCAGCGTGGCAGCCACGGGTACTCAGTATCCTGCGGATTGTGACCGCTTTTTTGTTTATGCAGCATGGCGCACAAAAAATATTTGGTTTTCCTGCCGAACAGCGTTATCCGTTTGATATTACCTCGTTGAGTGGGGTCGCCGGTGTTTTAGAATTATTTGGCGGTGCCTTATTGCTGATTGGATTATTTACGCGCCCTGTGGCGTTTTTGCTGTCAGGTCTGATGGCTTTTGCTTATTTCTTGGTACATGCACCACAAGGTTTCTGGCCTTTGAATAATGCCGGTGAGCTGGCAGCGTTGTTCAGCTTTGTGTTCCTGTATATCTGGACAGCTGGTGGTGGCGCCTGGAGTGTGGATAATTTAATTAAACGCAGTTAATAATGAACATTTAATAAAAACGGGCCTTTATGGCCCGTTTTTGTTTTTACCGCTAAAAGTTTTTAAACAGCGCCAATGCTTCCTGGTACTCATCGCTGTTTTCATCGAGTTCTACGACGCTGATACCTGTGTCTATGCCCAGCTTTTCAAATGCCAGCACTTTATGACGTGTTTGTGGATCGAGTGCCAGTTCGGTGCCAAAGTAACTCTGTAAATTAGCGACTTGCACAACGTCACACAAATCCGGGCCTTCCGGGCCACTATTGCGATTAAGATTGGCATGTTCTGCTGCAACGGTGATGAGATTTTGCGGGAACTGCCAGTTTTTCAGGATGGCTGCACCAATGCGTGGATAAAGATTGGTAATTAATTGATCGAGTCGGGCGTCATTTTCGATAAGGCCTGGGGTATTCTCAGCGCGCATAAGAATCGGCAGCACACCGATATTGTGAATCAATCCGGCCAGCATTGCTTCATCCGTTTTAATGCCGGGTTGTTTGCTGGCAATAACTTGGCTGATTGCGGCAACTTCAGTACTGTGTTGCCAAAGAGCGCGCATACGTTTTTCCAATAACC
>JBFJJO010000178.1:0-2800 GCA_041612215.1 Methylophaga sp.
CCCAACAGCCTGATTTGCCATTGGTTTATGTTAACCCTGCCTTCGAAGCGTTGAGTGGTTATGCCAAACAAGAAATAATAGGGAAAAACTGCCGTTTTTTATCAAATGGCATAAGAGACGAGGCCAAGCTATCCCTAATCAGAAAAGCATTGGAAGCGGGTGAACCTCTCGAAATAGAGCTAATGAACAAGCATAAGGACGGCAAGCAATTCTGGAACCAACTACACATTTCTCCGGTGAAAAGTGCCGAGGGCGTAGTAACCCATTTTGTGGGAATACAACATGATGTTACGGCCCGTTACAATGCGGAAATAGAACGAGATAAAATGTTTGATGCGATGCAGGATCAAGCTTCCCTGCTAGACAAAGCGCATGACGCCATTATCGTTCGGGATATGGCGGGCAAAGTTACCTATTGGAATAAAAGTGCAGAGCAACTGTACGGCTGGACTGCTGAAGAGGCCTTATCAGTTAATTTACATTCTCTATTAGCTGAGGATGAAACTTCATATCTTGAGGCCTCTAAAAAATTACTGGATAAAGGTGAATGGCGCGGCGATATTCGTCAAAAACAAAAAAGTGGCAACGAAATCATAGCGGATGCACATTGGACATTGGTGCATTCTAAAGGGGACAAGCCGGATGTCATTTTTGCGATTAACACCGATGTTACCAAGCAAAAAAAAGCCGAAGAAGAAATAAAGTTTATTGCCTTTTATGATGGCTTGTCGGGTCTTCCAAACCGTGAGCTGCTGATGCAATATCTTGATGGCTTTGTCAGCACATCGGCTGGCCTCTCGACGTCATTTGCTATCATGATTCTGGATTTAGATAACTTTAAAAATCTTAATGATACTTATGGTCACTTTATGGGCGACATGTTAATCAAGGATGTTGCCAGTCGTCTCGAAAAGCATGTCAGAAGCAATGATTTTGTCGCGAGGCTAGGTGGTGATGAATTTGTGGTGGTGATGCATGAGCCTGCCAAAAATTATGAAAAGCTATGTAGTGCTGCACTTCAAGTCTCAAATAAGATTATGGAGGTTATTCAAGCCCCGTTTTATGTTGAGAACTACGAGTACTTTTCATCTACTAGTATTGGTATCACGCTGATTAAAGAAAATATAAATGTGTCTGAGGCATTGAAACAGGCAGATTTAGCAATGTATGAAGCGAAAAGATTAGGCAAAAATAATATTCAGTTTTATGACCAGCGTCTGCAGTCTATTTTATTAAATAAATCTAAAGTTGAAACGTACCTGCGTGCGGCTATCAGTAAATCAGAATTTTCGCTTCATTTTCAGCCTCAAGTTGACTCCGCCGGCTATTGTCATGGTTCTGAAGCTTTGATTCGCTGGTATAACGATGATTTGGGTCACGTCTCACCTGCAGAATTTATTCCGATTGCCGAAGAGTCAGGTTTGATTGTTAGTATCGGCGATTGGGTGTTGGATCAAGCTTGTGGCGTTTTGGATAAATGGTCAAAACAAAAAGCGTTTCAATCATTGAGCTTGGCGGTTAATGTTAGCGCAGTGCAATTTAAACAAAAGGGTTTTGTAGATAAAATAAAAGAGAAAATTGAAAAATATCATTTTGAACCCTCAAGATTAAAAATTGAATTAACGGAAAGCGTTCTGGCTGAAGAACCAAAGTTAGTGGTTAAAATTATGACTGAGCTGAAAAGTATTGGCTTAGGCTTCTCTCTGGACGATTTTGGAACTGGCTATTCATCTTTGGCTTATTTAAAAACATTACCGATTGATCAGTTAAAAATAGATAAAACATTTGTTGACGATATTTTGACCAATGAGGATGATGCCGCTATTGCTGATACGATTATAAAACTCTCTCAATCCATGAAGTTAAATGTCATTGCTGAAGGTGTAGAAACGGAAAAGCAAAAATTTAAATTAATGTCTCAAGGATGTCATGACTTTCAAGGTTACTATTTCAGTAAGCCTTTACCCTTGGATGCGTTTAATCAATGGATACTTAATCATCGTGATGAAGATTAGCCTTGCGTTTTTGCCACATGCCGGCAATGAAGAACAGCATACCTATCCAAATCAATACAAATGTAATAAGTCTCTCTGGTGGATAGGCCTCGTTCAGGACAAAAACGCCAATCAGAAATTGCAGCGTCGGATTTAAATACATAAAAAAACCGACTACCGATAAATCGGTCAGTTTCGCAGCCATAGCAAACAAAACCAATGGTAAGGCTGTTATTAAGCCGGCGCCCACGAGCATCCAGGTCGTAAAATCGTCACCCCCAAAGGCCAATGGGGTTGGAATAAACCAGGCCTGCCAAGCGAACCAAATCAGTGTAAACGGTAATAGCCATAAACATTCAGCAGTCAGGCCATTCAGGCCATCAACCGGATGCATTTTGCGAATTAGTCCGTACAGGGCAAAGGCAATTGATAATGTTATGCCAACCCAGGGTAAAGCGCCGATACTAAGCAGTTCCCAGATAATAGCGATAATGGCTAAAACGGCAGCAACTGCCTGCAATTTATGCAGTCGTTCTTTGAGCATCAGCCGCGCCAGCAACAAGCTCATCACCGGGGTAATAAAATAGCCCAGACTGGCTTCCAGCACCCGTTGTTCAGAAACGGCCCATATGTAAATCAGCCAGTTGACCGCTATCAATAAAGACGACACTGCCAGCCAGGCCATTTGTTGTTTATTGATAATTAGCCGTACCAGACTTCGCCAGCGGCCAAGTAAAATAGCAATCAGCGATGTTGCCAGTAATGACCAGATGATCCTGTGCGACAATACTTCAGTGGCACTGACA
>JBFJJO010000179.1:0-2784 GCA_041612215.1 Methylophaga sp.
ACTGACTGATAATACCATCCACAGGAGACAGTAATTCACTGGGTGCCAACGGCCGGACTTCCGGCCGCAAAGCCCGGCTAAAAAAAGCATTAAAATGTTCAAAGGCAGTGATATCTTGCTGCTCTGCCAAAGACATATCGACTTGATATTGTTTGATAATTGCCTTGATCATCGCATTTTTCAGCCACGACCAGCGACAACGACATAAGCGGTGCATCAATATTGATAATAAATGCTGCGGTAACAGGTATTGTGGCCATGTCAGCCATTTATCGATGTTGGAAACGGCAGCAGTTGATGCAGCCTTATCAGATGAATGTAGCAAAGTAACCCCTTTCGTGTGCAATCCAAGCTTGTCATAATCAGGCTTGAGAACTTATTTATCTTTCATATCCACTATGGCGAACTTAATGCGCCATCTGAAAGATAAACAAAGCCAAACCAATCCGGTCAGGAGTATAGCAAGCCATGAAGCGTTCACTAGTGTTGTTACTGATGCTCTGCTTGAGCAGTTTGTCTGTTCAGGCCGCTGAAAGCGCTGGTGCTGCCAGCAAGTACTATGAAATTGAAGAAGCCTTTACCATCAACTTTTTGCGCCAAAGCGAACAACAAGCCCGCTATTTACAGATTAAAGTGGCTTTAAAAGCCGATGACCCACAAATCATCCAGAGCGCTCAGACCCATTTACCGATGATTCAGGATAGCCTTAGGATTTTATTTGCCGATCAGGACATGACCAAAATTAACAGTATCGAAGGTCGCAAAGCGCTGCAGCAAGAAGTCTATGACGCTATCAACGCTATTTTTGTAAGTGAAATCAATAACAGCAATTTGCAAGCGGTATTTTTCACCAGCTTTCTCTGGCAATAAGCAGGCACGCTAATTGCTTTAACTTCTGCAAGTAACAGGATAATAACGCATGGCCGAACAAAAAGATGACATTGAGATCAATCCAGGCAAAAGTAAAAAAAAGCTGCTGCTCGGTATCATTATTGTTGCGATACTGGCAGTGGCCGGCCTGTTAGCTGCCTACTTGTTAAGCGGCGATGACGTCGATACCGAATCAACAGAAACTGTTGAAGTAACTAAGTCTGCGCCTATTTATTATGACATTAAAGATCCGTTTATCGTCAATTTTGGCAAGCAAAGTAACGACGCAGTGCGTTACCTGCAAATCAAAATGAAAGTCATGGCCCGCAATCAACAGGCAATTAATGATTTTGTCACCCACGAGCCGGCAATTATTCATGAATTGCTGCTGCTGTTCTTCAGTCAAAATTATGACGATCTGAATACCAGTGAGGGCACCCGGCAATTACAACAGGACACGTTAGAAACCATCAATCAGCAATTGGCAACGCTGGCAGATAACCAGCAGGGCTTAGAAGCCGTTTACTTCACCAGTTTGGTCATGCAATAACTATGGCCGTTCACGATATCCTTTCCCAAGATGAAGTCGATGCCCTACTGACCGGGCTCGATGACAACGATCTGGAAACGGAAAAACAGGATCAGGACGACTACGGTAAACCACGGCCTTACGATTTTGGCAACGAAGAGCGGATAATTCGTGGCCGGATGCCGACGCTGGAAATGATTAACGAGCGTTTTGGCCGTTATTTACGTATCAGCTTATTCAATATGTTGCGTCGCTCGGCGGAGATTTCTGTCAGTGGCGTGCAGGTCATGAAGTTTTCTGAGTATGTACATACGCTCTTTGTGCCGACCAGTCTCAATCTGATTCAATTACAGCCGCTGCGCGGCACCGGTCTGGTGGTATTTGAACCAAAACTGGTATTTACCCTGCTCGATAATTATTTTGGTGGCGAAGGCAGGTTTCCAGCGCGTATCGAAGGTCGTGAATTTACCGCCACTGAAATGCGGGTGATTCGTATGGTGCTGAATTTGTGCTTTGAGGATTTAACCGAAGCATGGTCCCCGGTGATGCCGGTCAATTTTGAATTCATCAATCACGAGGTCAATCCGCAATTTGCCAATATAGTCAGCCCCAGTGAAGTGGTCGTCATTTCCACCTTCCATATCGAGCTTGATGGCGGTGGCGGTGATTTACATATTACCTTGCCCTACTCAATGCTTGAGCCAATTCGTGAATTACTCGATACCGGCCTGCAAAGTGATCGTAGCGCTGATGATGGCCGTTGGAGTCGGGCGATGCGTGAAGAATTGATGATTGCTGAAGTACAGTTATCATCAACGCTGGCGAAAACGCGTATGAGTTTAGAGCAGGTACGTCAATTAAAAGTTGGCGACATTATTCCTATTGAAATGCCCAAAGAAGTCATTGCCATGGTGGAAGACGTACCAATGTTTCGTGCAACTTACGGCGAACATAACGACAAAGCGGCACTGAAAGTTAGCAAGATCATTGAACATCCCAAAGATCCGACACCCAATTACCAGCTGAAAAAGGTAAGCCAAAAATGAGTGAAGATACCAAACAGTCCGATCAGGATCTGGCTGACGAATGGGCAGCAGCCCTTGAAGAACAAGTGGACGACAGCAGCGCTGATGACTGGGCATCTGCTATGGCTGAACAGGTTGACGCAGAAACGAAAGATACAGCGTCCAAACCAGATGCCAAAACGGCTCCAATGACCAAACTTGATGACAGCGCCACCCCGCGTGGTGACGTCAATCTGGATATGGTTTTAGATATACCGGTGACTATTTCCATGGAAATTGGCCGTACCCGTATCAGTATCCGTAATCTGCTGCAGCTCAGTCAGGGTTCAGTGGTAGAGTTGGATCGTTTAGCGGGTGAGC
>JBFJJO010000180.1:0-2759 GCA_041612215.1 Methylophaga sp.
ACTACGGCGCCGGTTAAAATCGGGATCATGGCGTTTTTCAGTACATGGCCAAATAATACTCGCAGCTCAGATAAGCCTTTGGCACGGGCCGTTCTTACATAATCCTTGGCGGCTTCTTCTAGGAATAAGGTGCGGTACCAGTGCGAACCAGAGCCAATACCGGAAATGATGCCAATCGCTACCGGTAAAATCATAAATTTGATGGCATCAAAACCACCACTAAAACCGGAAACCGGCACCAGTTGCATCAGTTTACCGACCACAAACTGACCACCAATAATATAGAACAGGCTGGATATCGACATCAGCATGACACACAACACCACGCCACTTAAATCGACATAGGTTGCCCGAAAAAACACCATCAGCATGGCAAAGGTAATATTCACCAGCAGGCCAATGACAAAAACCGGAATGGCTATCGCCAGACTCGGCCACATGCGGATTTGAATATCGCTGCCAATATCCCGGCCGTCATCTGCCTGACCAAATTCAAAAGCGAACAGGGCTAGCGATTTATCAAAAAAAATAGTGTTGGTGAATTGCTCAGTGCCTTCAGCCTCACTATCCCACAACAATGGCCGGTCATAGCCTCGCTCGGCTTTCCAGGTGTCTACGGCTTCCTGTTGGATATAACGATCGCCGAGTTGCATGCGCGCCATATCGTCTGGCGTATTGACCAGGAAAAACAACGCAAAGGTCAGCGCATTGACACCAATTAAAATCGGGATGGCATACAAGATCCGCCGAATAATATAAGCCAGCATAAAAATCCGTTGGTTGAAACGCTGCCTGACGGCAACGATTTTTGGGTTACGATAGGGGCTATTGTAGCAGTGACTCAGTTAATGAGGCCTGGCAAAACCAATACTGAAAAATCTGGTCACAAACTTATCTGCAAAAAGGAGAATATTATGGCAAAAACAACAATGGATTTAGTCCAGGCCGCCAAAGCAGGCATTCGTGAAGTCAGCGTGTCGCAAGCACAGCAAATGTTAAACGAAGACAGTATTGCACTGGATGTCCGTGAGCCCGCGGAGTTTGATGCCGGCCACATTAATAATGCGCGGCATATTCCCCGTGGCATGCTGGAATTTGCGATTGCCAACGATCCGGATTTTCAGGATAAAACCCGTTCGATTGTCGTCTACTGTAAAAGTGGTGGTCGCGCCGCATTGGCAACGGCGACTTTGCAGCAACTGGGCTTTACCAATGCAGTGTCGATTATTGGTGGCTATGATGCCTGGCAGGATGGCGAAAACGCTTAATTGGGAGAAATAAAAATGCAGATTATCCGTAATATATTAATTGGTTCAGCGGCTTTGATGATGTCATTTGCCACGATGGCCGAACCGACACAGATCATGGTGCGTGCCAAGTCCGTTGATGCTAAATTTATCGGCAGCAGCGTGGGTGGGGTAAGAGCCATTATTGAAGATGCCGAAACCGGTGAAATTCTCGATCAGGGCTGGATAAATGGTGGCACAGGCGATACCGCTGTTTTAATTGAAAACCCGATAAAACGTGGCCAGCGGCAGACCGATGATAAAACGGCTGGTTATTTGGCAACAGTGGATATTGATACGCCTCGTTTACTGCGTTTTAAATTAATTGGCCCCTATGCTGACCGGCAAAGTATCCAGGAAAGCACCATGACCAGTTGGGTAATACCCGGCAAAGATATTTTGGGTGATGGCATTATTATCAATATGACTGGCTTTATTGTTGATGGCTGGACACGTGTTATTCAGGGTGGTCAAGTTGATATTATGACCAAAGCCTCATTGCTGTGCGGTTGCCCGATTAGCAAAGATGGTCACTGGCAGGGTGATAATTATGAAGCTACAACCATTATCATGAAAGATGGTAAAAAGATTGAAGAAGTCAGCATGGCGCTCAAAGGTCCTGATGGCATGTTTAATGGTCAAACCAGAATCACAAAGCCGGGTCATTACAAAGCCATCATCTATTTGTTTGACAAAAATACCGGAAATGTTGGTGTGGATCGGACGATATTTGAAATCCCCGAGCCTGAGTAGTTTGTAACAAATTGATGTGAAAAGCGTCATAGCACTATGACTAAAAATCAATTACATACAAAGCAAGCTGCCGCTGTTCATGGTGCCGGGTTAGGGTTGCGCCGTAGCTTTATGGATGATTTGGCAGCCGTAGACAATGCGCCAGTCGATTTTCTGGAAATTGCGCCGGAAAACTGGCTGGAAATGGGGGGGCGGCTCGGTAAAAAACTGCGGCAGTTTACTGAGCGATATCCGATGCTTTGTCATGGTTTGTCGTTATCCATCGGTGGCCCGGCGCCGCTGGATGAAACCTTTGTCAAACGTCTGAAAAACTTTCTTGATGAACATCAGGTGAGGCTTTACAGCGAACATCTTAGCTATTGCGGCGATGATGGTCACCTCTACGATTTGATGCCGATTCCGTTCACAGAAGATGCCGTGCATTACGTCGCCGACAGAATTCGCCGGGTGCAGGATATGTTGCAACGGCAACTGATTATTGAAAATGTGTCTTACTATGCCGCGCCCGGTCAGGAATTGAACGAACTGGAATTTGTCAGCGCGATTTTGCAGGAAGCCGATTGTCAGTTACTGCTGGATGTGAACAACGTTTACGTTAACAGCATTAATCATGACTATAACGCCAAAGATTATATTGATGCCATCGACAGTGAACGCATTACTTATATGCATATCGCCGGGCATTTCAATGAGGCCGAGGATTTGATTGTTGATACCCAC
>JBFJJO010000181.1:0-2756 GCA_041612215.1 Methylophaga sp.
CCCGCATGCCCGGTTCATTATTAACCAGTGTTGCCAGGCGTTTTGATATTTGCAGCACCACATCTTTTTCGCGGGTACCTCGAGGACCAATCGCGCCCGGATCCTGACCGCCATGACCGGGGTCAATAGCAATAACAATATCCCGGCGCGGTAACACCGGAGAGCTTTTGATAGTTTGCGCAGCAACAGGTATCGGTGCTTTGGTTACTTTTTCAGTTTCAGTTGGTGTTGGTTTGCTACCGGTAGAGGCTACTTTGGTTGCGGGTTTGCTGGCCGCGAACTTGGGTCTGTCATTGGCTAAATCAATCACCAACCGATGCGGATAATCCCCTTTAGGAGCCAGTTTGCGGCTATCGAATTCTTGGTCTTTATGTAAATCCAACACCAGGCGCAATGTCGTGGGGTTTAACTGGCCCTGACGAATATTTTTAACCGGTGTATTGTCCAGCGGCGGTAGTTTGAGTTTTTTGTTGGTATTGCCGCCGTTGATATCAATGACCAACCGGGCTGGATTTTGCAGCGTGAATGTTTTGTAGCTAACCGACTCATCTAAATCAAATACCAGCCGGGTCATCTGCTCGTTTTGGGACACACGGATCTGTTCTACCGTCGCCGAATGGGCCGGCAATGTCAGACCAAATATCATTAATGCTATCAGCAGATAACGCATTTCCAGTTTCCGCTTTTTATATCGAGGTCTAATTGTGAAATTGCTGGACAGAAAAATCAAGCTTTTTGTTTATATTTAAATAAGATAGCGAGGAAAGCTTAACTATTCGTGAAGACTTTCGCAGATTGTCTGTCCGGCTGGACTGTGTGCATCAAGTTGCAGGTTACGACCATCAGCCTGATAAGCCAGATTCACCGTCAAATCAGGCTTGGGCAGCAGATCGCCACCTTGCTCTGGCCACTCGATCAGTAACAGAGCGGTCGGCGTTAAATAATCCTCGATGCCCAGATACAAAAGTTCTTCGGGATCGGCGAGGCGATACAAATCCAAATGAAACACCGGTTTATCGGCCAGTTGGTAATGTTCAATGAGCGTGTAAGTTGGGCTTTTGACATTGCCCTGATGGCCAAGCGCTTGAAGTAACCCCCGCACCAGTGTCGTTTTGCCGGCGCCTAAATTGCCATGCAGATGTATCGTTAGGCCGCTGTCAGGCAAGGCGGATGCCAGTCTAGCAGCAAATTCAAGCGTCGCCTGTTCATTTTTTAACCACATTCGGGATCGTCTTTTAAATTCAGTAATTGTTGTAAATAAGGCAACAGATCCAGCGCCAATAAACCACGTTCGCCAAGATCGCTGGCGGCATTATCAGCAGCCATGCCATGCAAAGCAACTCCGGTTTTTGCAGCCTCTGCCAAGGTGAGTTTTTGCGACAGTAAACCGCCAATAATGCCGGTCAGACAATCACCCATACCGCCACTGGCCATGCCCGGATTACCATAAGTTGATAGTTGAAGCGGGCCATCGTCTGCACAAATTAAACTGCCACAGCCTTTTAATACGACCACGCCGCCATAATGCTTTTGCAAAGCTATCGCGGCGTCGGGCCGATCATGTTGCACAGCATTATTATTGATGTCCAATAAACCGGCAGCTTCCCCGGGATGGGGTGTCAAAATCCAGTTTGACCGTTTTTGTGGATGTTGGCTGAGGATGTTCAGCGCATCGGCATCGACAATCATGGGTTTATTGCTGGTCATGACTTTTTTGAAAATCGCCTGAGCCCATTCATCCTGACCCAGTCCCGGACCAAGACAAATAACCGTGGCTTTTGCCAATAGATCATTTAAATCTTCTACCTGTGAAATACCTCGACACATGATTTCCGGTCGCTGCAAATTCAAAAAAGCAGCATGGTTGGGATGGGTGGCAATCGTGACTAAACCGGCACCGGTTCTGGCTGCTGCTTGCGCAGTAATATTGACCGACCCGGACATGCCTTGATTGCCGCCGATGACCAGTACATGACCGAAATGGCCTTTGTGGCTGTTGCGTTTTCGCGGCGTAAGTAGAGCGATCTTTTCTTTTATTAATAGGGTTTCTGCAACTGGTTTGACTTGCTGATAAACCGATTCGGGAATAGCCAAATCGGCAAAAGCGAGTTCACCGCAGAGATCCGGTCCGTCATTGGTTCGAAGGCCAATATTCACGCCGATAAAGCTAAGCGTGATATCGGCGGTTACCGCACAGCCCATGATGCTGCCGGTATCGGCATTGAGTCCTGATGGAATATCCAACGCCAGAACGGGTGTTTCAGTTTGGGCATTTATTTTTTCAATCGCTAAAGCGAAGTCACCACTCACTTCACGGCTCAGACCAGTGCCCAGCAGACTATCCACCAGTAAATCTGCAGCGGACAAATCATCCTGAATGGTGCGTGTTTTAGCACCTTGTTTTATGGCTGCCTGATAAGCCAAATGAACTTCATCAGGCATACTTTCCGGTTTACCAACCAAAACAATATGGGCAGTGAAACCTTTAGCTGCCGCCTGCCGCGCCAGCTCAAAGCCATCACCACCGTTATGGCCACTGCCGCAAAAAATCAGTAGTTTTTTAGCATCTGACCAGTGCTGGCTGATTAAATCCAAAGCCGCTTTACCTGCTCGCGCCATCAGTTCAGCTGATGACAACTGACATTGTTCTAATGCCAGCCGATCCAATTCGCGGGTTTGTTCAGCACTGTATAAAGCTTCTGGTAAATGAAACATCGTGTTTCCAATAGGTTAAGCCCACTGTCCACTATAATAGC
>JBFJJO010000182.1:0-2724 GCA_041612215.1 Methylophaga sp.
AACCGGGTTTGCGCCGTGATGACCGCTGACTGTCTGCCTGTTTTGTTGTGTGATAAACAAGGTCGGCAAGTTGCAGCCATTCATGCCGGCTGGCGCGGGTTATGTGATGGCATCATTGAAAAAACGGTTGTGCAATTAGTCGGCCCGCCGTCGGATTTATTAGCCTGGCTGGGTCCGGCGATTGGCCCGGCAAAATTTGAAGTTGGCGAAGAAGTACGTGGTGCTTTTAGTGCGCATTCAGCTCAAGCAACAGCTGCTTTTCAGGTAGGCAAGCCGGGCCATTATCTCGCTGATATATACCAGTTAGCACGTCAGCGCCTTAATGCCAGCGGCATCCGGCAAATCTACGGCGGTGACTTTTGCACAGTCAGTCAGCCGGAAAAATTTTTCTCCTACCGCCGTGATGGTGTCACCGGCAGAATGGCATCGCTTATATGGCTAACATCTTAATAAGGTATGATCTGCCAATTAGTTTGTTGATGGGTTTTTATGGATTTACTACTCTGGATCGTCGGCTTTAGCCTTATCGGCGGTCTGCTCAGTGTTGGCATCGCTTCATCGTTTTTGCTGCTCTCAGATAATGCCCGCAGCCATACGGTGCCTTATCTGGTCAGTTTTGCCATTGGCGCTTTGTTGGGCGCCTCTTTTCTGGGCTTGATTCCGCATGCCATTGAGCATGAATTTGCTGTTGAAGCCCATGAACTTGGCCTAACGCTGCTGCTGGGTTTATTGTTGTTTTTCCTGCTGGAAAAAATGGTCTTATGGCGCCATTGTCACAGCCACCATGGTCATGAACATATCCCTGAACTGGGTCATGATCACCATTCCGATGATACCCACCAGCATCAGGAAAAAGCCGCTGGCACCCTTATTATTGTGGGCGATACCATCCATAATTTTGTCGACGGTATTTTAATTGCTGCGGCTTTTTTAACCGATGTGCATTTGGGTGTTGTGACAGCGCTGGCTATTGCCGCACATGAAATTCCGCAAGAACTCGGTGACTTTGTCATTCTGCTGCACAGCGGTTTCAGCCGCCGAAAAGCATTGTTTTTCAATATGCTTTCCAGTCTAGGCACCGTGATAGGCGCTGTGCTGGCCTATTTTCTGCTGGCCGGCATGGAACATATCCTGCCGTACATTCTGGTGGTTGCCGCATCGAGCTTCATTTATGTGGCGGTGGCAGATTTGATCCCCGGGCTGCATTCCCGGGTCAAACCCGGCGAAACGCTGCAACAAATTTTGCTGATCGCCGCCGGTGTAATCTTCATTTATCTGGCGCATAGCACACTGCACTGATGACTAAACGTTTGGCAATTTTGATAATCGGCCCGTCATGGGTAGGCGATATGGTCATGGCGCAGTCGCTGTTTATGGCGTTGAAACAGCAGCATCCACATTGCGAAATTGACGTGCTGGCACCCGCCTGGACACGCCCGTTACTGGAACGCATGCCGGAAATTAGGTCGGCGATTGATATGCCCGTCACGCACGGTATGTTTGCCTGGAAAACGCGCCGTCAACTGGGCTTATCGCTGCGCGGTCAATATGATCAGGCAATTGTGTTGCCTAACTCATGGAAATCGGCACTGATCCCCTGGTTTGCAAAAATTCCTAAACGTACCGGTTGGCTCGGTGAAATGCGTTATGGTCTGCTGAATGACTCGCGTAAACTGGATAAACAAGCGTTGCCATTGATGGTGGAACGGTTTGTTTCATTAGCATTACCGGCAAATCAAGCCA
This sequence comes from Methylophaga sp., assembly GCA_041612215.1. GTDB lineage: Bacteria > Pseudomonadota > Gammaproteobacteria > Nitrosococcales > Methylophagaceae > Methylophaga. Next base: position 1,744 of record JBFJJO010000182.1, read on the forward strand.
AACAAAAACCAGATTGGCAGGCACCGGCAATGATAGCGGGTGAAATTAGCAATGATATTAATCCTTCAAGATCTGCTGGTCAGCAGCGGTTGATCATCTGTCCCGGTGCGGAGTTTGGCCCGGCCAAACAATGGCCCGTCAGCCACTATGCTGAACTGGCGGAACATTTTTTGCAGCAAGGCTGGCAAGTGCTGATTCTAGGCTCCAAAGCCGATAAAAAAGTCGCCGGCGAAATTGTTGGTGCTGCCAGCAAAGAACTGCGTGAGCAATTATTCAATCTCGCCGGCAAGACCCAACTGGCAGAAGCCATCGATTTACTGGACACCGCCGATCAAGTGGTCAGCAATGACTCAGGATTGATGCATATTGCCTCTGCGCTTGATAAACCATTGGTAGCTATTTACGGTCCCACTTCAACCGCCTTCACACCGCCACTATCAAAAAACGCAAAAACTGTACAAATTCCGGTTGATTGTGGCCCCTGTTTTGAACGGCTCTGTCCGGAAGGTCATCACAAATGCATGCTAAATTTGGCACCGGCATTAGTCATTAGCAAGAGTAATCAAAAGCCCTCATGACTGAAAAACTTGTCACCATTCTGGTTCCCAATTACAAAACATTGCTGATAACGCAGATTTGCCTGCGTTTGTTGCGTAAACATACCGATCCGGCGCTTGCCGATGTCATTGTGATTGATAATGACTCACAAGATACCTCGACAGATTATCTGCGTAGTCTGAACTGGATAAAATTGATTGAACGTCAGGCTGATCCCGGAGAAACCGGCGTGCACGCGCATTCAAGAGCATTGGATTTAGCACTTGCTGAGGTGAAAACACCTTATGTACTGTCAATTCATACGGATACGTTTATCAAACGGAGTGACTGGCTTACCTTTCTGCTAAGTCAGTTTGATAACGAGCAGGTAGCCGGTGTCGGCTCATGGAAGCTGGAATCAAAATCATCATTAAGACGTTTCGG
>JBFJJO010000183.1:0-2722 GCA_041612215.1 Methylophaga sp.
CTCGGGTAAATGGCTGAGAATATGATTGACCGCTTCGGGTGCCGGTGGTTTTGCTAATACCGCAATAGCACCACTTTCCGTCGCTTTGGATTTATCCAGTTCGCTGTCATTGCCGGTACAAACCACCACGGGAATCACCTGCAAGCGCGGATGCGACTTGATATTTTTGGTCGCAGTAATGCCATCGATACCTGGCATCATCAAGTCCATAAAAATCACATCTGGCAGCTCAGTTTGTTGCGCCAGCCATTGCAAGGCAGCTTCGCCGCTATCCTGTTCCACTACGGTAAAACTATGACTCTGTAATAGCTTATTGAGTGTCAGCCGTGCCACGCGCGAATCATCAACCACCAGCGCCAGTTTATTTGCCATTGCTTAATTTCCTTCAAACGATTCGGTGCGGGTCCAACTGAATGGTCTTCACCCGTTTACCCAGCATTACTAATTCACCACGATAGCGCTGCTGGCCATCACTGGCAAACTCAAAAAAATAACTGCGCTCCAGCGCCATGCGACCTTGTAAATTGCGCTTTAAACGCACTTTTTGCCAGGCCACCGTACCGTTGAGAAAGCTTACATTCATCGATTCGCAATATTGTTTTGCCACCCGTGTGGCGTGTTCAGAGGCACCCCGGCTATCCCACCAAAACCAGGCAATCACTGCCAGAAACAGCATTACAATGACGCTATCGCTCATCCAATATCACCCCAGTTCGCCTGTACAATTGCCAGCGCTGCCGCTGATGCTGTTTCGGTTCTTAAAATTCTTGGTCCGAATTCTATGGCCGTAAAACCAGTTTGTTTAGCCAACGTAATTTCTGCATCGCTGAGCCCACCCTCAGGGCCAATTAACAAATCGACCGAAGATTGTTTGGCCAGTTCATTAAACCGCAGGCCTGCTGTGGGATCCAATACCAGTTTGCAATCACTGTCAGCGTTCAACAAGGCCGTATTTAAATCGACCACCGGCGCCAACACCGGCAATACCGCCCGGCCACTTTGTTCACAGGCACTGATTAATACACCCTGCCAGTGCGACCAGCGTTTATCAGCACGATCTCCACCCAGTTGCACATTACAGCGTTCAGTAATGACCGGCACAATTTGCTGCACGCCCAGTTCGACGGCTTTTTGAATGGCAAAATCCATTCGCTCGCCACGGGAAATACCCTGCAGTAGACAAACCTGCAGCGGTGATTCACTGTGATTGGCAATTTCACCGGTTAATTTTGCCTGCGCTTCCCGCTTAGCGACTTGCGTCAACTCCGCAGTGTATTCATGACCATTACCATCAAATAAATGAATGACCGCGCCAACTTTTAAACGTAGCACTTGCACGGCATGACGAAACACCGCCTCCGGCAGGACAAAATCACTATCCCATTGATAGGGACCGGCATAGTAAAAACGCAAACTTCGCATGAGATAGAGGCATTCAAGGATGACAATCCATCAGTTTACAGGCTGCATCACCAGCTTTGAATAAGCAGACGAAAATGACTGCTATAATCAGCCCATGAATATCGACTTACCACAGCTGCAACAACTGGTGACACAGACCGTGCAACAAGAGCTGATGCCATTATTTAACACGGTCAAACGTCGCTTTAAAACCGATGGCAGTGTGGTGACCATTGCTGATCAATTATTGCAGCAAAAACTCGGTGATTTGCTGACCGGCTTTTATCCCGGCACCGCCATGCTCGGTGAAGAAATGCCTATCAAGCAGCAACAAATATTAATGCAAACAGAAAGTCCGTTATGGATCCTGGACCCGATAGACGGCACCAGTAATTTTGTTGCTGGCATGCCATTTTTTTCAGTTTCACTGGCATTGGTTGAACATGGCAAAGTCAGCCATGCACTGGTTTATGACCCGGTATTAGACGAATGTTTTACCGCGATCGCAGGGAAAGGTGCCTGGTGTAATGGCCAGCCCCTTGTTGCTGAAATCAGTGGCTTAGGTCTGTCACAATCATTGGCGCTGATTGATTACAAACGTCTGCCGGCGGCGTTGGCTGCGCGCCTCATCAAAGAAAAACCTTATGGCTCGCAACGCAGTTTGGGCTCAATCGCGCTGGAACTTTGCTGGTTGGCTGCAGGCAGAGCGCATCTGTATTTACACGCACAGCAACACTTGTGGGATTATGCCGCTGCGCAATTAATTGTCAGTGAAGCCGGTGCATTTGCCTGCACCTTGCAAAATGAACCGGTATTTAACTTTACGTTAGAACCGCGTTCGACATGTGCAGCAATTGACGAAAACCTGTTTGCCGCCTGGCGGGATTATCTGCGGGTACCTCGCTGCGATGGCTGATTGTTTGGTTCGGCCGGCTTGGCCGGCACCGGGAAATGTTAATGCACGGGTGAGCACACGGCTCGGCGGTGTCAGCCCGGCGCCTTATAACAGTCTGAATTTAGGCGATCATGTCGATGACCAGCCAGAGAATGTTGCAGCCAACCGCCAACGGTTAATCAATATTGCCGACTTACCAGATACGCCGTTATGGTTACGACAAACGCATTCCACTCGAGTCATCGATAGTCATCATTGGCAGACGGATATTGAAGCTGATGCGATTATCAGCACTGAAACCAACCGGATGGCCCGGTCGCGACAGCCGGTCTCAAGCCCCATCTTGGCCACCGGCTTGAAACCGAAGGTCTTGTCGTAGAAATGGGCCGCCTGCTTGGCGTTGCCGACAAAGAACTCCACGTGGTC
>JBFJJO010000184.1:0-2709 GCA_041612215.1 Methylophaga sp.
GTTCACAGAAGATGCCGTGCATTACGTCGCCGACAGAATTCGCCGGGTGCAGGATATGTTGCAACGGCAACTGATTATTGAAAATGTGTCTTACTATGCTGCGCCCGGTCAGGAATTGAACGAACTGGAATTTGTCAGCGCGATTTTGCAGGAAGCCGATTGTCAGTTATTGCTGGATGTGAACAACGTTTACGTTAACAGCATTAATCATGGCTATAACGCCAAAGATTATATTGATGCCATCGACAGTGAACGCATTGCTTATATGCATATCGCCGGGCATTTCAATGAGGCCGAGGATTTGATTGTTGATACCCACGGCGCCGCGGTTATTGATCCGGTTTGGGATTTATTGCAACACAGCTATGCCCGTCATGGTGTCCGGCCAACTTTGCTGGAGCGGGATTTTAATATTCCGGATCTGCAAACGCTGTTTAACGAGGTCGGCAGAATTCGGGATTATCAGAGCGCTGTAATGCAACCCACGGCAATTCATGCCGGAGTCTAAGATGCAAACGGATTTTCGAGCACTGCAAATGGCCTTTGCCGGGCATATCCGCAATCCCGAATTAGCTTCACCAGAAAACATTGAAGACCGGCGCATGGCGATTTACCGGCGGCTGATTTTTAACAATATTCAGAATTTCTGCAGCACAGCGTTCCCTGTTTTAAAAAGCCTGCTGGATGACGACCACTGGCAGATCATGGTTCGTGATTTTATGATCCAGCATCGTTGCCAGCGGCCGCTATTTAATGAGATCGCCAAAGAGTTTATTGATTATCTGGAAACTGAACGGGATCTCAGCAACGATCCGCCGTTTATCAAAGAGCTGGCCCACTACGAATGGGTAGAACTGGCACTGGGAATTGCAAATGCTGAATTTCAGCTGCGAAGTGTGCCAGCTGAAACTAATTTATTGGCTCTGCAATTAAAACGTTCGCCATTGGCATGGTTGCTCGCTTATCAGTTTCCGGTTCACCAAATCAGCGTTGAAAATCAGCCGCAAACACCATCCGCCCAGCCCAACTTTTTGTTGGTTTACCGCAATATCGATGACCGGGTTAAATTTATCGAACTCAACCCAGTCAGCGCCCGTTTACTGGAATTACTCGAAGAGGGATTGACCGGTGAACAGGCCGCGATTGAAATTGCTGAAGCACTGCAACATCCCAATGCTGATATCGTTAAAGACGGCGCCCGGCAAATGATTAGTGACTGGCTGCAGCGCGGGATTTTGGTTTAGCGACGTTTTTCGATGTCATTCCCGCGTATGTGGGAAACCAGAGCAGAAATGAACCACAGAGCACAGAGAACACAGAACACAGAGGTTTAAAAGTAACCGTCTTTGCGAAGCGGCATTATCACCGAAGCAATCTACTCAATGAATTCCGGTCGATAGATTGCTTCGCTGCGCTCGCAAAGACGAATAAGACAATTCATGCGGTGTAGCACTCTGCAGAGCAAAAACTGTCTCACTTTAAGTTAGTAAATACCGGTTTCTCAAAACACCGTCATTGCGAGGTGGTTTTATCGCCGAAGCAATCCGCTCAATGAATTACGGTCAACAGATTGCTTCGCTACGCTCGCAATGACGACTTATTATCAATCTCAGTGTTCTTTGTGCCGCTGTGGTTAAAATCTTCTATCATCGACACTTAAGAAACGATAAAGGTGAACCATGAAAATCGGCTTACTCAAAGAAATCAAAAATCATGAATATCGGGTGGCATTAACGCCGGCAGGGGTCCGCGAACTGGTCGCCCATGGTCATGACGTTTTAGTGCAGCACGATGCCGGCGCGGCTATCGGTCTTAGCGATGGCTTATATCAGCAGGCGGGTGCCTCAATTATCGATGACGCTGAGAGTGTTTTTGCAACGGCAGAGTTACTGGTCAAAGTTAAAGAGCCACTGGCTGAAGAACGCCAATTACTGCGTGCCGGACAAACCTTATTTACTTACTTGCATCTGGCACCTGACAAATCCCAAACTGAAGATTTATTAAAATCCGGTGCCAGCTGTCTGGCTTATGAAACCGTAACCGACCCGCAGGGCGGTTTACCCCTACTGGCACCGATGAGTGAAGTTGCCGGTCGCATGGCCATTCAGGCCGGTGCCCATGCCTTGCAAATTTCCGAAGGTGGGTTGGGCATTTTGCCGGGCGGTGTGCCGGGTGTGGCGCCTGCGAATATTGTGATAATCGGTGGCGGTGTCGTGGGCAGTCATGCCGCGCAAATGGCACTTGGCATGGGCGCAGAAGTCACGATAATTGATAAATCATTGCCGCGGTTGCGTGAGCTTGATCAGCAATTTAATGGTCGGATTAAAACCCTGTTTGCTACAGCGGACAGCATCGAACGTAGCGTGATTAAGGCCGATATGGTCATCGGTGCGGTGTTATTACCGGGCGCGCAGGCACCCAAATTAATCAGCTATGAACTGCTGACGCAAATGAAAACCGGCGCGGTATTGGTTGATGTGGCCATTGATCAGGGCGGTTGTTTTGCAAGTTCAAAACCGACGACTCATGCTCAGCCAACCTATATCGAGCAGGGTATTGTTCATTATTGTGTCGCCAATATGCCCGGTGCAGTGGCGCGCACCTCTACATTTGTCCTGACCAACGCAACACTGCCTTTTATTTTAGCGCTTGCTGATAAAGGTCTGAATCAGGCACTGGCTGACGATATGCATTTACGCAATGGCCTGA
>JBFJJO010000185.1:0-2652 GCA_041612215.1 Methylophaga sp.
CGGCCGTTTGATCAGCGTGGGGTGGGCCAGCATCAAATCGACAGCCGAAGCTTCATCCAGACTTTCCTTTCGCTGATCTTCAAGCGTGCGCCAGGTGGTGCCACGTTTATTAAGCAAGGTTTGCCAATCAACTGATTGCAACCAGCTTTCCAGAGTCTGCCGATCTAAACCATCCGCTCTGAGATCATGAAACTGATAAACAATGGCTTGTGCATCCAGCCAGCGACGGGCTTTTTTGACGGTGTCGCAGTTTTTAATGCCGTACATAATCATCGTAAGGTCTGACTTATTTAAATCCGTAATGAAACAATTTTCTTTCTATCAGTTATTGCTGCGCATTTAATAACCCTCCCCCGCAAAGGCGGGGAAGGCCACAACAAATTTGCTATCTAAATATCACGCAGCAATTCGTTAATACCGACTTTACCGCGGGTTTTCTCATCGACCTGTTTGACGATAACGGCGCAATAAAGGCTATAACTGCCATCTTTTGACGGCAAGTTCCCGGATACCACAACCGAACCTGCCGGAATACGGCCGTAGCTGATTTCACCGGTCATACGGTTAAAGATTTTGGTGCTTTGACCAATATAAACGCCCATTGAGATAACTGAGCCTTCTTCAACAATAACGCCTTCGACCACTTCTGAACGGGCACCGATAAAGCAATTATCTTCAATAATGGTAGGGCCGGCTTGTAAAGGTTCCAATACGCCGCCGATACCGACACCGCCAGATAAATGCACGTTTTTACCAATTTGTGCACAACTGCCAACAGTCGCCCAGGTATCGACCATAGTGCCGGAATCTACATAGGCACCGATATTAACGTAAGACGGCATCAATACAACGCCAGGGGCAATATAGGAACCGCGACGTGCAGCTGCAGGTGGCACAACCCGAACACCGGCTTTATTAAAATCGGCTTCGCTGAAGCTGGCGAATTTCGGCTCAACTTTATCGAAATACTGGGTTTCACCGCCAGCCATTGGCTTGTTGTCATTTAAACGGAATGACAGCAATACGGCTTTTTTCAGCCATTGGTTAACGACCCAGTCGCCATTTAGTTTTTCAGCAACACGGGCAGTGCCATTGTCTAGCATCGACAACGCTTCATTGACTGCATTGCGGACATCACTGTCAGCATTTTTCGGGTTTATATCAGCACGACGCTCAAAAGCAGCTTCGATTATTGATTGAATTTCACTCATGGAAAATAGCTCCAGTTAGGATAAAGATTCGATATATTGGCGGATTCGATAGGCGGCCTCGACACACTCTTCATGTGAGGCGACCAGCGCCATGCGAATGCGATTGAGGCCAGGATTACCGTGTTTGGTATCTCGGGCCAGAAAGCGGCCGGGCAATACCGTGACGTTAAATTGATTAAATAACTCGCGGGCGAAGTCAGTGTCAGCAATAGGCGTTTCAGCCCAAAGATAAAAGCTGGCTTCAGGCTGATGGACCTTCATCACCGGTTGGAGAATTTCCAGCACGGCCTGAAATTTTTCGCGATAAAGCGTGCGGTTATGGGCAACATGCGCTTCATCATTCCAGGCGGCAATTGATGCCGATTGGGTGACAGGCGGCATCGCACAGCCGTGATAAGTACGATAGCGCAAAAATGCTTTAATAATGTTGGCGTCACCGGCAACGAAACCACTGCGCAGGCCCGGTGCATTGGAACGCTTAGACAAGCTATGAAAAACAACGCAGCGGCTTAAATCAGTATAACCCGCAGCGACGGCAGCCTGGAGTAAACCGACCGGAGGCAATGCCTCGTCAAAATAAAGTTCTGAATAACATTCATCCGCGGCGATAACAAAATCATATTCATGTGCCAGCTGGATCAGCCGTGTCAGTACCTCAGCATCAATAACCGCACCAGAGGGGTTGCCGGGACTGCAAATATATAGCAGTTGGCATTGCGACCAGACGCTGCCCGGCACCTTATCAAAATCGGGAACAAAGCCATTCTCTGCGGTGCAATTGAGCATGTGCATGCGGGCACCAGCAAGTATTGCTGCACCCTCATAGATTTGGTAAAAGGGGTTTGGCATGACCACCAGCGGGTCATCATCACGATCGATAATGGCTTGCGCAAAAGCGAACAAAGCTTCACGGGTGCCGTTTACCGGTAAAACCTGTGTTTGTGGATTGATATGACCGCCCAATTGAAAGCGCTGGTCCAGCCAATTGGCGATAGCTTGTCGCAATTCTGCTGTGCCGGCCGTGGTGGGATAGATGGATAAGCCATGCAAATGACTAATCATTGCCTCGGTGATGAATCCTGGGGTCGGATGTTTTGGTTCACCAATCGACAAAGCAATATGTGGCAAATGTTGCGGTGGCTGACAACCTTTTTGCAATTCGGCTAGTTTCTCAAACGGGTAGGGGTGAAGCTTCGCCAGATCTGGATTCATGAGTGAGTTTGCCGGTTCAAAAAAACGATTCATTATAACGCTTTGCGCTTCGCCCGTGTTATAAGCATTGCCATGAATCCAAGCACTGTTCAACAATATCGACTATCTGTTCTCTGTCTGCTGTTTGCCGCCAGTATGTGGGGCTTTATCTGGTATCCGATGCGGCTGTTTGAAGCGGCTGGACTGCCGGTAGTGTGGACCACGCTGCTGATTTATCTTTCTGCAGCGA
>JBFJJO010000186.1:0-2599 GCA_041612215.1 Methylophaga sp.
CAACGTCCAGATCAAAGCGCTTGTCAAACTGCTGCCAGCCGTAATAACTGAAACCCAGCTTATAACGCTGCCGACGACGCTCGGTAGCAGCGTCTTCTGGCTGTTGGTTGCCGGCAAAGTAATAATAAAAGTTTTCTTCGCAGGTTAGATACGTGCCCCACGGTGTTTTGCCATTGGCGCAGTTATTTAGGGTACCCAACACTTTTTTTCCCTCAGGATCGGCGCTTGTTTTCAACAAATCATGGCCGGCGGCCGGGCCGCTGATTTGTATTTCGGTATTGGCCGTTATGCGTCGAGCATAGTTTGATGGTCTGACAATTTGCCACTGGCCGTCGCTATTTATAACCTCAACAAGCGACACCCCATGGGCATGTTGTTCTTTAGTAACTTTATCGGCGGTATAGGTTTGTGGTGAATGGTTATGGCTGCCATCGGGATGAATAATGTCCAGATCCAGATATTCATGGTTCATCACCAGCAGGCCATGCTGGCTATTTTCCGAGCCTTTGGGCAGCGGAAAATACTGAATGGCGTCGTGATGCATACCGGCTTGCTGTAACTGATCGGCGGCGCTATTGCTGGCATCCATATTGAAGACGGGTCCGTCAGAAATCGGATCGCCCCAACGGTAAAACACATCAGCCTGATACCCCTCAGGTACAACCACTTCATCCAGTAAATCTGCTGTTGGGATGGGTTTAAAGCCCAATAAAGCGGAATGATTGATAGTCGCCGCCCGTAAACTGAGCGGCATCGCGGCACTAATTAATCCGCCCAGTCCCAGTTGCAAAAGCTGGCGGCGGTGCAGCTGAATATTGATTAAATCCTGAAAATGATTGCCTGCCATGTAGGGTTTACCACTCAAATAACTGCACTGTAATTAATGCCTGTGACCATCTGATGACTGATCCTGCTGCGCCAGTGCCCAGTAAATATGTTCAGCCACCATATCGCTGACTTCGCCCAGTTTGTTTTGCAGTGCCTGTTGAATGGTGTTATCCGCTTTGGCATTACCCAGCGCCACGGCAATATTCCGCAGCCAGCAGTCGTAGCCAATACGACGGATCGGACTGCCTTCGAGTTTTTGATAAAACTCGGCCTCAGACCAGGAAAATAGATCCAGAAGCTGCGGCGCATCCAAATTTTCGCGTGGCTGAAAAGCGTTTTCCAGACTGGGTTTAGCAAACTTATTCCACGGACACACCAGCTGACAGTCATCACAGCCATAAATCCGGTTACCCATCAGCGGCCGTAATTCGACCGGAATGCTGCCACGCAGCTCAATGGTTAAATAAGAAATACAACGCCGTGCATCCAGTTGATACGGGCCGACAATCGCCTGCGTCGGACAGATATCAATACAGGCGGTGCAATCGCCGCAATGCGCTGACACTGGTTGGGTTAAAGGTAGCGGCATATCGGTGTAAATTTCGCCAAGAAAGAAATAAGAGCCATGTTCGCGGTTCAGCACATTGGTGTGTTTGCCAATCCAGCCGAGGCCCGATTTTTCAGCCAGCGCTTTTTCCATTACCGGCGCGCTGTCGCAAAATACCCGATAGCCCATTGGGCCCAGAAGCTTTTCAATGCTTTGTGACAAGCGAAGTAAACGCTTACGCATCAGCTTATGATAATCGCGGCCCAGCGCATAACGCGACACAAACGCTTTGTGATCATCGCCGATCACCTGCCAAGGCTCGGCCGTATCCTCGGGCCAGTAATCCATCCGTGCGGTAATCACCCTGACCGTTTCTGGCAATAATTCATCAGGGCGACTGCGCTTGCTGCCATGTTTGGCCATAAAACCCATTTCGCCATGAAAGCCTTTGGCCAGCCAGTCCTGCAGTCGCTGTTCGGCGCTGCTCAGATCAATATCGCTGATACCTAACTGCTGAAAGCCGCAATCATGCGCCACTTGCTGAAGTTGATTCAGCAAATCACTGTCGGGCTGGGCTGTATTTCGTTCTTCCATGGCAGCTATTATAGTGGACAGTGGGCTTAATCTATTGGAAACACGATGTTTCATTTACCAGAAGCTTTATACAGTGCTGAACAAACCCGCGAATTGGATCGGCTGGCATTAGAACAATGTAAGTTGTCATCGGCTGAACTGATGGCGCGAGCAGGTAAAGCGGCTTTGGATTTAATCGGCCAGCATTGGCCAGATGCTGAAAAACTACTGATTTTTTGCGGCAGTGGCCATAACGGTGGTGATGGTTTTGAGCTGGCACGGCAGGCGGCAGCAAAAAGTTTCACTGCCCATATTGTTTTGGTTGGTAAGCTGGAAAGTATGCCTGATGAAGTCCATGAGGCTTATCAGGCAGCCATTCAACAAGGTGCTAAAACATGCACTATTCAGGATGATTTGCCTGCCTCAGATTTACTGGTGGACAGTCTGTTGGGCACTGGTCTGAGTCGTGAAGTGAGTGGTGACTTCGCTTTAGTGATTGAAAAAATAAATGCCCAAGCTGAAACACCCGTTTTGGCGTTGGATATTCCATCAGGACTCAATGCCGATACCGGCAGCATCATGGGCTGTGCGGTAACCGCCGATATCACGCTTAGCTTTATCGGCGTGAATATTGGCCTTCGAACCAATGAC
>JBFJJO010000187.1:0-2594 GCA_041612215.1 Methylophaga sp.
ACGCTTCGCTGTCACGAATATCGACAAAACAACCTTTTTGCTGATTGACCAGCGTGACTGCTTCATTGACAGTGATGGATTGTACGCCGCTTAACTTGCGGGTCAGTACGTCCGAAAACACCAGATATAACAACACCACAAACAGTGTCGACAAAATCCAGTGGTTAATAATAAATTCGCCTAAGTTTTCCATGTTTAACGTTGTTCCGCCTGCTTACTGCAAAATTGATCGCACATCATACTGACCCGCTTTAAAGTGGGCTGATCACTGACCCAGTAATAAATTTTATTAGCATCCCGCCGGCAGGTCAGGATTTGTTTGTCACGTAATTTAGCTAAATGTTGCGACACATTGCTCTGTGTCGTGCCCACTGCCTCCACAATATCATGCACGGCCAGTTCAGCATCCGCCAGCGTGCACAGGGTTTTCAGACGCAACGGGTGGGACATTGCTTTCACGGAAATCGCGGTTTTTTTCAATATCCCCATCCAGCGGCATCAAAGCATAGGATGTCTGCATTAACCTTACCTGCCGTGACGAACTGTAATTCGTCACAAAAGGCCATATAATACACGCCATTGTCGTCGATTTGCAGGTATTGCTGTTTTTGACGTCCGGAGGCCGCCCCAACCGCGATTAAAGGAAAACAACATGAGTCAACCACACCGCCCTCTAGCCCTGATTATTCTGGATGGCTGGGGTTACAGTGAAGATGCCAGGCACAATGCCATTATGGCTGCCAACACGCCGGTTTGGGATCAGCTTTGGCAACATTATCCGCATACATTAATCAATGCTTCAGGTGCCGGTGTTGGTTTACCTGGTGAGCAAATGGGTAATTCCGAAGTGGGCCATTTAAATATCGGTGCAGGCCGCGTTGTTTATCAGGAATTTACCCGCATCGGTCAAGCCATTAAAACCGGTAGTTTTTTTGAAAACCGTGCTTTGACTGAGGGGGTTGATGCCGCGATTAAAAATGGCAAAGCAGTGCACATCATGGGCTTGTTATCTGATGGCGGGGTACACAGTCATGTTGAGCACATCCAGGCAATGGTAAAACTAGCCGCACAACGTGGTGCGCAGCAAATTTATGTGCATGCCTTTCTTGATGGCCGCGACACACCACCGCGCAGTGCACATGCTTCGCTTGCTGCAATGGAATCCACTTATGCCGAATTAGGCATTGGCAAAACCGTCAGCATTATTGGCCGCTTTTATGCCATGGATAGGGATCAACGCTGGAACCGGGTTGAACAAGCTTATCGCCTGATTAGCGAAGGTGAAGCCGAATTCCATGCTGACACGGTTCAGGCAGGCCTTGATGCTGCTTATGCACGGGATGAAAATGATGAATTCGTCAAAGCAACCGTGGTTGGCGATGCCGTGAAATTACAAGATGGCGACAGCATCTTTTTCATGAATTTCCGTTCCGATCGTGCCCGTGAGCTCAGTGAATGTTTTATTAAAGATGGTTTTGATGCGTTTGCCAAACCCCGGCAGATTGACTTAAGCGCCTTTGTCACATTGACAGAATATAAAAAAGAATTCACGGCAACAGCCGCCTATCCACCGGAAAAATTCAACAATCTTCTGGGTGATTACGTCTCGCAACTGGGCCTGCGCCAACTACGCATCGCCGAAACCGAAAAATATGCCCATGTCACGTTTTTCTTTAATGGTGGTCGTGATTTGCCCTATGAAGGTGAGGAACGCATTCTGGTGCCATCACCCAAAGTAGAAACTTATGATCAGCAACCTGAAATGAGCGCGCCTGAAGTTGCAGATCAGTTGGTCAAAGCCATTCATAGCAATAAATTTGATGTGATTATATGCAATTTTGCCAACGCTGATATGGTCGGCCATACCGGCAACTTTGCAGCCACCGTCAAAGCCATTGAAACGCTGGACAATTGTCTGGGCCGCGTTTGGTCAGCATTAAAAGAAGCGGGCGGGGAAATGTTGGTGACCGCTGATCACGGTAATGCTGAAAAAATGCAGGATGATGAACAGGGTCAGGCGCACACTGCGCATACCAGCAATGTTGTGCCGCTTTTGTATGCCGGCCGGCCCGGCCAATGTGCGCCACAAGGCAATTTATCAGATATCGCGCCGACGATGCTCAAACTGATGGATTTGCCGATTCCTGATGAAATGAGTAAACATTTGCTGGTGAAATTAAACTGATCTCGCCATATATGTCACGTGTCTTTTTGTTGACTTTCGCTCTGCTGATGCATGTTGCAGCGTGGGCTGATGAGCCCAAAAAAGAACTCAGTGAGGTTCGCAGTCAGATTGATAAAGTCCGTGAGTCGTTGTCTGCAGATAAGCAAAGCAAAGATGCGCTTTACCAGCAACTACGACGGCAAGGCCTGAAAATCTCTGAAATCAGCCAGTCACTGAAACAAACACAACTGGCCATTGATGAGCAGGATCAAAAAGTTAAACAACTAGAACAACGGCTGGGCGAACAAAAAGCTGAGCAGCAGGCGCAACTTGACGATTTATACAAACAATTGCGAGCTGCCTATATGCACGCACAGCCCGGCTATTTAAAGATATTACTGAATCAGCAAGATCCGGCATTAATAAGCCG
>JBFJJO010000188.1:0-2590 GCA_041612215.1 Methylophaga sp.
AATAGCTGCCAGCCTGAGACTATTTTCAGCTCACCAGGCTGTGACATTCAGTTTTGCCCGGATTGCCAGATGATTCATATAAATATGGGCGCTTTAACGCTGCGGATGACCGAGCAGCAGTTTGCTAATTATGCCATCGACATCAGCAAAGCCATGTTTCATATGCGTCAACGAGAGGCGGGTCAGCAGAGCATGCGGGTAATGATGTAGTTATTTAACAAAGCTAACAATCTCTATTGTAATGATAATAGTTTGCATTTAGAATATGTATTTTTTCAACTTCTGTCAGGCCAATTTCTATGACTCAGAAAAAACTTCTCGCCGCGATGACCGTTGCGGCAATCAGCAGTTTCTCCATGTCGGCAGCCGCCGAAGATGATGTTAAAAGCTTGGATGCATTCACCGTCATTGGTAGTGGCGAAGCTGCTCGCAATTTACCGGGTTCTGCTGCTTTTATCGATAATGAACAGCTCAACACAGAAGCCACCACGGATATTCATCAGGTTTTAAAAACCGTACCGGGTGTGTATGTTCGTGAAGAAGATGGTCTGGGTTTGCGTCCGAACATCGGTATTCGTGCAGCAGCACCAGAGCGTAGCCAAAATATTACTTTGATGGAAGATGGTGTGTTGATTGCACCAGCCCCATATTCAAACCCGGCTGCCTATTATTTCCCAACGGCGATGCGATTAAATTCAATTGAAGTGCTGAAAGGCGCGCCATTATTGCGTTATGGTCCGCAAACGATTGGTGGTGTAGTCAATCTGGTATCGACCCCAATTCCTGAAGAGCATTCAGGCCGCGCCATGTTAATGCTCAGTGACGAAGGTTCGTTTGATACCCACGCTTATTATGGCGGTAAAGAAAACGGTTTTGGTTACATGCTGGAAACCGTACAGCGTAATAATGAAGGCTTCAAAGATATTGATCGCAGCAGTCAGGACAGTGGTTTTGAGATCCAGGACTATGTCGGTAAATTATCTTGGGAAGATGAACGCAACGAAGTATTGTTTAAATTCCAGCGCTCCTTTGAAGACTCAAATGAAACCTATGCAGGTTTAACCGATGCCGATTTCAGCCGTGACGAAAATCGTCGTTATGGGCTGACTGAAATCGACAATATGGATAATGACCATACCGGTGTTAATCTCAGCCATACCTTCAAATGGACCGATACCTTCAACTCGAATGTGACTTTTTATCACAATGAGTTTCAGCGTAACTGGTTTAAATACGATGGTGATTTAATTGATGAAGCCAACCAAGGCAATGCAAATTCACAAGCAATCTTAGATGGTCGACAAGATATTGGCGATGGCACCCCAGGTAATAGAAACCTTGCCTACAAAAATAATAACCGAGCTTATGATTCTTATGGTGCGCAATTAAACTTTAATTGGTTGCTTGGAGACCACAATCTAAACTTTGGCGCACGTCAGCACTTCGACGAAACTGATCGCTTTCAGCCTGTTGAATATTATGATCAAGTGAATGGTCGACTAGTTTTCACAGATACCAATGCCGATAGTGTCAGCGGTGGTGATAACCGTTTGGAAGAAGCACAGGCGCTTAGCATGTGGATCACCGATAACTTTCAGGTTACAGATAAATTACTGATTAATCTTGCATTGCGAATGGAAGATGTTGAAAGTAAGGCTAGGCGATATACAGATCCAAGCCGCTCAGAACTAACTAAAAATAGTAGGGTTGAAAATGATTACCGAGAGTTTTTACCGGGTATTTCAGCCACCTATGACTTGACGGAAAACTGGCAAGTGTTGGCTGGCTATCATGAAGGCATGGTTCCGATTAGTGCCGGTGCCGAAGATGGTACGGATCCTGGTTTGAGCGATAACTACGAGTTAGGTGTTCGTTTTAAACAGGGAACTTTCTTTAGTGAAGCAATCGCTTTTTACTCTGATTTCAGTAACTTTGTTGAGCAGTGCTCTGAAGCTTCTAAGTGTAGCGATAAAGCAGAATCTACCTCTGGTTCATTTAGCCTTGGTGGTGCTAAAGTCAAAGGGTTGGAATTTCAAGCCGGTAAGTTATTTTCAGCTGGTAATTTCATGATTCCGGTTGATGTTGCTTACACTTACACTGAGGGTGAAACAACTTCAGGTGACGAATTGAGTAGTGGGCTTGATTTAGCCAATATTCCACAAAATATGTTCAGTGCGCGGGTTGGTTTAGAGCATAACAGTGGCTGGAATAACTACGCCGTTGTGAAGTACATTGATGAAACTTGCACAGATGTTGGTTGTAATGAATCGGACAATCGTTTTGAACGCACTGATGCACTTACCACAATGGATTTAATCAGCCGCTACCAATTTGAAGCTGGTCCGGAAGTGTTTTTGAAAGTTGAAAACGTATTTGACCGTCAGGAAATTATTGCCCGTGAGCCATTTGGTGCCCGGCCAAATATTGAACGGACCATTTATACCGGTGTAATTATCGATTTTTAAATAAATCAGCTGACAATTTATAAAAAAGGGGAGTTTGCTCCCCTTTTTTTATGCATAAACCCGGTAAGCTTTAAGGGCCTTTGCGGATGGGATTTTTAAAACGCCAATGAAACTACTGGCAACAA
>JBFJJO010000189.1:0-2581 GCA_041612215.1 Methylophaga sp.
AATGGTGAGCACCAGTATGCCGAGTTGACGCCTAAACCCGATGAACAGGGCCAAGGCCGCATTGGCGCCGGGGTGGCACTTAGCGAACAACGACTTCCCGCCGAATTACAGTCAGAACTGCGTTATGGGCCGTTAGCCGCTATCCCAGAAGCAGTTTTACAAACATGGTCTTTCAGTGCCAATACGGTGGCGAGTTTATGGGGCATGCTGCGTGGCAGCGTTTCTACCGATAATCTCGGTGGCCCCATCAGTATTGCCCAATTTGCCGGGAGCAGTGCCCAGCAGGGTTTGATCAGTTTTATCAGTTTTTTAGCGATGATCAGTATCAGTCTGGGAATATTGAATTTATTACCGGTGCCGATTCTCGATGGCGGCCATTTATTGATGTATTTTATCGAATGGATTAAGGGCAGCCCGGTCTCTGAAACAATACAGATGCAGGGTCAAAAAATCGGTTTGATCCTATTGCTCATGCTCATGTTTTTCGCCTTTGCCAATGATTTAGCAAGACTGTTTGGCTAATCATGGCATTGCAGGTACACTTACGATTTCGTCGGCGGACTGTCTGATAATAACAATGAAACAAATACTCACTGCACTGGCCCTATTTTGCGTTACTTCGGCTGCCTGGGCTGAAGAATTTATTATCAAGGATATCCGTGTAGAGGGGTTGCAACGCATCTCGGCTGGTACGGTCTTTAATTATCTGCCGGTTAAAGTGGGCGATGAGCTGACGGACAATGATGTGCAGGGTATTATTCGCTCATTATTCAAATCCAAATATTTCAACGATGTACAAGTGGAAAGTGATGACGGTGTTTTGGTCATTAAAGTCAGTGAGCGGCCAGCGATTTCCAAAATTGAATTTGTCGGCAATAAAGACCTTGATGCTGCTGAACTGACAAAATCACTACAGCAAATCGGTTTTGCCGAAGGCCAAGTGTTCGAGCAGGCCATGCTGGAACGTGTTGAACTGGAGTTACAACGCCAGTATTTCAGCCGTGGTAAATACGGAGTCGATATCCAGTCTGAAGTTACGCCTTTATCACGTAATCGCGTAGGCATACGTATCACGATGGCGGAAGGTGTGGTTGCCACCATTGGTGAGATTAATATCGTTGGTAATAACAATTACGATGATGATGAATTAATTGATGAAATTGAATCCAGTACCGGTGGTTGGTTGTCATTTTTAACCAAAGATAATCAATATTCCCGCCAGAAATTATCAGCAGATTTGGAAACTATCCGGTCATTTTATCTGGATCGCGGTTATGTGGATTTCGCTGTAGAATCAACTCAGGTCACCATTGGTGACGATAAAAAACGGATATTTATCACTATCAATATTTCGGAAGGTGAACGCTACAAAATTGATGAAGTCCGTCTGGCCGGTAATCTGATTGTGCCGGAAGAAGAATTATTTGATCTGGTGACCATACGTAAAAATTCAGTATTTTCCCGTAAAGCCATTAATGAAAGCTCGGAAAATCTGACCGGCAGATTGGGTAATGATGGCTATGCATTTGCTAACGTCAATGCTGTGCCTGATATTGATCGTGAAGCCCGTGAGGTCGATTTAACCTTCTTTATAGACCCGGGTCGCAAGGCTTATGTTCGTCGCATCAATATTGCCGGTAATAGTAAAACCCGTGATGAAGTGTTACGCCAGGAATTACGCCAACAGGAATCAGCCTGGATCGATACCGGTAAAGTCGAACAGTCGCGTGAAAGAATTGCACGCTTGGGCTATTTTGAAAATGTAAATGTTGAAACGATTCCGGTCACCGGAACCAGCGATCAAGTGGATCTGGATTTTGATGTCACAGAAACCGCTTCGGGCAGTGTTTCAGCAGGTGTTGGTTTCTCACAATCAGACGGTATTATCTTCAATGCCAACCTGACCCAGCGTAACTTTCTGGGTACCGGCAAACATATCCGTCTTGGTTTTAACAACAGTGATGTTAATACCGTTTACAGTTTTGGTTACACCAATCCATTTGCGACGATAGATGGCATAAGTCAGGGGTTTAATGCGTTTTATCGGGAAACCGATGCCCGTGAAGCCAACCTTGCTAATTTTAGTACTGACACGTTAGGTGGTGATATTAATTTTGGTATTCCTATTACTGAAAAACAACGTATTAGTCTGGCTTTGGGCTTTGAACGTACTGCTATTAATTTGCCTAGTGACCGACGGTTTATTGTGCCGAGTTATGAAGAATTTATTGAGCGTGAGGGTGATTCCTTTTCGGCTTTTCCGGTGACTGTTGGATGGACCAGCGATTCACGGGACAACGCACTGTTGCCAACGAAGGGTATGGAGCAAAGCCTGAGTGCAGAGGTTGCCGTACCCGGTGGTGATTTACAGTTTTATAAATTGCGTTATCGTAATAGCTGGTTCCGGCCGATTTCGGATGACTTAACCTTTTCATTACGGACTGATCTGGGTTATGCCGATGGATATGGCTCAACATCAGAACTGCCATTCTTTGAGAATTTCTATGCTGGGGGTATTCGTAGCGTTCGTGGTTATCAGGCCAATACACTCGGTGTACGTGAATTTACACCAAGTGGGGAT
>JBFJJO010000190.1:0-2528 GCA_041612215.1 Methylophaga sp.
ATCACGCCATCATCAATTTTGTCACCATCAAGATAATGTTCGTTATAAATCACCTTAAAGCTGTCACCTTGACGCAGATCTAAAGCAAAATCGATATCCCAGCCAAAAATGTGAGCCATTTCCATGATTAACTTGTCGGACATACCTGCTTTTAAGCCATCAACAAAAAGCGAATTATTGATTTCGCCGCCAACTATTTGCTGACGTTTTTCGATTTCTCGCTCGACAGTTTCAACGACAAAACCTTCTTCAACAACGTTAAGAGATAGCGTTTTAATAGGATCTAATTGCAACTCTAGAACCATTAGGTTGGCTGTGGAATTGTTTTCCGATGTCTCCAGGCCCACACGTAATAATTGACCGGGCTTGAGATGTAATAAAGGTTTGGCCTCTTTTACCTGAGCAACATTGAAAACATCACTGGCGGTTAAACCCAGACGCGGAAAAATTACCGATAAATTGTCGCCCGGGGCAATTTCGACCTCTTTCCAGTCAAGATGATTAGCGTCTGTTATTAGATTAATATCTGCAGTTATTTCTTCATTAGCCATATCAGTTTGCTGATGAAGCTTTTCTGCTGCTGTAACGTCGAACTCTACAGTCGCCTCCGTGGCGATTGGAATGATTGATGATTCCGTCGGTCTCGTAGTAGTTGCAATGTTGGTAGCCGGTTCGGCATTAGGGCTATAGGCGGTTTTGCTGATTGGCATCGCCAGTTGATGCATCTCTTTTCCTAAATCAGGCAGTTTAATAACCTGACTATGACTACTGGGAAGCGGTTCGCTGGTGGCTAAAACCATTGTGGTTAAGAAAATACCCGCGACAGCTAAAACGGACACAAACATGAAATGCCGATTTTTGTGCGGTGCCATTCGCTCTTTTTTGAAGATACGTGTCTGCTGTGAAGGACTCACAAGTCTGTTACGTTGCTTCATGGGCAATCTCTTCTCAATTTAAATTTTTTCAATTCTCTCAGCATTTGATAATAATTGAAACCCCTTTGTTAAATAGTCTTGTGATAACATCTGCGGCCAAATTAAAACTCTGGAGAGCAGTCATGATCCCTGTGCAAGAGGCGATGGCCGAGATACGCCGCGGTGCTGAAGAAATTCTGGTCGAAAAAGAGCTTATCGAAAAACTCGAACAAGGCCAGCCACTTCGAATAAAAGCGGGATTTGATCCCACAGCACCTGATTTACATCTTGGTCACACAGTGTTGCTTAATAAGCTTAGGCAGTTCCAGGACATGGGGCATGAAATTTTATTTTTGATTGGCGACTTCACTGGCATGATCGGTGATCCAACCGGTAAAAACGTTACCCGACAGCCGCTGACACCCGAGAAGGTTAAAGAAAACGCAGAGACATATCAGCAACAAGTTTTCAAAATTTTGGATCCGCAGAAGACGCAAGTTGTGTTTAACTCACACTGGATGAATGAGATGACGGCTGCCGACATGATTCGTCTTGCATCAAACCATACCGTCGCACGGATGCTGGAACGCGATGATTTTCATAAGCGTTACACCAGCAATCAGCCGATTGCCATTCATGAATTTCTCTATCCTTTAATACAAGGTTATGACTCAGTTGTGTTGGATGCGGATGTGGAGTTGGGTGGCACGGATCAGAAATTTAACCTTCTGATGGGGCGTGAACTGCAAAAAGCTTATGGCAAACCGCAACAATGTATTTTGACTATGCCAATTCTGGAAGGGTTGGATGGTGTGCAGAAAATGTCCAAATCATTAGGCAATTATATTGGTATCAATGACAGCCCCAAAGATATCTTCGGCAAGTTGATGTCGATTTCCGATGACTTGATGTGGCGTTACATCACTTTGCTGAGTTTTCAGTCGGTTACGCAAATCGCTGAACTTGAACTTCAGGTATCAGCTGGCCGTAATCCAATGGAAGTAAAAAAAGAGTTTGCAGTTGAAATAGTAGCGCGTTTTCACGGTGATGTGGCAGCACAAGAGGCACGTCAGGGGTTTGAAAATCAATTTAAAAAAGGTGAACTCCCTGATGATATTCCTGAGTTGAACTTGGTATCTGGTCCAGAAGGTTTATTGATTGCCAATTTATTAAAAGAGGCTGGACTAACAGTCAGTACATCTGAAGCTATACGAATGCTCAAACAGGGTGCTGTGAAAGTTGATAATGAAAAATGTGATAATAAAGATCGTCTTTTTCAGGCTGGCGCAGAACATATTATCCAAGTCGGTAAACGAAAATTTGCCAAGATTTCAATCACCTGACGTGGGCAAAGTGTTTTCGGGATAATTTTCCTGTTGACGTGAGTCTTTTTGGCTGTAGAATGCCCACCTTCGCCTTAGTTGAGGCGGTTGATGGTAAAGGCTCTACAAGCAATTAATCATTGACACCCAAGCGAGTGTCTGTATAATTCTCGCTTCTTTGCCGGGTCATTTGGCAAACGCTCTTTAACAAACTGGTATCAAGTAATTTGTGTGGGTACTTGCGTGGAAATGTTTCTTGGAAATATTTGACGCTAGTATTCGCTAAGAATGC
>JBFJJO010000191.1:0-2443 GCA_041612215.1 Methylophaga sp.
GATTAATAAAGGTATCGGAGCTATCTTTAAACGTGATGATGACGACCGATAATCCGGGCGTTGATGCCGAACGAACAAACTCGACATCCGGCAAACCACCAAGGCCACTTTCTAACGGCTGAGTAACCGATATCTCGACCTGTTCGGCAGTTAGGCCCTGAGACTCGGTTTGAATGATGACTTGTTTAGGCGCAAATTCCGGAAAAATATCCAGACTCGCGTTCGATAGTTTATAAACGCCATAACCCAGCATCAGCAGCGCTAATGCCAGCACCACACCGCGAAACCGAACTGAAAAGGCGACGAGTTTTGAGAGCATGTCTGGTCCCTGTTAGATCAATGACGTAAGTGAATGAAGCTGCCGATATTTAATCGTCATCGTCTTCTTCCACTATCTGCCATTTAAATTCTTCAGAGAGCAGCGTTTGTGCGCCATCCACGACCAGCACATCAGCAGGATTAATCAAACCACTGTCATCAAATAAACCTTCTGCGGCGGGCAGCGTATTTTTCAGTGATATTCGCTGATAATTGCCGGCCTCCCTTTGTATGTAGGCCCAGGGTTGTCCGGCATACCAGATAATCGCGTTATCGGGGATCATCACACCCTCAACAGGTGTCTGACTTTCCGGTACCCAGACATCGAGGCGCATACCGGCCCTTAAACGACCGGTATCCAAACGAAAATAATAGGTTTCCCCCTGCAAACTACTATCGACACTAATCGCCGGTGCAACGTAATAGGCTTTGCGCGCTTGCGCCCGGTTCCCTTCCGGTGCCACACGGATAATATTGACATCGGCCTCAAGCGGCTGACCGACCGGCATCGTCACCAGTAGTAAACTGTCTGAGCGCTCTACCAGCCGTTTAAATTCGATTTCTTCAGGGCCAAGGATCCACGCAGCCATTTTGGGATCCCAGTCCTGGCGGACAATACGTTGTAAATTGTCGAGTTCAACCTGTGCTTGATTCAGCGTTGCTTTGGCTTCTTGCCAGGCAGCCTCAGCAGCTAACACCTCTTTATTAGCAACACTGCCAGTGGCCTTGGCGACTTTTTGTAAACGGGCTAATGCCTGCCGACTGGACTGTTCACGAACTTTTGCCACATTGACAGCTGCCTGTAATTGTCTGAGTTGGGCACGCTGATTAAGCATCGGCTGAATACTGACCACTGTGGCACGCGCACGGTTTTCCGGGAAAAAACTGCTTTGCTCGACCCTGAGCGTTTCAATGCCGGCCAATTGCTGGGCAGTTTCATCCAGTAAAACGGTCATCGGCATGACTGCTTCACCTTCTTCATCGTCGTCGTCATGCTCTTCATCTGCTTGCTGCGTTATCAGCCACTGCTGCAGCGGCTGATGCCATTGCACATCCGTTACCAACGGCCCTAACAAGACACCCAGAATCAGCGCGAACACTAACGCCAGCCCCACTCCCCAGCTTTGTTTTTTTATCATTATTAATTCCGTGCATATCCCAGCTAATCGGCGCCATTACATCATGATGACCTTATTGCCACAAGCATACCCATTCAGCCGTCGGGCGATTTGCTTGACAGCATCGGGGCAAGCAGGTTTAATACGCCACCTTGTTGGCTCGATAGCTCAGTTGGTAGAGCAAGGGATTGAAAATCCCTGTGTCCCTGGTTCGATTCCAGGTCGAGCCACCACGAATTCAAAGCCCGGTTTGCTTCGCACACCGGGCTTTTTTATTGCCTGTCATTCGGACATGGTCACCCAGACTAATCTTTGAAAGTAAATTCAAACTGAATTTGTAGATTTAACCACAGAGACACAAAGGGCACAGAGCTTAATAAAAGGACGTCTTTGCGAGGCGGCCTTATCGCCGAAGCAATCTATTCAAAGGTTACCGCTTTAAAATACTGGACGGTATATTAGGCACCACCCCCTTTGGCTATCAGCATTTTCTAACGAGAATTCACGCATTCACTGTGTTGGCATGGTTAACAAAGAGGATAAACAGCCTGACAAAGCCGTTATTGTTGTAAAAAAAACACACATTTTGGTAAAGATGCCAAATCTGTCGTTTTTTTGTTGTAAAAGTGTTGCATTGCGTTTGGGGATGTGGAAAATAGTCATCAACCGCGAAGCTTTCCGGTTACGAGAGAGACTTAAAGTAATCTGTTAACAAAATATAAAGGTAAACAGACATGAAAAAATTAGTATTAGCTTCAATGGTCGCTGCCTCAGCTGCCATGGTTGTCCCAGCACACGCTGCAACCGTTGCCGCAAATGACGGTTGGGAAATCGGTGTTGGCGGCTTGATCAACCAATTCGCAGTATTTACTGATGACAAAAACGCAGCATCAGGTGACGGCGCGGAAATCCGTGACGGTCTGTTGCCAGCATTCATCAACTTTGATATCAAAGCCCCAACCATGAACGGTTTGGACATGGCTGCCCATATCTCTTTCAGCCCTGGC
>JBFJJO010000192.1:0-2434 GCA_041612215.1 Methylophaga sp.
CGTCGGCGTGAAGTACTGGAAGGCATGGGCGTTGAGTTTCGCCTGAATACCGATGTCGGCAAAGACGTCGAATTCCAGACCTTGATCGATGAATATGATGCCGTGTTTTTAGGCATGGGTACCTACACCTATATGAAAGGCGGTTTCCCCGGTGAAGATCTGCCGGGCGTCCATGAGGCATTGCCTTACTTGGTTGCTAATAATATGCAAATGTTGGGCTTGCCAACCGACAGTTATGTTTCCATGAAAGGTAAGAATGTCGTGGTGTTGGGTGGAGGTGATACGGCGATGGACTGTAATCGTACGGCCATTCGTCAAGGTGCCCAAACAGTTTCATGTGCCTACCGCCGTGACGAAGAAAACATGCCCGGTTCACGTCGTGAAGTAAATAATGCCCGTGAAGAGGGTGTGCAGTTCTTATGGAACCGCCAGCCAGTTGAATTGGTGGGTGATGAAAATGGCGTTACAGGCGTTAAAGTCGTCACCACTGCGCTGGGCGCAGCCGATGAGCGTGGTCGCCGTCGTCCGGAACCGGTGCCTGGCAGTGAAGAAATCATCCCGGCCGATGCCGTGGTCATTGCTTTTGGTTTCCGGCCGAGTCCGGCGCCATGGTTCGAAAAATTCAATATTGGTATTGATGATGGCGGTCGTGTTACGGCACCGGCCAATGGCGGTATTGCTTATCAGACTACCAACCCGAAAATTTTTGCCGGGGGTGATATGGTACGCGGATCTGATTTGGTGGTAACGGCTGTTTGGGAAGGTCGCGAGGCAGCTAAAGGCATTCTGGACTATCTCGAAGTCTGATTTAAGCCGCTTTATCGCAGCAATTTACGCACTGCGCGTGTCAGATTGGTTCAATCCGGCTGCCAGTGCGTTTTTTATGCGGCATTATAATTAGGAGACACCGTGTCAGAACTGAAAAATGACCGCTATCTGCGGGCGCTGTTAAAACAACCAGTTGATAAAACACCGGTCTGGATCATGCGTCAGGCAGGCCGTTATTTGCCTGAGTATCGTGCAGTACGCAAAAAGGCCGGTGACTTCATGACCTTGTGTCGCACGCCAGAGCTTGCCTGTGAAGTAACGTTGCAGCCTTTGCGCCGTTTTGATCTTGATGCATCAATTATTTTTTCCGATATTCTGACTATTCCCGATGCAATGGGCCTTGGGCTGTATTTTGTCAGCGGTGAAGGACCTAAATTTGAGCGCACTATTCGCACTGCAGCGGATGTAGAAAAGTTGCCTTTGCCAGACATGGCAGACAGTCTGAGTTATGTCATGGATGCCTTGCGGCTTACCCGCCGGGAAATTGATGGCAAAGTACCACTGATTGGATTTAGTGGCAGCCCGTGGACATTAGCCTGCTATATGGTTGAGGGCGGGTCCAGTAAGGACTTTGCCAAAGTTAAAGGCATGGCGTTTGATGCGCCAGAGGTAATGCATGCATTACTGAAAAAACTGGCAACGTCAGTCACCGATTATCTGAATGCCCAAATTGAAGCTGGTGCGCAGGCGATCATGTTGTTTGATACTTGGGGTGGCAGCCTGAGTGGCTCGAATTATCGTGAGTTTTCGCTGCAGTATATGAAGCAGATCATGGCGGGTCTGAAAAAAGAAAATGATGGCAGGCGGGTGCCGGTCACCCTGTTTACTAAAGGTGGCGGACAGTGGCTGTCCCATATGGCTGAAAGTGGCGCCGATGCGCTGGGTCTTGACTGGACCACAGATATTTCTCTAGCCCGTTATCAGGTCGGTGACAAAGTCACATTGCAAGGCAATATGGATCCTTGCGTGCTCTATGCATCACCACAGCGAATTGAAACCGAAGTTAAAGATATTCTGGCCGGTTATGGCCATGGTAGCGGTCATATATTTAATCTGGGCCACGGCATTCACCCGACTATAAACCCTGAGCATGTTTCAGCTTTGATTAATGCCGTTCACAAACATTCTGTGCAATATCATCAGTAAACCCTAAATGACAGACAATAAAAAAGGGCCGGTCAAACCGGCCCTTTTTGTTAACACCTTGTGTGATGGATTTTACTTGGTGTTGCTGGAAAACTCTGGATAAGCTTCCATACCACATTCCACCAAATCCACACCTTCGGCTTCTTCTTCTTCGGTCACACGAATACCCATGACCATTTTCAGGATTGACCAGACAATAAAGCTGGTAACAAATACCCAGACGAAGATTGTCGCGGCGCCGATGATTTGAGCCGAGAAGCTGGCGTCAGTGTTAGTCAGCGGTACAGCCAACAGACCCCACAGACCAACCACACCATGCACTGAGATAGCACCAACTGGATCATCAATTTTGACTTTATCCATAAAGACAATTGATAACACCACCAGTACACCACCGACGGCACCGATAATGGTGGCCATTAATGGCGTTGGGGTATCAGGACCAGTAGTAATTGCCACC
>JBFJJO010000193.1:0-2366 GCA_041612215.1 Methylophaga sp.
AGTGCCGAGAAATAAGCTTTAATCAGCGAAAATTCGGATGTTTGATTCACAATGACTGACGCATCCGTCAGCTTTTTTTGGCGTCGCGCTTGGCTTTCGCGGCCTGATATTCAACGTTGCGTAACCGGGCACCCATTTTATCAAGCACACCGTTAACGTATTTATGGCCTTGTTCACCACCAAATGATTTGGCAAGTTCTACGGCCTCATTCAATACCACCCGATAAGGTATATCGGGCCGATGCATATATTCAAAGACTGCCAGTCGCAATACTGATGCTTCGACCGGATCGACTGCTTTTAAATCACGGTCTACGGCGTGGCTCAGTTCGGCATCGATCTCGGCAATATTTTTGATAACCCCATCGACCAGAATCTTAAAATAATTTTTATCGATTTTATTGGCGTATTCAGCGGTTACAAAATCCAGTTCAGCCTTATCCGGTGCCTGTTCATTGACCAGCGCCTGATATAAGGCCTGAACGGCTGCGCGCCGTGATTGTGTTCTGGGTAAGCCGGCTGCCACTATTTTGCAGCTCCGATTTGACGAAGCACATTAACCATTTCAATGGTGCTCATAGCAGCTTCAGCCCCTTTATTACCAGCTTTGGTACCGGCACGTTCGATGGCTTGTTCAATGGTATCAACGGTTAACACACCAAAAGCAATCGGCAAATCCAGTTCCAAATTCAGTTGGCCCAGACCTTTAGAACACTCACCGGCGACATATTCAAAATGGGGTGTACCACCGCGAATCACGGCGCCCAAAGCAATGATCGCGTCATATTTACCGGTTTTACCCATACGTTTGACGGCTAGTGGAATTTCGACCGCACCCGGCACCCGGGCAATTTCAATATCTTTTTCTTTGGCGCCGTGACGCAATAAGGTATCCACCGCGCCATTAATCAGATGATCAACGACAAAATCATTAAAGCGGCCGGCCACGATACCCACCCGAATGCCCTGCGCTGAAAAATCACCTGAAAAGGTTTTGATATTGCTCATATTTTTAAAATCCCGATGAATGCTTGGTGTTATTGTACTGTGTTTAAAAATGAATGCCCAACAAGCGCTTATAACCAGCGCTGCTTGTCGGCTGTGGTTTTATTGCGTGCTGCCGGCAAACCGGCTGGATCGGCTTCCACTGTTGTCCAGATATAGGGTTTCTCATCAATGCGCACCGCAGTGAGTTGCTCGCCCCAAACGGCACCGCTATCCAGCGAGAACACATTGCCATACTGACCGGTGCCCAGCTGTGACCAATGGCCAAAAACAATGCGATCATCAACTGTGGCACGGTCCGGCATATCAAACCATGGTTTTTGCTTAGCCGGTTTGTCTTTGGGTGAACCTTTGAATTTCAACGCCAGCGCGCCGTCTTCATGACAGTAACGCAGCCGGGTAAAACAGTTGGTGATAAAGCGCAGCCGATCCCAGCCAGTCAAATCCGGTGACCAGCGTTTCGGTTTATTACCATACATATGCTGAAAAAAGTCTTGCCAATTATCACCACGAAGCACCGCTTCAACCTCGGCGGCGCGAATCTGGCATTCGGCAATTGTCCACTGCGGCGGTAAACCGGCATGAACCATCGAGAACTGTAATTCAGCATCATGATAGAACAACGGTTGATGACGCAGCCAGGTCAATAATTCTTCACGATCCTTAGCCTGTAAAACACTATCGATGGTATCTAATCGATGCTGATATTCGGAAATGCCAGACGCCTGTGCCAATAGATGCAGATCATGATTACCCAGTACAACTTTGGCACTTTCACCGAGATTTTTGACGAAACGTAATGTATCGGCTGACTTTGGTCCGCGATTTACTAAATCACCCGCCAGCCAGACTTCATCTTGCGATGCATCAAATTGCAGGGCATCGAGTAGTTTCATTAACTCGACGAAACATCCCTGCACATCACCGATGGCATAAACCGCCATACAATCAGTTCAGTTTAGCGACGGCGATACAGCGGTTCGGGCCGCAGTACAGTCGATTGATAACTTTCAGTGAACTCGTCAAACGCTGCTAGCGCATTGGTCAAACGATTCGGATTGGCCAATTCAAAACTGTTTATGCCGCACTGCGACATATAAAACAGTTGATCGTAAAGCACATCACCCTGAGCGCGGATTTCCGCTTTAAAGCCATAACGCTCACGTAGCAGTTTGGCATAGGAATAACAGCGACCATCGGTAAACGCCGGGAAAATAAGCACTACTAGCTGAAAACGTGCTAAATCCGGCACGATTTCTTCAAGTGGATCATTACCTGACAAGCGAATACCCAAACCACCTTCATGCTTGCTCAGGGTTTCGTGCTGTTCCTGCCAGCGATTCAGCGATATCGTGATGTTA
>JBFJJO010000194.1:0-2350 GCA_041612215.1 Methylophaga sp.
CATCGCTTGTTCTTCCATATTAACGACCAGGTGGTTTATTTTGCCGCGAAAGTAACGATAGAAAATAACGCTGGGAATAGCCACCACCAAACCTGCGGCAGTGGTGATTAAGGCTTCAGAAATACCGCCGGCCAAGGTTTCTGGATTTCCAACCCCCGAGGTCGTAATGGCCGCAAATACCTTGATCATGCCGACTACAGTGACGAGCAGACCGATCAGCGGTGAAATGGCCGCAATGGTACCCAGTGTATTGAGATTTTTTTCCATCATCGCTGTGACGTGCCGGCCAGTGTCTTCAATACTTTCCTTGGTAATATCTCGGGCAGCATTACGATCCATCAGGCCGGCTGCCAGAATTCTGCCCAGTGGTGAATTCTTTTGCAGACTTTTAATGCGCTCCTGATCCACTTGGTTATAACGTAGCCATTGCCAGATTTGCGTTATGAGCTGCGGCGGGGCAATGCGCCGGGTTTGTAGACTCCAGAAACGTTCGGCAATGATGCCAATGGCGATGACCGAGCAGGCAAATAACGGAAACATCAGCCAGCCACCGGCTTTAAACAACTCCAGCATAATTTAACGCCCTGCAAAAATTCAAAACAGCCATCATGATACGTGAAAAAACGCTTAGTCAGTAGCTACCGCACGCCATAGTCGTTGCTGTTGTTGTCGCCAGCGTATGGCAGTTATTGGTGCTGAGTCATCCAGTTTTATTACCAAAGCACCACTGTCTGCAGTATTGAGCAGTGGGATCTGCCGATCTCGAAAACGTTGTACGTTTTCAGCCGCCGGAAACTGATAACGATTATTAAAACCGCTGGCGATAATGGCGATTTGTGGTGAGACGGCATCAATAAAGGTCGTCGATGATGAACTGCGGCTGCCATGATGGGCAACTAATAGAACATCGGCAGGCAAAGCCTGTTTATGGTTCTTAATTAAGCTGACTTCCGCCTGTTTTTCAATATCACCAGTCAGCAATATACTGCCAAACCGGCTGCTGATTTTCAGTACGCAGGAACGCTCATTGGCAGAACCTGAAGTGTTGTCAGTTGGATGCAGAAATTGAAAATGGACATCATCCCACTGCCAGCTTTGCCCGGCGATACAGGCTTTGGCATCGGGTAGCTCTGCCGGCACACTGCTGCGAACCTGAATAACAGGCAACGATTTGAAAATAGCTTCAGCGCCGCCGATATGATCATTATCGCCATGGCTGATAACCATCATATCCAAGTGTTTGATGCCACGATGCTGCAAAAACGGCAGTACCACGGCATCGCCGGTATTAAAATCACCAAACTGTGGGCCTGTATCAAACAGCAAGGTTTTGTTTTTGGTTTCTACAACGGCCGCCAACCCCTGACCGACATCCAACACGGTTAGCCAAGCATTCCCTTTATCAGGCCGTGCAGGCTGATAAAAAATCAGTGGCAACAATAAGAACCAGCCCAACCAACGTGCTGGCCATCCTCTTGGGGCCATTAACCAGATAAATGCCAGTAGACTCAAGATAATAATACAAAGTGGCAAACTGGCGGTCTGCCATAAAGCTACCGGCAACTCAGCAAACCATTGTAATAACCACCACAAAGCTTCGAGCAACCAATCTGCTAATTGCCACAAAGGTTGACTCCATGGTGGATGGATCATCATGATGATTATCGACAGAAGCAAGACCGGCACAATAAGCAAACTGACCAATGGCACGGCGAATAGATTGGCAAGCGGCGAAATCAGCGCGGTGCTATTAAAAAATACCAGTAGTAGCGGCGTCAGACCGATAGCTATCCAGATATGAATACTGGCCCAATGCCATTTATTAACGGGTTGTCGGTTTTGGCTGACATAAATAATCACCATAACCGCTGCAAATGACAGCCATAAACCGGCTGACATGACTGCAAACGGATCCCGTATTAGCACCATCAATAAGGCCACTGCCAAGAGCTGATAACTGAGCACACGGCGGCGTAATAAAATCGCAGTCATTGCGACTAACACCATAATCAACGCACGCTGACTGGGAATAGACATGCCTGCTAACAAGGCATAAGCAAGTGCAAATAGCATGGCCGTCAAGGCGCCAAACTGTTGTGCCGGCAAACGCAGACACAAAGGGCTAAAACAAGCCCATAAACAACGGCCCAGAAAAAAACCAATCGCCGCGGCAAGCCCAATATGTAAACCAGAAATCGCCAGCAAATGGCTGGTACCGGTATTGCGCAAGACCTGCCATTGTTGGGGCGTCATATTGTCGCGAAAGCCTAGCGTCAGACCCTCGATGAGCGCCCGTTGTGGTGTATCAGCCACTGTGTTTTGTAATGTATCGAGCAGATGTTGCCGCCAG
>JBFJJO010000195.1:0-2334 GCA_041612215.1 Methylophaga sp.
AGCCCCGATACCACAATATCGGCACCTTCTTGATTAATATCTTTCTCGGGTTGATTGACCTGATATAGATCAGTAAGCGTAAAGCCATGCTGCTGCAAAGGTTCAGTTAAACCCGCTTCACCGATGACATACACCCGGCGCTGATTTTCAGGCAAGTTTTCTTTTAAATAGCGCGCGGTTGCCATGCTCGAGGTGAGAATTTCATTTGCTGCCACCTCGACTTCCATACTCACCAATTTATCAATGTATTGCTGTTGGGTCAGACTGGCATTATTGGTCGCTAACACAAATGGGATTTGTCGCTCCCGTAAGGTGGCAAAAAAATCACTGAGCCCCGGCAAGGGCTTGTTGCCATGCCAAAGTACACCGTCCATATCGATTATTAAGCCGCCAATATTACTAATCGTCTGTGTCATAAAAATACTCAATTTGCCTGAAAACCGGCAATAAATACCGGACTGTAATTGAGGCAAAGCCTCGCACAATTGAATTAACCCTGTCCAGAAAACGATTGTGCCAAAAAAGTGCGCAATGCCGTAAAAATTGACAGGCCCAAAGCATCTGCTTTATAGTCTGCGAGCGTATTTTCAACGTAAAACCATAAATTAACTCAAATTTTAGGAGCATGTCAGCATGGCAAAAGCACTTATTCAAATGGCTCTGGATTCTCTGGATTTCGACCAAACCCTCGCACTTGCAGAGCAAGTTGCCCCTTATGTCGACATTCTTGAAGTCGGTACCCCTTGCATCAAGTATAACGGTCTGGAGATCGTTACTGCGCTGAAAGCCAAATTCCCAAACAACCTGATCCTGGTTGACTTGAAAACTATGGATGCTGGTGAGTACGAAGCAACACCTTTTTATGAAGCGGGTGCTGATATCTGTACTGTATTGGGTGTATCTGACAAAGCGACAATGGGCGGCGTTATTAAAGCAGCCAACGCTAACAACGCAGAAGCGCAAATCGACCTGATCAGCGTTAAAGACAAAAAAGCAGTTGCAACTGAAGCCGCTAAAAACGGTGCGCAAATCATCGGTGTTCACACTGGTCTGGACGCACAAGCTGCTGGCCAAACACCATTTGCTGATTTGCAAGCAATCGCCTCATTAAACCTGGGCGTTCGTATTTCTGTTGCCGGTGGTCTGAATAAAGACACCATCCAGAAAACTGTTCAAGCTGGCGCAACTATCGTTGTCGTTGGTGCTGCTATTTACGGCGCGCCTTCACCAGCAGAATCAGCAAAAGAACTGCGTGCATTGGTTGACGCTGCGTAAGCGGAGCCTGACAAGCACGACATAAATTAAACGAGTGGCTATCAGCCACTCGTTTTTTTTATTAAAGGTTCATTCACATCGGGTTATGCGCACCAGATAAGACAACGGCATGTTGTTATTCGGTGACAGTGGTCAAATCTAACGAAGCAGGTCTATAATCACAGATCTACTGACAAGGGTTGGCTTGCCACAATAAACCTAAAATAGTAATTTACCCGTTGCACCAACCTCTCTAACTGTTGGGCAGATGGGGTTTGAATAAAGGTACAGGGGTATTTGTCATGAGTGAAAAAGGTTTATTAGCTTCTATCTGCGGTTTTTTTAAAGGCTTGTTTTCATCATCTGACAGCAGTAATTGCTGCGGTAATGATGCTGCGAAAAAATCAGTGAACGATGGCCTGACAGGTGTTGAACGTTACATTCGTAACAGATCCCAAAACGGTCAACAGTTAACTGGTGTTGAACGTTACATCCGTAACAAGATGAGCAATAACAAGCCAATGACTGGCGTTGAGAAGTACATCAGCAAAAGTGCGAATGGCAAGCCAGCAACGGGTGTAGAGCGTTACATCCGCAGCAAAGCTTAAACATTTAAGCCAGCTCGACCTTCATCAGCGGGTTATCGTTGATGAGTTCTGTTCTGAAAACTGCCGGCCTGGGCCGGCAATTTTTACTGAGCACGCCCAACAGTGACAATAAACTATTTTAATTAGCTACAAAAAAGGTAATCACATGGCGAACTTACTTGATCAACTGAAGAAAATGACCGTGGTCGTGGCAGACACCGGTGACATTCAAGCCATCGAAAAATATACACCGCGCGATGCGACGACTAACCCATCGCTGATCACTGCCGCCGCACAAATGCCGCAATATCAGAGCATTGTTGATGACACGCTGAAAGCAGCTCGTAAAACACTGGGTGATAATGCCGCAGCTAAAGAAGTTGCAACATTGGCTTTCGACAATTTGGCAGTATCGTTTGGTTTGAAAATTCTCGACATTATTCCGGGCCGAGTCTCAACTGAAGTTGATGCCCGTTTGTCTTATGATACTGAA
>JBFJJO010000196.1:0-2320 GCA_041612215.1 Methylophaga sp.
ACCAAAGATATGCTGGCCACCAAAGGCCGGTCTTCATTTCTCGGCGAACGGGCCCGTGGGCATATCGATGCCGGTGCCCGCACCAGTCAGCTGATGCTTTTTGCCATTGCTGATGTGGTACTTGAAAAATCTTAAAATCCGCAGATTACGCAGATGGTCGCAGATTTAAAACCAATCTTTTATGTTGCAAACTGCTGGTTCCGAAGTTGAATAATATTGCTTTTTGCAGAGAGGAAGCTTTTAGATAGTTAATTATCTGAGCCTCCTCTGCTCCTGATAGATGCTGCAACGCTTTAAGTTCAACAATTACCGTTCCAAAACAAACAAAATCCGCCTTAAAAACGGACTTTAGAGTTTTGTCACGATAAGTGACTGGAAGCACCTTTTCTCTCTCGAATGGTATGTTTCTGATTTGAAATTCAATCTCGAGCGCTTCTTGATAAACCGACTCCAAAAAACCCGAACCAAGTGTTGAGTGGACTGCCATAGCAGCGCCAATAATGGTGTAAGTCTGCATATCCTTTTGC
The DNA here is from genome assembly GCA_041612215.1 of Methylophaga sp. Taxonomy (GTDB): domain Bacteria; phylum Pseudomonadota; class Gammaproteobacteria; order Nitrosococcales; family Methylophagaceae; genus Methylophaga. Next base: position 528 of record JBFJJO010000196.1, read on the forward strand.
ATAATAATCTGCGTCCATCTGCGTAATCTGCGGATATATCTTTCTATGTGTCCTCTGTGTCTCTGTGGTTAGTTTTTTAACACCCCCAACGCAATGCAGCCGTATGAACGGGCGCATCCCAGAGCGCAATCAGTTCGTCATCCAATAAGGTCAGCGTCACCGAACAGCCAGCCATATCCAGCGATGTGGTGAAGTTACCGACCAGTGAGCGATGAATTTCCACACCTTTGCTCTGCCAGTATTTGGCGGCAATATCAAAGACCAGATACAGCTCCATTAATGGCGTAGCACCTAATCCGTTGATATGTAACAATACTTTCTGGCCCGATTTTGGTTGTAACGCTTCATCGATGGTATCGGCGAGTTGTTTTACTAACTCATCTGCTGATGCCATCGGCACGATCTCCCGGCCTCGTTCTCCATGAATGCCGACGCCCATTTCAATTTCGTTATCGGCAATGGTAAAAGTGGGTTTACCAGCTGCAGGCACAGTACAACTGGTTATAGCCAATCCCATTGAGGCGGTATTTTTGGCAACTTTATCGCCCAGTGCTTTACAGGCTGCGAGCTCCCAGCCTTGTTCAGCTGCTGCGCCGACGATTTTTTCGACAATCAGCGTACCGGCAACGCCTCGGCGACCAGTACTGTGATCTGCCGGGAGAGCCACGTCATCGGCGACCAAAACGGTGGCATTTTCGGATTCGAGCATTTCTGAGGCGATCTCAAAGTTCATCACATCGCCAGCATAATTTTTTACGATAAACAAAACGCCTGCGCCGTTTTCAACCGCTTCGGCGGCGGCCAGCATTTGATCGGGGGTTGGCGAGGTAAATACCTGTCCCGGACACGCCGCATCCAACATACCTTTGCCTACCAGCCCGGTATGCAACGGTTCATGGCCACTGCCGCCACCAGAAACCAATGCGACTTTGGGTCTGTCAGCCAGTTTTTTACGACTGACAAATCGAGGACTGGCATTAAAACTGACAATATCCTGATGCGCTAATGCAAAACCATGCAAGCTTTCATCAAGTAGCGTTTCAACATCATTGAGAATTTTTTTCATGGTGCATTTCCTTTTAAATCAGGCGCTTTATAAACTGGTTTTCAACGTCCCGGTGATGGCTTGAATGTCCGGCAAAACCCAGTCTGGAGCATAGTCAACGCCAGCTATATCGGCTTCACTGGAAACCCCAGTCAATACCATCAAACTGCGCATACCGGCATTAACTGCGCCAAGAATATCGGTATTTAATCGGTCACCAATTGCAATTGTATTGTGTCGATCGGTACCGAGAATTTCTAAGGCCTGCTGATACAAAATCGGCTCAGGTTTGCCAATCACAATAGGTGTCTGACCCGTCGCAGCGGTAAGCGCAGCAAGCACCCCGCCATTGCCCATCACTTCACCCAGTTCGGTTGGCAAAGTGGTATCTGCGTTGGTGGCATAAAATGCCGCACCAGCACGAATATTGAGTGTTGCGGTGGCCAGCTTATCCCAGGTCAATTTGCGATCCAGCCCCGATACCACAATATCGGCACCTTCTTGATTAATATCTATATCGGGTTGATTGACCTGATATAGATTAGTCAGCGTAAAGCCTTGCTGCTGCAAAGGTTCAGTTAAACCCGCTTCACCGATGACATACACCCGGCGCTGATTTTCAGGCAAGTTTTCCTTTAAATAACGCGCGGTTGCCATACTCGAGGTGAGAATTTCATTTGCTGCCACCTCGACTTCCATACTCGCTAATTTATAAATGTATTGCTGTTGGGTCAGACTGGCATTATTG
>JBFJJO010000197.1:0-2310 GCA_041612215.1 Methylophaga sp.
CAAAGCTGGAAGCGTTGATTGCCGAGGTGGCAGCTGATATTCAACTGACACATATGCTGGATTCCGAAGCCGGCATTTTAAGTCACGGGCAAAAGCAGTGGCTGGAAATTGGCATGTTACTAATGCAGGAACCTGAACTTCTGATGCTTGATGAACCGGTGGCTGGCATGAGTGCCAAGGAGCGTGATGAAACTGCTGATTTATTGAACCGAATCTGTAAGAACCGTGCCGTTATTGTTATTGAACATGATATGGAATTCGTTAAAAAAATTGCCCGCAAAGTTACCGTGCTGCATCAGGGCAAAATTCTCGCCGAAGGGCCGATGGAAAAAGTCCAGGCTGATGAAAAAGTGATTGAAGTGTATCTGGGCCACTAACCGGTATTTCAGGAGAAAAATCATGTTTGCAGTAGAGAATTTACAAGTTAGTTACGGCCAGAGTGAAGTAATTCATAAGGTCAGCTTCAGTGCGGCAGAAAATGAAACTGTTGCCATTATGGGTCGTAACGGCATGGGCAAAACCACACTGTTTAAATCTTTGATGGGCATTTTGCCCAGTACCGCCAGTAAGATAGAGGTGGCCGGCAAGGATCTTAATGGCGACGAGAGTTATCAGCGGGTCGCTAAAGGTATTGCCTATGTGCCACAGGGACGTATGATCTTTCCAACCTTGACGGTGCAGGAAAATATTCAGACCGGTCTGAAAGTCTCCGGGCAGAAAAAAATTCCGGATGATATTTTTGCCCTGTTTCCAGTGTTGCACGAAATGCGTCACCGCAAAGGTGGCAATTTATCAGGCGGTCAGCAACAACAATTAGCCATTGCCCGGGCTTTGGTGACCAATCCCAAGGTATTACTGCTGGATGAGCCGACCGAAGGTATACAGCCATCAATTATCAAAGATATTGCCAAAGTATTGAATGACATCCGCAAGATGCGTGACATCACGATTATTGTCTCGGAGCAGGTGCTCAGCTTCACGCTTGATATAGCTGATCGCATCATTGTCATCGAAAAAGGCAACTTTATCCATGAAGACAATCGTGCGGATGTCGATGCCGACAAAATCAAACAATACCTGACGGTATAAGTTATGCATTAATTCTATTTTAACGAACGATGCAGGAGCTATAGGGAGCCAAAATCTCTCTATAACGTCAGGTCAATGATGCCCTTAAAGTCAACGCAGCCGTTGCAACCAGCCATCTTAACCGGCTGGCATGCGGCACTTAATCTGGAGTTTGCCCGGCGGCTGGAACGTACCGTTTTGGTGCGTCGGCATCATTATGGCCCCATGGTGATCCAGAAAACGCTTTATCCAGAGGGTGATACCGCAACGCATGGCGTGATCCTGCACCCACCCGGTGGGGTGGCTGGTGGTGACAGTTTAAAAATGGACGTCACACTGGCCGATAAGTCACAGGTTTTGCTGACCACACCGGGTGCCACCAAATGGTACAAATCGGCCGGCCGCCTTGCCAGTCAGAATCTGTTTTTTCAGCTGGCCGAACAATCACAAATGGAATGGCTGCCGCAGGAAAATATTATTTTCAACGGCGCGCAGGTCAGTCTGAATACGGACATTTCTTTGGCAGCCGATGCCAGGCTGGCCACCTGGGAGATTGTAAGTATGGGCAGGCGTGCCAGTGGTGAAACATGGCAACAAGGTCAGTTCAGACAGTGTTTGACTATCAAGCGTCAACAACGCTTGATCTGGAAAGAGACCACTGTAATGGGGCCGGACAGCAAGGTTTTAAGCGCCTTAGCCGGTCTCAACGGCTATGCCGTGTTTGGCAGTTTCATTATCGCGGCAGGCACAGTGCCGGCAGCCATTATCGAACAGTGCCGGGCAATCAGCGTCAATGCCGGTGCCTTTGGTGTCACTGCGTTGCCGGAGATTTTTGCGGCCAGATACATCGGCAACTGTCCACAGCTGGCACGGCAGTATTTTGAGCAATTATGGTGTTGTTTGCGGCCCTGGTATGCCGGCGCCAACGTGGTGCGGCCGCGGATCTGGGCAACCTGATGAATGGAATAAAACGATTATGGATTTGAGCCCGCGTGAAAAAGATAAATTGCTGATTTTTACTGCAGCTCTGGTGGCGGAGCGACGAAAAGATCGGGGTTTGAAACTTAATTATCCGGAGGCGGTTGCTTTCATCTCCGCAGCCATTATGGAAGGTGCCCGTGATGGGCAAACAGTTGCCTATTTAATGGATTACGGCGCGACGTTATTAAGCCGGGAGGATGTTATGGAAGGCATTGCTGAAATGATCCCTGAAATACAGATTGAAGCGACGTTTCCGGACGG
>JBFJJO010000198.1:0-2270 GCA_041612215.1 Methylophaga sp.
ATGCTTACGGACAACGGGATCAAATTTTTTGATTTCCATTTTTTCGGGCATGGTGCGTTTGTTTTTATCAGTGGTATAGAAATGACCTGTACCCGCTGATGAGACTAATTTAATTTTATCGCGCATAGTTTGAAGTCTCCTTAGAATTTTTCGCCGCGGGCACGCAAATCAGACAACACGCTATCAATACCGCGTTTGTCGATGATGCGCAGACCGTGATTACTGACACGCAGTTTTACCCAACGGTTTTCTGACTCAACCCAAATACGGCGTGAGTGAAGGTTAGGAAGAAACCGGCGTTTGGTTCTGTTATTAGCGTGCGAAACGTTGTTGCCGCTCATTGGGCCTTTGCCCGTTACCTGACATACTCTGGACATGATGGAACCTGCTCCTGAAAAACTTTTACCCAGACAACGCCGCAAACGCCGTCTGCCTGAAACAACAAAGCCCGACTTTATACCATATTAGATTCTATATGGGTAGTTGAAAATCACTTATGCCGGGCTGAGTCCCATTCTATTGAGCTTAGCTTCAAGTGACTGAAAATCAAGCTCGCCGATTTTGCGCATGACAATTTCGCCATTGGCATCGATCAAAAAATGTGTGGGTGTTACCCGTACATTACTAAAAGCCTGTGACAAGGAGTCATCATCATCCCAGGTCAGGGTATAAGGCAAGGCTTTGGCTTCGCGCATGGCTTTAATTTGTTCGGGCGTATCATGAGCCAGGGCAATACCCAGCATACCCAAATCTGCATATTTCTCGTGCAGTTCAATCAGTTCGGGCATTTCGGCAATACAACCGGGGCAATCGGTGGACCAGAAAATCACCAATAGTGGTTTTCCAGCATAATCACTGAGTTGTTTTGCTTCACCGTCAATGGTTTTAAAACTGTGCTCAGGCATTTGTGCCGACGGGGGACTCATTAGCCAAAAAGCGGCACCGGCAATAATAACCAGTGCGGGCAAAATAAATTTTAAAGCAGTTTTCATGATTTAACTGGGACTCGTTAATTGACCAAGTTGTTGAGTGAGTTTCAGATTTTCGCGATAGTCAACCGGACAATCGATAACAGTCACTGTATCACGCGCTAAGGCTGCAGTGAGTTCCGGCATCAAGTCTTCTGTTCGCTCGATTTTGACACCGACTGCGCCAAATGATTGCGCGTATTGTACAAAATCCGGGTTGGTAAATTTAACATTGCTGGTGCGACCGAACTGATTTTGTTGTTTCCATTCAATCAGGCCATAGCTGGCATCATTCCAGATCAGAATCACCACAGGTATGTGCAGCCTCATCGCGGTTTCGATTTCCTGCGAATTCATTAAAAAACCGGCATCACCGGTTACCGCGATCACTTTGCGCTGCGGATTGGCCAGTTTGGCAGCAATGGCGCCGGGCACGGCAATGCCCATGCTGGCAAAGCCATTGGAAATAATGCAGGTATTAGGATATTCACAACGAAACATCCGTGACATCCACATTTTGTGGGCGCCAACATCACAGATCACAATATCTTCCAGATCCATCGCCGTACGAAGATCCCAGATGATTTTCTGCGGTTTGACCGGAAATTCAGTGTCATTGCGGTGCAGGTTCATTTCCGTTATGAGACTGTCTCGCAAAGTGCGCATGGCTTTACCTTGGTGCACAGAAGTCAGCGCTGCCAGCCGGTTTAAACTGTGATTGATATTGCCAATCACACCGACAACCACGCTGTAATAAGCATCGACTTCAGCATGGGTCGTATCGATATGGATCAGCGTCCGATCCCGGGTCGGGTGCCACAAATAGGGGTGATATTCGACCATATCGTAACCGATGCAGATAATGACATCAGCATTGGCAAAACCGGTATTCACATAATCATTAGACTGCAGGCCAACACTACCCAGTGACATCGGGTGCCGGAATGGAATAATGCCTTTGGCCATAAAGGTGTTGGCCACCGGGATATTCAGTTTTTCGGCAAAATCGGCCAGTGCCTGCGCGGCCTGTGAACGAACAACGCCATTTCCGGCGAGAATGATCGGGTTCTGGGCAGTAGAAATGATTTCGGCGGCGCGCTCAATATGCTCGGCAGCGGGCTCGGGTGGGGTAGCATTTTTAACGCGCAGCGGCCGGTCATTGATCTCCATTTCGGCAATGTTTTCCGGAAATTCGATAAAGCAGGCGCCGGTTTTTTCGGTTTGCGCGACTTTAAATGCCTTACGGACAATTTCCGGAATGACTTCCGGGCTGACAATGCGGGTGGCGTATTTGGTGATGGG
>JBFJJO010000199.1:0-2269 GCA_041612215.1 Methylophaga sp.
CATGCGCTAAAAGGTTCTGCAGCAGAAATGGGAGCGAGCCCTTTAACTGAAATATGTCGTAAAGCCGAACTACTCCAACCAAATGAAATATCGAATAGCGAAAGCCGCCATTATTACACTCAACTCAGCCATACTTTTGAAAGAACTGTAAAAGCCCTCAAATCAGTTTCGACGTCATCCAGTCAAGATATCAATCAACGCCCTTAATTGCGTTCTTGGTTTGTCTTTTCACTAAAAGGTGCATTAATCTTAAATCTCTTTCAGTAAGATTCAATGCAGCATCAGCCCAAACTTCGCCAATATCAATCAGTTCTTGATAAGAAAAATCATTACAAATATCTTTAACTTTTTGCATTGACCGATAACTGTTCGGCGATCTATTAACAGTCTTAACAAAGTCGTAAACCGCTAATTCCCCTTTGCCCGGTTCAACTAAAATATCTACTACGCCCATCTGATAAAATTGTTCGGCGGTGTAGAGATCACCTGACATAATAATTTTTTCGGCTTTAGCCTTACCGAGTTTTCTTGATAATATGGAAAAGGCACCCATTCCCGGAAACAAGTTAAACAAAGCCTCAGGGCAACCCAATTTAACGCCACGCTCGGCGATGATCACATTACCGGATAAAGCAGCCTCGAGACCGCCCCCTAATGCATCCCCCTGAATCAAAGAAATGGTTATGAGATCTGAATCAAAATGCTTGATATTGGTATAAACCAAATCTATGCCTTTAACGGCATAATCAAGCAGACCTTGTCTGTCTCGCTGTAAAATCAGCTTTGAAAATAAATCAAGATCTCCGCCCAAATTAAATACGCCGTCTGTGCTCGAGCCATATACCAGAAAGTCATACTTTTGTTGGTCTGTTTCCAACATCTCACGCTTGACCATCGCAACGTATTTAGCTAAATCATCAAGTAAGGTATGGGTAAAACAGGGTCTCGGCTCAGCGTCCATGAAGAACCAACCAATACGATGATTGGCTTCGTAATAGCTACTTAATTGATTGAACTGTTCTCCTTGGAAAACGTCCTTTACTGCATTGAGTTTGGCCATGGCATTCATCTTCATCTCCTTGAAACCCTATCGGGAAAACGACCCTGTTCATCGTTGGCAGGGCAAGCGTATTAACGTCAAAGCATGAAATGTGCCGTATTTCACAAAAAGTTTCCAGGATGTCTCGACAAGAATTATCGGGACGAAGATATATGATTATTTTATTATTAAAATCAGCTAGATGTAGCCACTTAACGTTTTAACATGGGCCAGCACAGCTTGCTGCAGCCCTTCAATTTGATAGCCGCCTTCCATCACTGAAACCAATTTACCGTCACAATATTTGTCAGCGAGTTGCATGACAAACCTGGTCAGCGTCTGAAAACCGTCATCGGTAATAGCATGACAGCCAAGTACATCATCGACCCGACTATCAAAACCAGCGGAAACCAAAATTAGTTCTGGCTGAAAATCGTTGACCGCTGGGTTTAAATATTGCTCAAACGCAGCCAGAATATCGGCATCACCACTGCCACAAGGCAAATGCACATTAATATTAAACCCCTTGCCATTGCCACTGCCTATGCGCTCCGGTAACCCTGTCCCAGGATAAGCGAGCATATCGTGCGTCGAAAAAAACAGCACGCTGGGATCTTCGTAAAAAGCCCATTCTGTCCCGTTACCATGATGATAATCCCAATCAACAACAAGGATTTTTTTGAGTCCATATTGCTGCTGTGCATAGCGGGCAGCAATAGCGATATGGTTAAAATAACAAAACCCCTCTTCCTGTCCGGTATTCGTTGCGTGATGCCCGGGAGGCCTTGAAGCACAAAAAGCATTTTTAACTTGTCCAGTGATAACCGCATCGACACAGGCAAGAACGCCACCGGTGGCAAGTCGGGCAACTTCATAGGCAGATGCTGCATGACGTTTTATTGACGCTTGATGCTCAAGACTATGAATCGTACTTAGCCATTTTGGTTCGGCAGGGCTAGCGGTCAGTATTTGCAGTTTACTGGCAACCTTCGCGTGACTTAATGTTTGCGCCACGGCCAAATAACGTTGTGGTGACTCTGGATGTAATGCCGAAATCTGATAATCAGCAAACCGGACATCCAAAATGATTCCTGTTAACTGAGCAGATGGCTCCTCGGCATAAAGCCTTGCGGGGAGCAATGCCAGCGTGCTTAATTTGAGAAAATCACGTCTTTGCACAAAACCCTCCAAAAGAGCACTGTCACATTCAGCTTATGGTGTCACTTTTAC
>JBFJJO010000200.1:0-2263 GCA_041612215.1 Methylophaga sp.
ATTAAACGCCTCAATGCCTGTATTTGGGTGGGCGTGATTATCTGGGCGCTGGGGCTTTTGACGGTGTTTTCATTTAATATCGGCAGCGAGTGGACCGTGGCCGGCAAGACGGCATTCGAGTTGCTGGATTACCTAACAGCCAATATCATGCTGCCTTTGGGTGGTTTGCTCATCGCTATTTTCGCCGGCTGGGTGATGCGGCGGGCGAATTCTGAAGAAGAGCTGGCGATCAAGCCGGCATTTTTGTTCCATGGATGGCGTTTTCTCGTGCGGTATATTGCTCCGGTGGCGATTTTAATCGTCTTCGTGAATCTTACCGGCTTTTGGTATAAATAAATGAAGGTTCCAACGCAAGTCTGATGACAACCATAACCCGCAGTTCGCTGGTGAAGTATTCACCACAGCAAATGTTTGATCTGGTCAATGATGTAGATGCCTATCCACAATTCTTGCCCTGGTGTCGAAGCAGCCGAATTATCAGTCGTAATGATCGGGTTATTTGTGCAGCGCTAGATATTGCTAAAGGCGGTATTCATCATGAATTCTCGACGCGCAACACGTTGATCCCCGGTGAGTCGATTCGCATTGAGTTGATTGACGGGCCATTCCGGCATTTGGAAGGGCACTGGCAGTTTTCAGAGATCGGTGATAATCAGGGGTGCCGTGTGCAGCTGGATATGGATTTTGAATTTTCCACCCGCTTGCTGGATTTGGCATTGGGGCCGGTGTTTACGCAAATCTCCGGTTCGTTGGTTGAAGCATTTTGTAAACGGGCGCGAGAAATGTATGGCTGATAAAGATTTAATGACAGTCGAAGTTGCTTACGCTTTGCCGGAAGAGCAGGTGATTTTATCGCTGGAAGTAACACCGGATACCAACGTTGAACAGGCTATCAAGCGTTCCGGCATTCTTGAACGCTATCCGCAAATTGATTTGGCCAACGATAAAGTCGGGATTTTTGGAAAAATCTGTAAATTAGACGCCAGCCTGCATGCTAAAGATAGAATTGAGATTTATCGGGGACTCATTGCCGATCCCAAAGAATCCCGCCGGCAAAAAGCCGAATTGGAAAAAAAGAAAAAACAGGCTGAAACAGCCGAAGACAAAAGTTAACGCTGCGAAAGCCAATCAAGTTCAGCATCAGAAAACCCTGCCTGCTGGCGCGCTTCAAGATGAAACGGGCCCCGGATTGCGCCATGGAAATGGCTTTCAAGTAACTCGGTAAATGTTTTAAACGGATCCAGATTTCGCTGAGCACACAAATAATTAAACCAGCGTGTGCCCACAGCGACATGACCGATTTCTTCCGCCAGGATAATTTCAAGAATTTCTACGGCGCGATGGTCGCCACTTTGCACCAGTTTTTCCATCATTTTTGGGGTGACATCCAGTCCCCGCGCTTCTAAAACTCTCGGTACCAACGCCATCCGCAACAAAGGATCATGATGAGTTTTTTGCGCCATTTCCCAAAGTCCGTCATGCGCTGGAAAATCGCCATAGGCAAATCCCGATGCCGCTAAATGTTCACTGAGCATTTGAAAGTGTTTGGCTTCATCATCAGCAACCTGTAACCAGTCAGCATAATAAGCTTCGGGCATATTGCCGAACCGGGCAATGGCATCCAGCGCTAAGTTGATGGCATTGAACTCGATATGACAAATCGCATGGATCAAGCTGGCATGACCGGTTTCGCGGTTATTACGACGGCGCGGCAGTGCTTTGGGATTGACCAATTCTGGTTTGGCAGGGCGTCCGGGAATCGCCGGCGCTGCCAGTGGCTGGCGATTTAATTGATAACCTGACTGCAAGCATTGTTCGGCAAGTTGTCGGGTAGCAATCGCTTTGGTTGCAGCATTTTCAATTAATAAGATTGCCAGCGTTTGCTGACGCAGATCTAAGTTACCGATATCACCCATTTAAACGCACCCGCGGATCGACCAGCGTGTAGGAAATATCGGTGAGGATTAAACCGATGATGTACAAAACTGACCCCAGAAACACCATGGCGCGGACAATGGCAAAATCCTGTGCGTTGATGGCATCAATGGTATAGCTGCCAAGCCCCGGAATGCCAAAAAATGATTCAAGGATCAGGCTGCCCATAAACAGCGTCGGGATCAACACTACGGCGCCGGTTAAAATCGGGATCATGGCGTTTTTCAGTACATGGCCAAATAATACTCGCAGCTCAGATAAGCCTTTGGCACGGGCCGTTCTTACATAATCCTTGGCGGCTTCTTCTAGGAATAAGGTGCGGTACCAG
>JBFJJO010000201.1:0-2252 GCA_041612215.1 Methylophaga sp.
ATAATGTCAGTGCCACCGGGTCCGCTTGTTTTTGCAGGCTGCGCAACGCCCTGCGAATGATCCATTGTCTTGCCGGTGTCGCAGCTGTTTGCCAGCGTTGGCATAGATCTAAAATCTGTAGCGGATGTTCTTTACTGAGATCATTTAAATGATTGGCCACCGATTTTTGTACATAGACACTGTCATCATCTTTCAGTTTGTCCAGTAATGCCGAGGCTTGCTGCAGAGGAATATGCGTTAAGCGTTTTCCCCACGGCAATCTGGGACGCAGCCCTTCTGAAGCCAATCTTCGAAGGTGTGGGTCATCGTTTTGCGTCCACAGCAGCATTTTCTGGTAAGTCAGATCAAAATGTTGTTCAAGATAGGGCCGGATGGCAAATTCAGCAGTGGATAATGGTGTCAATGCTCCAAGTACCGTCAAGCCCGCATCTGGCATCTTTAAGCCGGCATGGCCGGCAAAACTGATAAGCGGCCATGCAATATAATTTTGCCAACCATCCGTATTTCCAGATGCCGGCCAGTTTTCGGCAAGCGTTAATAATTGTGGAGAGACATTGCTGAAATCATCAGGTAACTGATGGGCAATCTCATCAGCAATTAAACGCACTCGCTGAGTTAGAGACAGCGGTGGCAGACCGGCTAATACCTGTTGCTGAAAATGACTTTTATCAAAGCCGCTGAATTGTCTTTCAAGCATAACCGCTAAAAATGCCACTGCCTCTGCATTAATCAGCTGTTTTAGCGGTTCAGCCATCAGTGTTTATGAAACACCGCAATCGATTCCACATGGCTGGTATGTGGAAACATATCCATAATACCAGCAGCTTGCAGCTGATAACCGTATTGGTGCACCAGTTCGCCGGCATCACGTGCCAGCGTCGCCGGATTACACGACACATAAACAATTTGCTCGGCGCCTAAAGCTGCTAACTGACCTAATACTTCAAACGCCCCACTTCGTGGCGGGTCCAGCAAAATTTTATTAAAACCGGCTTTTGCCCACGGATAATCCGCCAGTGCAGTTTGTGTTAAATCAGCCAACTCAAATACAGCGTTATTCAGCTGATTTTTTTCGGCATTACGCCGGGCATGAGCAACCAATGACGCATCACCTTCCACACCGACTACTTCACTGACCTGCTGAGCGATGGGCAGCGTAAAATTGCCCAGACCACAAAATAAATCCAGCAATCGATCGCTTGGCTGTAAATCCAGTAATTGCATTGCCAGCGGAATCATTTTCTGATTAATACCGGCATTGACCTGGGTAAAATCACCTGGCGCAAAATCAAGCTTTAAGCCGGGTATGGGCGAATAGGTCAGCTGTGGCTGTTCTGGCCACAATGGACTCACAGTATTGGGCCCACCGGGTTGCTGATAAATCCATAAATCATGCTGTTGGCCATAGTCAATTAATGCGCTGATATCAGATGCTGACAAGGGATCAAGATTACGAAATACCAACGCGGTATGCGTATCATCCATAGCCACTTCGATCTGGGCAATACGTTCTCTGGCCGCTAATGTTTCGATGAGCGCCGCCAATTCAGTCAGCCGTAAACCAACACGAGGATCCAGCACTTCACACTGATTTAACTCGGCAATAAATGGCGCTGATTTTTCCCGGAAACCTACCAGCACTTTTTGTTTTTTATGAACATACTTGACACCGAGCCGGGCTTTACGACGATATCCCCATAATGGCCCTGTTAAAGGTGGCAGCCATTTTTCCGGTGTTAACTGACCAAAATGGGTAAATTGTTCGGTCAATGTGTTTTGTTTTAAACGCAGCTGGGCCTCCGGTTGCATATGCATCAAACTACAACCGCCACAAACCCCAAAATGTTCACATTTGGCAGCAACACGATCAACCGAGGCCTTCAAAACCTCAATAGTTTTCGCCTCATCAAATTTGCTGTGGTAGCGGGTGTATTGAAATGTCACCGTTTCACCCGCCAGCGCACCGTCAATAAATACCGTTTTGCCGTCTATGCGAGCGATGCCGCGACCATCATGGGCCAGCGTCTCAATATCTGTTGTAAAAATTTCTCTGGAAACCTGTTGTCTGCGATGTCGCCGTGCCATTTTTTTGCCTTACGAATAAAAAAAAGTCCGGCCACGCCACGCGCAGCCGGACTGTTTGATCAATTAAAATTATTTTTGCTGCCAACTACCGTTTTGCTGGTACCACCAGCCTTTGGCAGCGTTACTGATCCAACGACGGGCAAAGGTTTCCTGAATATCATTTTGCC
>JBFJJO010000202.1:0-2233 GCA_041612215.1 Methylophaga sp.
CACGCCAACAAATCCGGTATGTTCACCCTTTTCATTGAAGATTGGATTTACGGACAAGACAATCCAGTAGGGAACGCCTTGTTTGGTGAAATTTAAAATCTCTTCATAAAACGGCTCTCGTGCTTTGAGTTTTTGCGAAATCCGCTTGACCGTGTCTTTGTCAGTTTGCTCACGTTGCAATAAGAAACTGGGCTTTTTCCCTTTTACTTCTGCAAGGGTATAGCCTGATAGTGTTTCAAAACCCGGGTTAACATATTCAACCAAACCATTTTTATCGGTAATCAATACGCTGGTGCTGGTATTACTCACCACTTTTGAGAGCATTTCAAACTGCTTGAAATCAGCATTTTCAGTCTGTTTTGACAATATAAATGCTGATAGTGGACCGCTGTCAGAATCAATTTTGGCGTGTGTTACGTGGTAATAAACACCATCATTGTCTGAGAATCGTAGTGTGCGATCTTTACGTTTAGTCGCATTCTGAAGATTCTCCAGCAATTGCGGACTGTCAGAAGCCAAAAACATTTCATCGGCACCAACCGAATCCAAATTTGATGCCAGTAAATTATCGTGACTGTCAAAAACAGCATAGACAGCTTTGCTCATTGCTAACAGTTGCTGCCAGGCTGGTTCACCTAAAAATTTCTCAGGCACAGCGTCGAAGATAAAAAGTGTGCAAGACGCAAGCCCCTCAATCTTTAACGAAACAGCATGCTGACGCAGGTGAAAATCAACTGAACGGTTAAGCAAAACTGCAAATATTTTATTATGGTCTGTTTGACTCACGCGACGGCCCAATTGACCGAAAGCCTCATTGGCAGCGATAACATTCCGTTCACTATCAACGACTACAGCAGCAGCTTGATGTGAGATAACCAATTGTTCTGCCAACGCTTTATGGTCTACTTTCGCCCTGAACCACATAATAGCCCCTCATTAAAACCTAATCGTAACCTTAAAATTTAATTGCGCGCAATTAGATTGCAATATCTGCACCAACATTGACTCATAATTTAAGCAATTGCGCTTCACTGCATAGACCACTGTAGGATTAAACCAAATGTGCTCGTTGAGAGGCCTTGAAATATAAAGTCCTGCCATATCCTTCGCTTACTCACAGTCGAAATCGGGCTCAATTTTTGTTACCTGCCCTGGCAGACATATGAGCCTTTTATAAATTTGGCAAAACAATCTTATTATTAATTGACCTGCTAAAAAAATCTTGTTGCTCCCTTTTGATTTGTGTCGAGCATAAAAAACCCGGCATCAAGGCCGGGTTTTTCTTCCGTTTAGTGTTTATTTTTACAATACAGGTAACTTCATGCCGTGTATTTCTGATTTGGATTTTGACCGATGCCGCATTGCCTCCCTGCAATGCGGTTAAGTGTCTTATTCCGGGCTGATACGATATATAACACCCTCATCAACGACAGCATACAGACTGCCATCTGGCCCATGAACGACGGTTCGGAAACGTGCGGCTTCAATGGGCAAAGGCATTTCTGTAACATTATGGACAGACAGCCCATCATCAGCTAAATCTATAATATCAATACGATTTCCCACTGGCGTGCCACCGAAACCAATCCCCATAAAACCTACTACCATGCGTCCATTCCAGGCACCCCATTGTTCACCGGTAAGGAAGTCAACACCGCTGATACCTTGAGAAAGGTTATTGTTTTGCCATGCTGGCTTAATAGCTTGCGGATAGGTCTCAAGGTCACTTAGCGGCATGTAGTCTGCCCGTTCTTGAGGATCCATGCCCTCTTTTTGATTGGGCTCATAGCCGCAGTAATCATCAGGACAGTCCCCACGACCGGCCATATTTGGTCGTGGATCCCAGCCACTGTTGCCACCAGCCACCAACGCATTAACTTCATCGGAGTGCCACGGGCCATGTTCGGTCACTATCGGCTGTGATGTTTCAGGGTGAAATGTCAGCCCCTGAACGTTGCGATGACCGTAGGTAAAGATCCTAGGATCAAAGCCTTCGGCTGTTCCATTATTAGGCGCTGCCTCCCCGTTCCGATCAATACGTAGCACCTTGCCGCCAAGCGATTCCGGGGATTGCGGCAGCACGCCGTTATGGTTATCGCCAGTAGTCACGTAAAGAAAACCGTCATCCGGGCTGAATTGGAGTCGTCCGCCGTTGTGTGCGCCTGAGTCACCAAATGGATGGTCGGTGGCTTCCGGCTTGTACGGAATATCATCAACTATATCGGTACGATTC
>JBFJJO010000203.1:0-2221 GCA_041612215.1 Methylophaga sp.
CGAAGGGAATGCCAAAGAAAACTGTAATAGCCATATGTTTTCACTGTCTACTTGATTTAGCGGGGACAATGACATATGAACAGGGAGTGTCGTGCCATCAACATACATCATACGCAGTGATAATGTACGATTGAGATTATCTTCTTCCTGTTGGCTCAGAAACTTGGCAAATTCGTTATGGTTGCTTGGATGCACTAAATTGGTAATAGGCATATCAGTGATGAATTCTTCCATGCCAATAAGGCCAAATTCTTTAAGGAATGCATTGTTGGCAAATTTAATATTAAAGCCTTCTATAACTGCCGCCGGCGATGAAATCTTGTTCGAAATATCTTGCCCCCAAGTTAACTTATTCATCTTGCTTGGTGACTGTTTGTGCTGCTGGCGTTGAATTCGGGGATAAATACTGACCACCATGAGTATTGTGATTGCTAGAACCAACAACGTAGCTAAAATGGACAAATGCACTGTTAGCGGCGCTGAGCTATCCCACCAGAAAAAAAATATTAATGTATATATGGTGCTTAATAACACCATAGAAAATAAAATCAGGCTCATTTTGCTTTTCTCATTTAAATATTTTGTGGATGATGTTTTCCAATGAGCGATGCGTGGGAAAAACTGAAGTCATTATTAGATAGTATCAGTCAAAGAGCGCTTTATGCGAAGCTTATGCTTTTGCTTAGCTGTTTAATGACCACAGTATTTTTGATGCAAGCCAGCAGCTTTTTTTTGATGGATTATATTCCCTCCAGTCAGGCAGCAATTAGCAAGATAAATGCTCAAAATATCTATTGGCATCGGCAGCTATCTTTCATTAATGCCATTAAACTCGAAGCCGCTGATGAAACTTTCGCCGATATGAAAAAGCACTATCTTATGCTGGATGATCCGGATGTGAAATGGATGCTGAAACAGGATAATCCCGAACTACGTGATGTCATTCTGCGAGTCGAACAGTTACAGCAAGGCTTCAGTGAAGTTGCCGGCTACAATATGCGCCTCACCGCCCAACTTAGGATGGCTGAGCGTATCTCAGAGTCATATGCAACATTGCAAGAAGCGCTAAAGCGTGACGGCGAAGTCAAGCGATCTGTTGTTGGCCTGTTACAGGCGGTATGTCTTATTTTTGTTTTTAGTTGTGTATTGGTCATTGCTATTTCGGCCAGAAAGTTACTGGTTGAAAGATTTGATAAAACACTTCGATTTATTAGTAAAAAAACAAATTTGAATGAGCAGGGAAAAATGGGTGATGAATTCGCCTTAATTGAAAACCGACTAGCAGAGTTGACCGCGATGGTGGAAGGCGCTGACGCTGAAGTAAAATGGGCAAACCGAACCAGTGAAAGTGTAAAAACACTTATTCGCGCTCAGGATTTCCTCTTAAGATTTATTGAGAGTGTTAGTAATGATGTGGTGAATGAACGCACATTACTGAAAATGCTACACGCTTTGGAACGGGTTTTTAACTTTACTAATGCTGCTCTTATATACAGTGATGATGCGGCTGTGGTTTCTTCAGAAAAAGTAATCTATTCAAATCATAAGCCAAATAACCTCAGCAATAGCCAGTTCGAGGATTTATTAAATACCGGGATGCTTAGTTATCAAAGCACTAACAGTGAAAATCAACCGGCCACCTGCCTGGCAGTTTCGTTTAAGGCGGCAAGTAATGGCATCGGCATCTTGCTGATCGAAATTGACAAGACACGAATCCTGGACGATTCGGAAATAAAGGTATTGGAAATTGTGGCCCGCCTGCTGAGTATGGTCACAAAATATCAAAGTCATGATGAAGAAGGACGACGTTTGGCTGTTTTAGAAGAGCGATCTGCAATTGCTCGGGAGTTACATGACTCGTTAGCACAGTACCTTTCCTTTATGAAGATACAAGTCGCAAGACTTCAGTCAACGAAGCTTGATCAAGAAAAGCATGAGAATGCTATTAAAGAGCTTCGTGAAGGTCTAGACAATGCTTACCGGGAGTTAAGAGAGTTATTAACCACTTTCCGGGTACATATGGATTTAAGAGGCCTTGGTTTTGCGATTATGGAGGCCATTGATGAATTTTCACAACGGTCAAGCATTAATATAAATTTTGATAACCGATTGATAAATTGCCGGCTTACAGTGAATGAAGAATTTCACATTCTGCATGTCGTACGTGAAGCGCTTTCCAATATAGTGCGTCACTCCCAAGCAAAGAATGTATTTATTCTAA
>JBFJJO010000204.1:0-2192 GCA_041612215.1 Methylophaga sp.
CGAACAAAGCCATGCTGTTCATTAATTGCTCGGAAATGATCCAGATCGATGACGGCCATCGCTAAATCACGCTTGAAACGATAAGCTTCGCTTAAATATTTACCGGCAAATTCACGCAAAGCATGACGATTAAATAATTGCGTCAGTTCATCCAGCATCGCCAGACTGCATAATGAATTTTGTTGTGCTCGTAACTCACGAAAGTTTTGGTAGCTGGTAATGTGATTAAACACCCTCTGACGCAGCTCTTCACGGACAATCGGTTTAGAGACAAAATCATTGACGCCGAGATGAAATAACTCAATTTTGCGTGACACATTATCAAAGCCCGAAGTCGCGATGATGGGCACATTGCCATAGTCTTCACGCAAACGACGGATCTTTCTCACCAGTGTAATGCCGCTCATGCTGCCTTCCAACATGATATCGGTAATGACTAAATCATAATCGCCGCCACTGAACGCATCCCATGCTTCTTCTGCAAAGGTATAGGCATCGACATCCAGCCCCATGTCGGTCAGTAAATCGATAATGATGGTTTGTAATACTCGAGAATCTTCAATGAATAATACCCTACCGGATAATTGGCGGGTTTCTCGCTGAGCCAGCCGCTGTACATAAATACCCAGCTCAGATTCATCATGCTTGCTAAAAATATCGGTGGCGCCGGCCAGTAATGCTTGTTTAAGGATGCGGGAATTATCACTCTCGGTCATGATCAATACTGCAGCATAATCATAACCATTGATTGCACGTAATTGGCCGCAGAATTCACTGCCAGCGATGTCCGACAGATCATCACTACAACAGACTAATCGGTATCGGCTTTGCTGAGCATATTCCAGCCCTTGATAACCCGTCTCGGCGATATCTACTTCAAATCCGGCTGCCGACAATAGCGCACGGGCTTTATTTCTAAATTCAGTAGATGTGTCTACTACTAATGCATTGAGTTTTTGCACTAAACCAATCCTTTTTACTTATGTGCATTCTGCCTGTTGCTGAACATTAACAGCAAGCTTTCCCTGACAGAATTTGTTGCGTAAAACTTGTACGGAGGTAAAAACCGCATGGATGATGTAATTCAACCTCACCATCATGACCAATTTGGCGGTTAGTTACTCGACTATGTGCTGCTTTGGGTCTTATCTGTAAATAACGTCCTAATCGAGCTGTAACAGCGCCATCAGCGATCATTATTTCCATCAATTCTTCCCAATCTTGTTGCAGAATCATCTCCTGCTGTTTTGAAGGTTGCCACAAAATGGCCTGTCCAACGTAGCGATCTTGCAACGATATTGCATTATCCGCTTCAATCGGTAACCACAGAACTTTGCTCAGTTTACGACGCAACCAGCATGTATGCCAATGAGTTTCTGCCACAGCTCTAGGAGTAACCGTACAAACATAAGTAGATTCTTTTGGTTCACCGCGGGTATTCAGAGGAATAGTTTTTAACTCAATGCCGAGGGCAACAAAATCTGGTTCTGCTTGATTACCAGCATCTGCGCCAAGAACACGCTCCAACAAATTGCCTAACCAGCCTTTATGCCGTCGCAGATCCGCCGGAACAGGCATATGACATTGCTGCGCCAACTGACCCACCGTTTTACCTGCTATTTGCTGACAGCGTTGCATCAGCTCAGCTTCTGAAGTAGGTGGAGATACCGGAACAAGTGTTGGGAAAATATGATCAGACATAGGTGGCATGATAATCTAGTACGTTTAAATCTGCTTAAGGCGATTCCGGTGAAAGCGCTTACCATCGAACATCTCAACAAAACCTATCGCAATGGCTTAGAAGCTCTCAAAGATATCAATTTGAGGGTAGAGGAAGGTGATTTTTTTGCCTTGTTAGGACCTAATGGCGCGGGAAAGTCCACAACCATCAGCATCCTCACCTCACTGGTTACCAAAACGAGTGGTTCAGTAAAAATCTTTGATGTCGATTTAGACAGCCAGACCGAATTGGCGAAAAGCTATATCGGTTTGGTGCCGCAGGAATTTAATTTTAATGGTTTTGAACAGGTTAAACATATTCTGGTGACCCAAGCTGGTTATTACGGTGTGCCTGCCAAGCAAGCTGAGCCTCGTGCAGATGCTTTGCTGAAACAACTGGGCTTATGGGAAAAACGCCATACCCCGTCACGTTCTTTATCGGGTGGCATGAAACGACGACTGATGATTGCCCG
>JBFJJO010000205.1:0-2158 GCA_041612215.1 Methylophaga sp.
CACCGCCTTTAACGATCAGCGTCCGGGCACATCCGGATTACGTAAAAAAGTCCGGCAGGTACAAACACCACATTATTTAGAGAATTTTGTTCAGGCGATGCTGGAGGCTGTTGGCGATGTTCGTGGCCAGACCATCGTCGTGGGTGGTGATGGTCGTTTTTATAACGAAACGGCTATTCAAATTATTGTCAAAATGGCCGCAGCGCATGGTGTTGGTAAACTCATTATCGGTCAGCACGGGCTATTATCGACCCCTGCCGCCTCTTGTGTGATTCGTAAAACCCAAAGTTTTGGCGGCATTGTTTTATCAGCCAGCCATAACCAGGCGGGTCCAGATGGTGATTTTGGTATTAAGTTTAATATTGCCAATGGCGGACCCGCTCCAGAAAAAATCACCGAAGCTATTTTTCAGCGTAGTCAGGCAATTAGCGAATATCAGATTGTTGAAGCAGCAGATATCGATTTAACGCAGATCGGCCGGCAAAAGCTCGGGGACTTGCAAATAGACATTATCGATCCGGTAACTGATTATGCCGAACTGATGGCAGACATTTTTGATTTTCCGGCCATTCGCGCCCTGCTGTGTAATGGTCATTTTCGAATGCGTTTTGATGCCATGCATGCCATTACTGGCCCGTATGCTGTTGAAATTCTTGAAAAACGTCTGGGCGCAGCTCCTGGTACGGTAATGAATGGCATTCCACAACCCGATTTCGCTGGTGGCCATCCCGATCCCAATTTGACCTATGCTGACGAGCTGGTGGCGATTATGTTTGCAGATGATGCGCCGGATTTTGGCGCCGCATCGGATGGTGATGGTGATCGCAATATGATTCTGGGCAAACAGTTTTTTGTCACCCCGTCAGACAGCCTGGCAATGATTGCCGCCAATGCCGAATTAATTCCAGCTTATCAAAAAGGGTTGGCAGGTATTGCCCGTTCAATGCCGACCAGTCAGGCCGCAGATCGGGTGGCCGAAGCATTGAATATTCCGTTATATGAAACGCCCACTGGCTGGAAGTTTTTCGGTAATTTGCTTGATGCAGGCATGGCCACCTTGTGTGGCGAAGAAAGTTTTGGCACCGGTTCTGATCATATCCGTGAAAAAGACGGGTTATGGGCCGTGCTCTGCTGGTTAAATATTCTGGCGGCAAGACAACAGTCGGTGGCGGCAATTGCTGAACAACATTGGCAAAAATACGGCCGAAATTATTACACCCGTCATGATTACGAAGCAGTACCTGCTGATAAAGCTGAGCTGCTGGTGAAACAACTTCATGAAAAAATGCACAAATTGCCTGGGAAAATTTTTGGCGATCGCACCGTAAGTTATGCCGATGACTTCAGTTATCGGGATCCGGTTGATAACAGCTTTGCCGAGCATCAAGGCCTGCGCATTGGTTTTGATGATGGTGCGCGAATGATTTTTCGTTTATCCGGTACCGGTACCGAAGGGGCAACGCTGCGGGTTTACATTGAGAAGTATGAAGATGCGCCGGATAAATTACTGCAAGATGCGCAAACGGCATTAACAGATTTGATTGAACTGGCTGATGCGCTGGCACAAATAAAACTGCTGACCGGCCGCCACCAGCCAACCGTAATTACCTGAGGGATTATGCAACCTATTATTCTCGGCTCCAGCTCGATTTATCGCAGCGAATTACTTGCCAAACTCAAGCTGCCATTTTCCACAGCCTCGCCCAATATTGACGAATCAGCTTTGATTGGTGAATCACCTGCCCAATTAGTACTGCGTCTTGCCGAAAACAAAGCCCGCAAAGTCGCTGAAACTAATTTATCAGCACTGGTGATTGGGTCTGATCAGGTGGCGGTACTTGAGGGTGAAATATTAGGCAAGCCAGGTACCGCTGAAAATGCCGTCAAACAGCTGCTGGCAGCCAGTGGTAAAACAGTCACTTTTCTAACAGGTCTGGCTTTATACAACGCTGCCAACCAGCAAATGCAGTCAATCATCGAACCGTTCGAAGTCAGTTTCCGAAATTTGTCTGAAAGACAGATTCGTCGTTATGTCGATTTGGAACAACCTTTTGACTGTGCCGGTAGCTTTAAATCAGAAGGGCTGGGAATCAGTTTATTCAGCGAACTCAGAGGCAGTGATCCCAACAGTCTGATCGGCCTGCCTCTGATTAGGCTG
>JBFJJO010000206.1:0-2148 GCA_041612215.1 Methylophaga sp.
GTGCTGCAAATATCAAAACGGCTGGCAACACTGGTTAATAATGAACCGGGCATGCAGGCTTTTATGACACGTGACAGAGATATTTTTCTGACCTTACGCCAGCGCATTCAGCGCGCTAAACAAAATGGTGCGGATATGTTTATCTCGATTCATGCCGATGCCTTTACCAATCGCAATGCACGTGGTTCTTCAGTCTATGTTTTATCTGATCGTGGCGCCAGTAGTGAAGCAGCACAAATCCTCGCCGATCGTGAAAATGCTGCAGATTTAGCTGGTGGCATCAGTCTTGAGGATAAAGATGATTTGCTGGCCTCGGTATTACTGGATTTGTCACAAACGGCCAGTCTGGAAGCCAGTCTTGAGGTTGGCAACAGCGTACTTAGCGGGCTGAAACGGGTCGGTAATGTCCATAAAAAACAGGTCGAATCAGCCGCATTCGTCGTATTAAAATCACCGGATATTCCGTCGGTGTTGGTAGAAACCGCATTTATTTCCAATCCTACCGAAGAACAAAACCTGAACAATGCTAATCATCAGTACAAACTGGCGGCGGCCATGATGAATGGCATTCGTACTTATTTTCAGCGTAACCCCATTACCGAGCAGGCCAGACCACAGCAGCATATAGTCAGCAGTGGCGATACGTTGAGTGGTATTGCCCAGCGTTATCAGGTAAGAATGGCTGAACTGAAATCCACCAATAACCTGAATGGCAGTAGTCTGCGCGTTGGAGAAGTTCTGCGTATCCCATAGTCGCTGGTAATCACGCCGCAACTGCTAAACTAACGGCTATGTTATCGCCTAAACGAATTCATGCGCTGCCGATGCAACTGGCCAACCAAATTGCTGCCGGTGAAGTTATTGAACGACCCGCTTCCGTGGTCAAAGAACTGGTTGAAAACAGTCTGGATGCCGGTGCCAATAATATTATCATCCGTATAGATGGTGCCGGCAGTCAGCTGATAAGCATTCGTGATGACGGCACCGGCATCCACCCCGAAGATTTACCGCTGGCTTTAAGCCGCCATGCCACCAGCAAACTTTCCAGCAGTGAACAATTAAGTCATATCGACAGTCTCGGTTTTCGGGGTGAAGCACTGCCGAGTATTGCTTCGGTTGCCAATTTGACGCTGACATCGCGACAGGCAGATAGTGATTGTGGTTGGCAAATCAAAGGCGACCAGCAACAGCTTACCCCAGTCGCCCATCCATTGGGCACCACTGTAGAAGTGCGCGATTTATTTTTTAATTTACCGGCCCGGCGGCGATTTTTACGCAGCGCCCGTACTGAACAGCAACATATCCTTACCACTTTACAAAGACTGGCTTTGAGTCGCTTTGAACTGGGCCTGGACTGTCAGATCAATGGGCAACAAAAACTGTCACTGCCGGTTGCCGATACCGATAAAGCCAAACAACAGCGTATCGCCAAACTGTGTGGCAGTCGCTTTGCCAGTCTGGCGATTTTAGTCAGCGCACAGATTGATTTTATTAGTTTGACCGGCTGGCTGGCACCGGCCAGCGCGCATCGACCCCATAATGATATTCAGCACTTTTTTATCAATGGCCGGGTCATTCGCGATCGGCTGATAAGTCATGCCGTGCGTCAGGCATTTGCCGATAACTTACCGGCTGGCCGTCACCCGGCTTATGTATTGTATTTAGAGGTCCCACTGGATAGGGTGGATGTCAACGTCCATCCCACCAAACATGAAGTGCGGTTTCGTGAAGCGCGGCTGATTCATGGGCTGATCACCCGGATTATTCGTGATTGTCTGACGGAGCAAACCGCTGCGCCCGTTAGATCGCCTGACATAAAGCAAAATACTTCGCATAACGTTGCCGAAACGACCAGCCACTATGAACCGCAGACTTTAATACCCACTGCTACCCTGCCAACTTCGAATGCACTGCATATTTTATCGGGTGTTTATGCGTTAACCATCAAAGCAGAACAGAACTGGCTGATTGACCTGAGCCGGGTCGATCAACAACTTCGCCGTCAGCAACTCAGCCAATCACTTGAAAACCAAACGGTGACCGGCCGGCCTGTGCTGGTACCGATTGATTTTGCCGCGAGTGACGAACAACGTCAGGCAGTCCTCGAACACGAGGATTTGTTGATCGCCTGTGGTTTAAAGATGCTGA
>JBFJJO010000207.1:0-1990 GCA_041612215.1 Methylophaga sp.
AAGGTGTCCACCCATAGCCTTCAAACAGCGCCTTTAATTCCGCATGGGGAATGCGTGCCAGCAAGGTCGGATTATTAATTTTGTAACCATTCAGATTCAGAATCGGTAAAACCGCCCCATCGGTGATCGGATTTAAAAATTTATTGGAGTGCCAGGAAGTCGCTAGTGCGCCCGTTTCTGCTTCGCCATCCCCAACCACCACCGTGACGATGAGATCAGGATTATCAAAGGCTGCCCCAAACGCATGGCTGACGCTGTAACCCAATTCACCGCCTTCATGAATCGAGCCCGGGGTTTCCGGTGTGCAATGACTGCCAATGCCACCCGGAAATGAAAACTGCTTGAAAAACTGCTGTAGCCCCTGGGCATCTTCAGTAATGTCGGGGTAAATCTCAGAATAAGTACCCTCCAGATAAACCGGGGCTAACACGCCGGGCGCCCCATGGCCGGGGCCCGCTAAAAAAATACAGTCGAGGTCGTATTTATTGATAGTCCGATTGATATGCACATAACTGAAACTCAACGCCGGACTGCTGCCCCAATGACCAATCAAACGCCGCTTAATGTGCTCTGGCTTAAGTGGTGTTTTCAATAAAGGATTGTCTTGCAGATAAATCATGCCTGCGGCCAAGTAATTACAGGCCTGCCAATATTGGTGCAGCGATTGTAAAGCTGCTGAATCCATTCCACTCATGGTCTGCACACCTCTACTTGCTATTAGTCTGACTATAACATCCGTCAGCGCTAGCTTTATATTACCAGGCAAAAATAGTCATTTTGGTTACTATGTAATATGCGAATTTGCCATGTTTGGGGAGTCATCCAATTGTTGCGAGACGATTAGATTTGATGAATTGTAAAAGACGTCATCTTAAAACGGATGCTTTGATTATCGTTCAGGTGTTACCTTAGACAGGCAATGTTGCCATGCCAACAACGCAGGTCATCAATATATTGCCAGTAGTAATATTTAGGGAATGAAAATGAACGATAAATCAGCACCTCTACCCGTTACATCGGCTTTATTTTCACTTGCATTCCGGCCTCTATTTCTGGGCGCGGCCGCAGTCAGTGTTTTGTCACTGCTGATTTGGGGACTGGCGATGTACGGTTGGCAATTCAAACCCTATGGTAGTCTGCAATTCTGGCATGGCCATGAAATGCTGTTTGGTTTTGTCGGTGCAGTCATCGTTGGCTTCTTGCTGACCGCAGTGCAGAGCTGGACGGGACTTCGCTCTGTTAATGGCCGGCCGCTGATGTATTTGCTGTTGTTATGGCTGCTTGCCAGAGTGCTGATGGCCATACCGGTAGTGCCAGAGATGCTTATCGTGTTTGTCGATCTGCTGTTTTTCCCGGCCGCGGCCATGTTTTTATTTATTCCCTTACTGGTTCGTAACCAGACACGTAATTACTTTGCTGTGCTGGCATTAATTTTATTGATGATATGCAATGGCTTAAGTCATTTTGCAGTCGTTAACAACCAACCGGAATTGCAAAGTCAGGCCCTGTACAGCGCCGTGCTGTTAATTACGCTGATGATGGCGATTATTGGTGGCCGCGTGATTCCTATGTTTACCGCCAACACCACCGGCAAGTCGGCAAAAACGCATCACGCTTGGCTGGACAGAACTGCTTTAAGTGCACTTTGGGCATTATTGATTTTGTCATTATTGGCACCAGCAATGCAGTTGCCGGCAGCATTATTAAGTGTGCTGTTTGCGGTATCTGCTGTATTACTTGGCTGGCGTTGTGCAAACTGGCGTTTTTTCACCACCTTAACGCATCCATTGCTATGGTCCTTGCATCTGGGTTACTGGTGGATAGTTATCGGACTTTTGCTGTTTTCCGGCCATTATGCCGGACTTAACATCCCAGCCAGTATCGCTTTACATAGCTTATCCGCTGGCGCCATGGGATTATTAATTCTCTGCATGATGTGCCGCGTATCACTGGGTCATACGGGTCGGCCGATTGTTGCCAGCAACCTGAT
>JBFJJO010000208.1:0-1922 GCA_041612215.1 Methylophaga sp.
CACGTAAGGATGAAGCTGATCGGATTTATTTAACCAGTAAAGAAAAATACGATGCCATTTTAGAAGACATCAAAGACTGTGTGGCACGCAAACAACCGGTACTGGTTGGTACAGCGTCAATTGAGACCTCTGAATATGTTGACCGTCTGCTGACGCAAGCGAAAATTCCGCACGAGGTTTTGAACGCTAAATTCCACGAAAAAGAAGCCCATATTATTGCCCAGGCTGGTAAACCGGGTTCGGTGACCATTGCCACCAACATGGCGGGTCGTGGTACCGATATTGTGCTTGGTGGCAGTCTCGATGCTGAAATCGAAAGCCTCGGTGATGACGTGTCGTCAGAACAAAAAGCTGCTGTCAAAGCCGAATGGCAAAAACGTCATGATGCCGTTTTAGCAGCCGGTGGTTTACATATTATCGGTTCTGAACGTCATGAATCACGGCGTATTGATAATCAGCTGCGAGGTCGTTCGGGACGTCAGGGTGATCCAGGTTCTACCCGTTTTTATCTGTCCTTAGAAGACAATCTGATGCGTATTTTTGCTTCAGATCGTATGGCCGCGTTGATGCAAAAACTAGGTATGGAAGAAGGCGAGGCGATTGAACATCCGTGGGTAAGTCGTGCTATCGAAAACGCCCAGCGTAAAGTCGAAGGCCATAACTTTGACATTCGTAAGCAATTGTTGGAATTCGACGACGTCGCCAATGATCAACGAAAAGTCATATATGAACAGCGTAATGAGCTGATGGCAGCTGATGATGTCTCGGCATCGGTTACCAGTATGCGCGCCAGTGTTGTTAACGATGTTATCAGTATTTATATCCCGCCAAATAGTATTGATGAGCAATGGAATGTGGCAGGCCTTGAACAAGCGTTGCGTGAGGATTTTGCACTTGATTTAGATATCAGCGGCTGGCTGGAATCTGATGACAGTCTGCATGAAGAAAGCCTGCGCGATAAAATCATTGAAGCTGCTGAATCAGCCTGTAAAGCCAAAGAAGAACAAGTCGGCGCCGAACTGATGCGTCATTTTGAAAAAGCTATCATGCTGCAAACGCTGGACTCACAATGGAAAGAGCATTTGGCATCGATGGATTATCTGCGTCAGGGCATTAATTTGCGTGGTTATGCGCAAAAAGATCCCAAGCAAGAATACAAGCGTGAAGCTTTCTCGCTGTTTACAGCAATGCTGTCCAGCATCAAACATGATGTGATCAGCCTGATTTCTCGGGTGCAAGTGCGCGCACCATCTGATGTTGAAGCGGTTGAAGCGCAGCGTCAGCAATCAACTGATGTTCAATATCAGCATGCTGACGCCGCAACAATGCAGGCAGAAGAAGACGAGGTAGAACAGCCTACGGCCAGTCAGCCAATCACCCGTGAAGGTCGCAAAGTCGGCCGTAACGAAGCCTGCCCTTGCGGTAGTGGCAAAAAATTCAAAAACTGCCACGGACAAGTCAGTTAATGGCCGTTAATTTGTTGCCGCCAGTGGCGGCAGATTTACGGGCAATTAATGGTATTCGTCTGGCTACAGCCAGCGCAGGTATTAAAAAACCGGGCCGTCAGGATGTGGTTTTAATTGAAATTGCTGAAGGCAGTCATACCGCAGCGGTATATACCCGTAATGCGTTTTGTGCCGCACCGGTGCTCTTGTGCCGCGAACATCAAAAACAAGCCACCCCTCGCTATTTGCTGATTAATTCCGGTAACGCGAATGCCGGTACCGGTGAGCAGGGTATGCTGGCCGCCAAAAAATCTTGTCAGGCAGTTGCGGCATTGACGAGTATTAATCCAGAGTCCGTATTGCCCTTCTCAACGGGTGTTATTGGTCAGCAACTGCCTGTCGAAAAAATCGAAACGGCACTGCCCTCGGCATTTGCCAATCTAACCGCCGATAACTGGTTTGCTGCTGCCAGTGCCA
>JBFJJO010000209.1:0-1847 GCA_041612215.1 Methylophaga sp.
GCCGGAATTGCTGGAGTTACTGAGCCCGGAAAAGCTCAATAAAGGCCTGAAAAAGAACGTCGAATTACCAGCACTTAGTTTCTGGTCAGCGATATCAACGCTGGCCGAACGTTATGCCGATATTCATGACTTACGGGCCGTGCAGTTACAGCATCTGCGGCTGCAATTACTTGCCTTTATTCGCGAGCAATTACCGAAGCGCAAAGCCCAGCAGCAAATACAGTCCTATGATGATTTGCTGATTAACCTCGGCGCGGCGCTGAATGGCGAGCAGGGTGAATGGCTGGTGGATCGCCTGCGTCAGCAATACCGGGCGGCGCTGATTGATGAGTTTCAGGATACCGATCCGATTCAATACGATAACTTTCGGCGTTTATTTGCGGGCAGTGGCCTGCCGGTGTTTTTTGTCGGCGATCCCAAACAAGCGATTTACAGCTTTCGCGGCGCCGATATTTTTACCTATCTCAAAGCCAAACGCGATGCGGCGCAGCAGCATACACTCGGCAAAAACTGGCGCTCTCAACCAGCACTGGTCAGCGCCGTTAATCAATTATTTGCTCAGCATGATGCGCCGTTTATTTATCAGCAAATTCCATTTCATTCAGTAGCAGCGGCGCGCGAGAATGCTGCTGCTTTACAAATAGAAGCCGGCGAACAAGCAGCATTACAGCTGTTTTTTGTTGATAGTGACGACGATAAGCCACTGACAATAGCCGCCATGACCGACAGTGCGGTAACCATTACCGCCGATGAAATTGCCCGTTTATTAAATCTGGCTACACAGGACAAAGCCTGTCTAGTTGATGACCAAACCGGTAAAAAACAGGCATTAACAGGTGGCGATATTGCCGTGCTGGTGCCCAGCCATCGGCAAGCCAGCCTTATTCAGCAGGCACTGCGTCAGCGTGGTATTAACAGCGTCCAGCAGGGACGTGACAATGTGTTCGATTCTGCGCAGGCGGCAGATTTGCATACCCTGATTTTAGCGTTGGCGCAGCCAGATCATCCGCAGCGTTTAGCCACCGTTTTGGCCGGGCCATTATTTGGTTTGACTGCTACACAGATTTTTACCGTCAATCAGGATGAAACGATATTTGCCAACTGGTCAGAGCAGTTATTAGTGCTGCAACAGCGTTGGCAACATTCGGGTTTTATGGCCATGTTTCGCAGTTTGTTGCAGCTTAACCAGACTTTGCAACGGCTGCTCAAACAGGCCGATGGTGAACGGCAACTGACCAATTTCCTTCATCTTGCCGAATTAATCCAGACCGAATCATTACGTCAGCACCATCGCATTGAAGCAGTAAATCAGTGGCTGGCAAGGCAACGTGATGCCAGTCTGGGCGATAACGAAGCTGCTCAATTAAGGTTAGAAAGCGATGCCGATCTGGTGAAAATCATGACCATCCATGCCAGTAAAGGTCTCGAATATCCCATTGTCTTTTGTCCGTTTAACTGGACCGGCAGAACCCCGGCCGCCAAGCAGGATATTGTCGAATACCATGATCCCGACGCCGACTATCAGCCCTCGGTAGCATTAACTGAACCGCTGCTGGAAAAAGCCCGGCAGCTGGCGATTGAAGAAGAGCAGGCACAGGCCGTGCGGTTATTGTATGTGGCTTTGACCCGTGCCCGTGAGCGCTGCGTGATTGTCTGGGGTAAGGTAAAAGACATTGAGCAATCGGCGATGTATCGGTTATTGCATGGCGCTTCCAGCGAATCGATGCGCGCTGATTTGGCGACACTGGCAGCAAAAAATCCTGCTATCAGCGTCATTGATTATCAGCAAAATCCACCACTGCGATTTCAAAATCCGCAGGCACAGACACCGGATTATCAGGCGAAAC
>JBFJJO010000210.1:0-1696 GCA_041612215.1 Methylophaga sp.
TGTGGCTTTATGATTATTCCAGTAACCCAGCATATTGCCCGGCCCTTTGGTCAACAGTTCCTGTTGTTCGCCAACTTTTACCTGCACACCTTTAATGGGTAATCCGACACTGTCAGGTTCGTTGCGATCCGGGGGATTCACACTGATAACCGGGCTGGTTTCAGTTAAGCCATAGCCTTGCAACAAATTCAGCTGTAAACCGATAAATAATCGCGCAGCGTGGCCTGGCAGGGGAGCACCGCCACTGACAGCCAAGCGTAATTTACCGCCCAGCCGTTGCTGAAAAGTGTGAACAACCAGTTTGCTTAATAATGGCCACAGCACTTGTCTGGGCGACCAGCGCTGGCGGCCCTGCTGCCATTGGAAACGTTGCCAGCCGGTGCTGACAGTGAGCTTAAAAATCAGTCGTTTAATGTTTGATTGCTGACGCAGCTGTTGTTGCAACCGATCGTGAATCCGTTCAAAAATCCGCGGTACTGCAATTAATATAGTCGGCTGCACTTGCTGCATATCTTCAGCTAATAGCGGAATGCTGCGCGAATAAGCGACACTGGCACCGGCCATCATCGGTAGATAATAGCCACCGGTCCGTTCCAACGTGTGGGACAGGGGCAAAAACGATAAAAATACATCGTCATGATAGATTTCAAAAAACTGCAAGGCACCATAAGCAACTGACAGCATATTCTGGTGGCTCAGCATGACGCCCTTAGGTCGACCCGTGGTGCCGGAAGTGTAGATAATCGAGGCCAGTTTATGACCATCAAGCAGGATTTCCTGCAACGGCCGGGTTGGCTGACTGAGAAAGTCATCCATGCTGACGGATGGGATATTGCCATCTTCATTTTGATCGGGATTAAGCAAAACAACGGTTTTCAGCGCATTTTTTTCACTGAGCGCTGATTTCAGCAGTTGCCATTGCCGACCGGATTGCAATAAAGCCAATTTAACATCGGCATCTTCCAGTATAAACGCCATGTTATCAGGCCGGTCATCAGGATATAGCGGTACCACTACCAGCCCGAGGCTCATTGCTGCCAGATCAAAAAACACCCATTCTTTACAATTACGTAAATTCAGCGCGACACGGTCACCGGCTTGCAGCTTTTCGGCTGAAAAGGCTTGTTGCCAGCGGGCAATTTGAAAAGCGGCTTGCTGCCAGTTCAGGCTCTGCCAGGTGTTGTCATCAGCATGAAAAAACCGATAGGCTGGTTGCCTGGGACTCCGGCGCAGTCGCTCAAAAAATAAACCGGGTAAGCTGACAGCTGTGTCGGGTGAAATATAGTTTGTATTTTTTGACATGAGTTGATTAATTAAACATCCAGCGCATCTGAACGCCTAAGATATCAACATGCGTCCGATATTCACCAACGAGACGATAACCTTGTTCATTGCGGTCATCAATTTTGTTGTCAGACATAAATAAATGCGCATAAGCCGCGTCAATAATCAGATTGTCACTGTAGGCATAACTGCCACCAAAGGCGACCCATTTGCGATCATTATCAGGAATCCGCGGTGTGCGACGCTGCGCGTTGGGCACCGGCGTTTCATCGTAGGCGACACCGGCACGCCAGGCCCATTGTTCATTATGCTGGTACTCAAGGCCCACACCATACCGCATGGCGTTATCCCAATCCTGAGCCTTTTCCGAGTTTAAGCGCTGCACATCGGATTCGATCACCAGTTCTTTAAA
>JBFJJO010000211.1:0-1622 GCA_041612215.1 Methylophaga sp.
AGATAATATTTACCTTTCGTCCACCAGGCTATTAAAGGGGAACAAATCAACGCCGTAAACATCGCAATAAATGACGAAAAAGATTGTGCTTCCAGACCAAAAACACCGACAAACGCCAATACCGATAATACTGATGCAATTAACATCGCCCCGACGCCCACCGGATTAATGTCGTACAGATAAGCCCGCCGGAATTCAACGCCCTTTGGACTTAAACCCAATGGTTTATTAATCACCAGATCGGCAACCACAGCCGTTACCCAGGAAATGGCAATATTTGAATACAAGCCCAGTATTTGTTCCAGTGCCTCGAATACATCGAGCAGCATCAGCATGGTGGCAATGAGTACATTAAATAATAGCCATACCACGCGGCCCGGATGACTGTGCGTCAATCGTGCAAAAAAGTTGGACCAGGCCAGTGATCCGGCATAGGCATTGGTTATATTGATTTTGACCTGCGATAGCACGACAAAAAACACCGTCACAGCCAGCAAGACATCCGCATTGGAAATCATGTAGCTAAAGGCGGTGTAATACATATAGGTCGGGTTAACCGCTTCTTCAACCGATCGGGAAACCGTTAATGCCATATAAGCTAACAACACCCCAGCAAACATTTTGATCATGCCAACAAAGATCCAGCCCGGGCCTGCCAAAATCACACCCGAGTACCAGCGGAATCGGTTTTTTGCGGTTTTTTCCGGCATAAAACGCAAAAAATCTACCTGCTCGCCCACCTGCGGGATCAATGCCATACCAATCGCAATGGCCGTACCAAACATGTAAATATTAAAACTGCTGTCATAACCGGAGCTGCCAGCAAAATTAATTAAGCCCCTGACGACTTCCGGCTCTTTGGCAAAGATGAAAATAAAGGGTAGCACCATCAGGGTCAGCCACACCGGCTGGGTGATCATCTGAATACGGCTGATTAATGTCACGCCATGGGTGACCAGCGGAATAATCAAAACCGCAGAAACCAGATACCAGACATAAATGGGCAAATCAAAATACATGCTCAGCGCGTAGGCCATGATGACGGCTTCTAACGCAAACAGAATAAAAGTAAACGTGGCATAAACAAACGACGAAATGGTCGAACCGATATAACCGAATCCAGCACCCCGGGTCAGTAAATCCATATCCAGCCCATATTTGGCGGCGTAAAGACTGATGGGCAAACTGGTCAAAAAGATAATCAGGCTGATAGTCAGAATCGCCCAGAAAGCATTCACAAAACCAAAATTAACCGCCAGGGCACCGCCAATAACTTCCAGAACCAGAAAAGAAATCGCTCCAAGCGCCGTATTCGAGACACGGAAAATCGACCACTTTCTGAAGGAGTGTGGCGTAAAACGCAGTGCATAATCCTCAAGGGTCTCATTGGCTACCCAGGTATTGTAATCACGGCGAATTTTTACAATACGTTGCTGTGTATTATGTTCTGCTGAATCAATCAAAGCATCATTGGCAGTCAACGTCTCATCCCGGCAGATAGTAAGTACCAGCTTTCAATGACATTTGAAAACTGGCAAAAAACCTGCATCAATGCAGGTGACAAATTTTGATGGTGCTTGACTGTTTCACCGTCCAACGGTCACTGACGAGCAGTCAACATC